>DAORGN010000118.1:0-15601 GCA_035340095.1 Pseudomonadota bacterium | reverse complement strand
CCGCCTGTTTTTGCGGTAAGATTACGTTGGTGTTTGCGAGCCTGTTTCCTTTGGCTTCTGTTGATCCGCAGCGGGCAGAGACTTGGCTGCGGGCGTCGCTTTCGGCGGTGTGGATCTGGACGGCGCTTGCGGTTCTGCATCCGTATTACCGCTTGGTCGGTGATTCCTACTTGCATGCGCTTTCTCTCCCTTCGCTGCTGATGTATCTGACGTGCGCGGCGGAGCTTGGGCTGGGAATCGTGGTGCTTGTCGTTCGGCCTGTGCGCTGGCTTGTGTCGCTTCAGGCTGCGCTGGTGCTGTCGTTTTCGCTGATCTTGGCGCTGAAAGAGCCGCTGCTGTTGGCCAGTCCGTTTGGCATGCTGTCGAAAAACTTACAGTTTTTGTGCGTGCTGTACGTGCTGTTTCTCGTCGAAAAACATGGGTCGTGGACGGATCTGGCGAAACGATATTTGCGGATCGGAATGGCGGTGGTGTGGCTGACCGAAGGTCTGTTTCCCAAACTTCTGTTTCAGCAGCAGATCGAACTTCAGATGGTTCCGCGAATCGGAATCGAACAGATATCGCCCTCCATCCTCGTCGGTGCGATGGGTGTGGCGCAGATTCTGTCTGCAGTGCTTGCGCTTGTGCTGTCCGGAAAATGGCTGCGGCTTTTGCTGCTTCTGCAGGCTGGGGCGCTTTTGCTGTTGCCGCTGTTGGTGGGTTTTTTGGAACCCAGTCTGTACGTTCATCCCTTCGGTCCGTTTAGCAAAAACCTGCCGATCTTCGTCGGAACACTGGTGGTGAGGAAGCAGTGTGGTGGTTTGTCCTAAAGTCGTTTCATGTGCTGTTTGCGATGCTGTATCTGGGCACCGGAATCGGCAGCGCGTACTACAAGTTGCGGGCCTTCCGAAGTGGTGATCTGCGCGTCATTGCTTTTTTCGATCGCGAAATTGTCATCGCCGATTGGCTGTTCACAGTAAGCTCCGGAATCGTCATGCCAGCGACGGGACTTACCATGGTGTTAAAGCTCCAACTGCCGCTTGCGACATCGTGGGTTGTGACCGCGTTTGCGCTGTGGATGGTGGCGGGCCTTGCGTGGCTTTGGGCTGCGTTTCTTCAGATCCGAATGCGCAATCTGTCGGCGCAAGCGCTAGGCCAAAATCAGCCCCTTCCGCCAGAATATTTGCAGGCATTCAAGCTGTGGGCGCTGCTGGGAATCCCGGCCTTTTTGGCGGCCATGGCGACGGTGGTTGTGATGGTGAAAAAGCCAATGCTGTGGTAGGCGGGCAGGGCGTTACGGCAGTCTTTCGATGAATTTTTTCGCAAACAGATAGGCGTCCCCAGGCCATCGTGCCGATACGTAATAGTCGCTTTCGACCACAAAAGCTGGCGCATCGTTTTCCTGCGTGCCGCGCTCGCTCAGCGTGATGGGTCCGCGCACAAAGTCACTTGGCGACGAAAGACCGGCCCTGACTTCCTCTTCGACGTAGGCGGGATAGGTTCGATAGTATGTACCGAGCTTCCACGCCGATATGAAGTATGCAAGACGCTCCATATACATCGGCAAGCAGGTGGTTTTGTGGCCTTTAAGCACGCCGGCCCGCGCCGCCACCAGAACGCCATGACAGATCGCACCGACGGGGCGTTTCAACAAAAAGAAGTCACGGATTTTTTGCTGAACGACTTCGCTGCCCAAATACTGACGCATTCCAGGGGCATGTCCGCCTGGCAATATGAGTCCTTCAAAATGATTCATATTGAGCGATTCCCAAGCGAGCGGTGCGCGAAATTCCGGCGATGCGATCATCTCGGCATAGAACGACTTGGGTTCTGGTTCTGCACCGAGCTTGCCAAACAGAACGCCGGACAGAAGCAGTGGATCGGCGCTCGGGGGTTTGTCACCATGCTCGGTCGCAAAGCTTACGCGATGTCCTTTGCGGGTGAGCAATCGCCACGGAACGGCGACTTCCGTGACATCAAAATCAGTATCAGGAAGCGGAATCAGAACGTGAGCCATGGTTACAGATACCCCTGCGCTTGCAGCTTAAACAGACCGGCATAGCGACCGCCCTGCGCGATAAGTTCGCTGTGCGTACCTTGTTCGGCGATGTGTCCACCGTCGCTGCCGCCTTCCAAAACAACAATCCTATCGGCCATGCGCACGGTGGGAAAACGATGGGAAATGAGAATCGCGGTGCGACCTTGGGTCAGCTCGCGGAATCGCTCAAAGACCTTGTGTTCAGCTTCCGCATCGAGCGCCGCCGTCGGTTCATCCAGAACCAGAATGTCGGCTTCTTCGCGAATAAACGCCCGCGACAGCGCAATCCGCTGCCACTGTCCGCCGGACAGCTCGACTCCTTTGTGAAACCAACGACCGAGCAGCGCTTCGATTCCGTCCGGAAGACCGCGTACAAATTCATCGGCACCGCCGCGTTCAAGTGCCCGCTCGATCCGTGGTTTGTCGTCGGAATGCGCAATGCTGCCAAACGACACATTGTCGCGCACGGAAAACTGATACTGACCAAAGTCCTGAAACACGACGCCCATCCTCTTGCGCACTGCATCCGGCGGCAGCGTCGACAAGTCTTTTCCATCGAGCAAAATCCTGCCTTCGGTGGGCTGATACAGACCGCACAACAGCTTGATAAACGTGGTCTTGCCCGCACCGTTGTGTCCGACGAGCGCGAGGCTCTGTCCGGCTGGAATTTTTAGGCTGACATCGCGCAAGGCATAACGGGTTTCACCCGGATATTTGAAGCTGACGTGATCGAACTCGATCCCGGTTTCTGCACTTTCCGCGTGGGCCGGAAGCAGGGCGGTGGCACGGCTTAGGACCGTCGGAATCGCCAGGAAATCGAACAGATTGGACATGTACAGATCGTGTTCGTAGATGCCTCCCAGGCTGCTGAGCGTGCTTTGAAACGCCTGCTGACCTTGGCGGAATGCGACCACGTACAGCGTCATTTCACCGAGGCTGAGCTTGCCCGAAACTGCCAAACCGACAATCACCGCGTAACAGCCGTAAAACGAAACCGTCGCCAACAGCGAAAGCAGATAACCCCAGATCGCGCGTCGCACCGCCAGTTTGCGATCGTCTTCATACAGCGATTCCCCGAGCGTCCGATAGCGATCGAGCAGCGTCTGTCCAAGCCCAAGCACCATCACTTCTTTGGCGTGCTCGTCGCTGCCCAAGATGTATTCGATGTAATTGAGCCGCCGACTTTCGGGCGCGCGGAAGTTGCGCAGACGGAATGCGGCACGCGAAAAGCGCACTTCGCCCGCCGCCGCTGGCAGCGCCGCCGCGATCAGCACCATCACCGCGAGCGGGCTGAACGTCCACAAAAGACCGATGTAGCCGACGAGGGTAAGGACGCCCTGCACAAGCTGAAGCACATCACCGACCATGCCGAGCGGTCGCGACGACGCTTCCCGCCGGGCCCGCGTCAGCTGATCGTAAAATTTCGGATCTTCGAAGTGCGCCAAGTCGAGCGACACCGCTTTTTTCAAGATCATCACGTTGATGTCGACGGAAAGTCTGGCGCCAAGCAGCATCTTGGTCAGCGACTGGGCGCGGAACTGGAGCGCCTGCGACACCATCAGTGCAAGCTCTAGTCCGACGAGCCGCAGCGCCAGATCGCGGTTGTGCGCGACCACCGCATCGACGAGCGACTTGCCCACGTAGGCCACCGCGAGCGGCAAGAGCACGCCCAGGATCGTCAGCAGAGACAGCCCAAGCAAAAGCGAAGGTGCCGCACGCCATACCAGCAAGACCGTTTGGGAAAGCCGCAGAGCCCGCGCCCGCAGCGTCTGCAAACCCGTCGAAATGGCCGCTCCGATCATCGCTTCGCATGCTAGCACGGCGACGTAGCAAAACTGTTTGACGACGTTTCGCAAGCTTCGTAGCCTGACGGACCGTGCTGCGCGACGACCGCGGCCCATCCTCGAATAGAACATGCGTCCTGAACTGTTATCCGAGCTGCGTAGCAGCGATGTGAAGTGGATTTTGCGTACCGCTCGTCTGCTGGCGTCCGACGTGGAACGAGCCGCTTCGATAGTGAAAACGCCGGCCTACACCGAGCTCTGTCATGTGGGCAAAGAGCAAGCGCCCGAGCTGTCCAGTGTCGCGCCGGACGCGCTGCGAGCGCAGCTCGAAGAGATGCTACTCCTCGACGGTGTTCCGCTTGGACTTCAGTGGCTTTACGACAGCGGCGCGCTGCTTGCGCTTTTGCCGGAGCTGCACGCGACGGTGAACTTTTCCCAGGAAGCCGGTCGCCGTCACAAAGACGTCTGGGAACACACCAAGCAAGTGGTCTGGCAGTCGCCGCCGCGGCCCGTGGTTCGCTGGTCGGCGCTTTTGCACGACATTGGCAAAGTGAAGACGCGGGCGTTTACTCCCGACGGGAAAGTGACGTTTCATCGCCACAGCGAAGTCGGAGCGCGGATGTTCGATGACATCGGACGGCGCTTTCAGTTCGACAGGGACAACCACCGCTCGCTGCGGTTTTTGATCCTGCATCACCTGCGGCCCAATGCGTATTTGCCGTCGTGGACCGATTCAGCGGTGCGCCGTTTTGCCAAGGAAATCGGTCCTTATCTGCCCGATCTGCTCGATCTGTCGCGCGCCGACATCACGTCGCGCAAGCCGGGTCGACGGCAGCAGGGACTTGGCAACATTGATACGCTGTCGCAGCGGGTGAGCCAGATTCGCGCCGAAGATGCGGTAATTCCGCCGCTGCCGAGCGGAATTGGCGACGCCATCATGGACAAGTTCCGCATGCCACCGTCGAAGCTGATTGGGGATCTGAAGCGCGAGCTTTTGGCCAAAATCGACGCCGGGGAAATCGAGCCGCGGATGGAGTCCGAATACTATCTGCCGATCGTCGAACAGATGATCGCGAGCCGTGCAGAAGCGCCGCGCCTGTGCTGTGAATAACCCCCCTCGCGAGGAAAAAACGATGTCACAAGCTGACTCGATGGCGAAACCGCTGTACGCAATTGTGCTGGCCGCCGGTCAAGGGACGCGGATGCGATCGGCGCGGGCCAAAGTGCTGCACAAAATCTTGGGCCGCACGATGTGTGATTGTTCGCTTGCGCTGCTGGGTCCGCTGGGGGTGTCAGCGACGGCGCTCGTGCTTGGGCACCAGGCCGATGCGGTCGAAGCGTCGGTGCGCGCAAGTGGCTTGGATGTGCCGGGTCTGCGGATTGCGATCCAAACCGAACAAAAGGGAACCGCCGATGCTGTGCGCAGTGCGCTGCCATCGCTGCCAGAGCTGGCCGAATCGGGTGGCAAGGTGCTGATCCTGTATGGGGATACGCCGCTTCTGTCGGTGGCCAGTCTGCAAGAACTGATCGACAAAACGACCGGCAAGCTGGGGCTTTTGTCGACGATACTTCCCGACCCGCACGGCTACGGTCGGCTGATTCGCACGGCTGGAAAAGCGACCGCCATCGTCGAGCACAAAGACTGTACGCCGGATCAACTGGCGGTCTGCGAAGTCAACGCGGGGATTTACGCCGTCGATGCCAAATTTTTGCTCGACTCGCTGAGCCAGGTGCACAAAAGCTCGGTGACGCGCGAGTTTTATCTGACGGCGCTCGTCGAGCTGTTGGTCGCGCAAGGCGAAGAAGTGACGGTGATTGTCGCGCCGCCGCAAGAAGTGATGGGCGTAAATGACCGGGCCGATCTGGCCGTCGCGGAAAGCCACATGCGGGCGCGGATCAATCGTGGGCACATGCTCGCGGGGGTGACGCTGCATGATCCACTGACGACCAGCATCGATGCCGATGTGCAGCTTGGGCGCGACGTCGAAATTTTTGGCGGCGTGCAGCTTCGCGGCAAGACGCGAATTGGCGAAGGCTGCATCATCGATCAAGGCTGCGTTTTGACCGATGTCATCGTCGATGCCGGGGTTCACATAAAGCCATATTCCGTCGCTGCATCGAGCCACATCGGACCGCGCTGCCAAGTCGGCCCGTTTTCGCACCTGCGACCGGACAGCGATCTTTCTGAAGACGCTCACGTCGGAAACTTCGTCGAGCTGAAGAAAACCCAGCTTGGTCGCGGCAGCAAAGCCAACCACCTGGCCTATCTGGGCGACAGCACCATCGGCGCGCAGGTCAACATCGGCTGCGGCACCATCACCTGCAACTACGACGGCTTTGCCAAACACCAGACCATCATCGAAGACGGCGTGTTCATCGGTTCGGATACCCAGCTTGTGGCGCCGGTGCGGGTCGGAAAAAATGCGATGGTGGCCGCCGGATCGACCGTCACGCGCGAAGTTCCCGATGGAGCATTGGCGCTGTCGCGGGTGCCGCAAGAAAACAAAGAAGGGATGGCGGACTTTTTGCGCGCACGCTTTCGGGCTCGCAAAGCGAAGAAGTAATCGACATGGGTTGTTCGACGTGCAAGACAGGCTGCGGATCGGTCGACGGCGGTTGCTCGAAGCAGAAGAACGCACAAAAGCAGTTCCTGGGTCGGCTTCTGCCACGGCTGTATCCAAATCGGACGTACCGACAGTTCGACGTGGTGACGGCATTTGACGAAGGCATTTCGGAATCCGAAAGCGAGATGTTGGGCCAGCGCATTGCGACGGCAACGAAAGCGCCGGTCTATTTTGTGTCGCCCTCGGATGACGAGCTGTGCCGCTATCTGTATGTGCTGTGCATCGGGCGCGAGCCGCCGCTTGTGGTGCTCAGGCAGTCGGCGCAGCTTGCCTCCTTGGAAGCGGATCGAATACGCGAACGCTATCTGCGGGTTGCGCTGTCGTCGGTGGCGCGGGTTGCGTGCGTGCAAGAAGTCGCGATGGAACTGGACTTGTCGGCAGGGCCGGACGATCAGTTTGCGACGGTGCGCGAGCTTCCGCTCGGCGGTGTGTTTGATCCGCTGTTGCTCAAGCGGCTTCAGCGCATCGTCGATTTGCTGACGGCATATGACATTCGGCACCTGGATTTGGGACTGCTGGAACAGCCGGCGAGCGGATTCGATCTGGCCGATGCGGGCTTTGCCGACCGGTTTGGCGTCGAGCCGCAGCTTGCCAACTTCCTGTTTTTTGCTGCCCCCGCCGTGACGACGAGCGTGGTGTGTCTGCCCGTCAAGCTGCCGTAACCATCGTCAGCGCCAGCCGGGCTACGCCGTCGGCGTGTCGGAATCGAGCGCGTCTTCCATCGAAACGGCGCGTGGCTTGACCTCGGAAAGAAGCTTTTCCACCGACGGATGGATCGTGACCCCTTCGCGGGGTACGCGGGTCAGCGCCAGCGCCAAAATCGACACCCGATCCCCTGGCGTCGCTCGCTTGTCGATGATGACGCGCCACTGGCCTTTGACTTTGCACAGACCGCCGGAACCCAGCTCGCCGGTCATCGCTTCATACGTCACTTTCACATCGAGCTGTTTGGCGGTTTCTTCCAGTTCGGCGAGCAGTTCGGGAATTTTCATCTTCCCGGCGCTGCTCACCGCGACGGCGTCCGCTGCCGATGCCAGACCGTCGGCAGGTTTTGCATCGCGCTTGCTGGTCTTGGCGGCAGGTTTTTTGGCAGAAGTACGGGGCGTGGCCATCGTCGTTACGGTGTCTTAAGCAGGATCGGCAGCAGCGTTTCAGGCGGGGTAAATTCGCGCAGCCAGGCGGTCCGCTGGCCGGTTCGGTCATACACCAGCACCGACGGCAGCGTCTGCGATTGATACTTTTGTTGCAGCTTTTCGTTTTCGGGCGTCGATTCCGAACAGTCGATGCGCAGAAGCACAAAGCGTGACAGCTCGCGCCGCACCTCTTCGTTTGAAAACGTCTTGGTTTCCATCTGCTTGCACGGCACACACCACTCGGCGCCAAAGTCGACGAGCAGCGGCTTGCCTTCGGACTGGGCTTTTTGCACCGCCGCCGCTTCGTTTGTCAGCCAGTGGAGCCCGCCCCGTGGCGCAATCGCCCAAGCGACGCTGCCGTACAGACCGACGCACATCAGCAACACCCCGAGCGCTTTTCGCATCGCAGCACGCGGCCCGTCGGCAAAGCTCAGCGTAAGTCCGCCAACCAAGATCCCCAGTACGACCAGCCCCGCCTGCGACACCAAAAAGACCGTCGTGCTTTTGCCATACATTCGCAGAAGCGGCACCACGTTGCGCAGGTAGTACAGCGCCGCGACGATCATCACGACACCGAACACGGCTTTGACGCCATCCATCCACGCGCCCGACTTCGGCAGCTTCAGGGCAAAGCCAGCGATGGCGAAAAACAGCATGCCCATCCCGATCGCATAGACGAACAAAAGCGAACCACCGAGCAGCACGGATCGCTGGGTGCTCACAAACAGAAGCAGCGCGGCAAGGGGTGGACCCGTACAAGGCGCCGCGACAATGCCCGCGACGAGGCCCATCAAAAACGCGCCGATCGGACCTTGGCCACCGACTTGCGACAGCTTGCCTTGCAGTTCGTTTGGCAAAGACAGCTCGAAAGCACCGAACATCGACGCCGCCATCAGCAGGAAAAACACCGCGACGGGGACGATGACCCATGGGCTGGTCATGAAGGTGCCAAACTGTCCGCCGACCAAACCGACGACCAGACCGAGCGTGGTGTACGTTGCGGCGATGCCTCCGACGTAGCAAGCGGCCAGACCCAGGGCTTGGGCACGGGGCGCTTCGCGGGCACCGAACAGACCAATCGTGATCGGAATGAGCGGATAGACGCACGGTGTCAAGCTGGTGGCGACGCCGCCCAGGAAGGCCAGCAGATAGGCAAGCTGCATCGAACCGCCCTGCCCAGACAGCGCGGCTTGCAGTCGGTCGCCGAGATCGGTTTCGAGCGGTGCAGCCAGCGCCAGACTGGGAACCACACACAATGCGACGACGAGCAAGACCCAGAAGCGACGAAGCTGTGGGGGAACAAACATGGTTTCGTTATACCCCTGAAGTTGGAATGCGGCTGCTTTCTAGTACGAGTGCATCGCCAGCGCCGTTACGTGCCGCTGCCGCTGTTGCTGGTTGGACGATCGTAGGCGCGGATGATGGCGGCGACCAGTGGATGGCGCACGACGTCGACTTCGCTAAAGTGGACAAACTCGATGCCGACGATGCCGCTGAGCAGCTTCATCGCTTCGACGAGACCGCTCTGACCGCGCGTCGGCAAGTCGATCTGGGTGATGTCGCCCGTGATCACGGCTTTGCTGTCGTAACCGAGCCGGGTCAAAAACATCTTCATCTGCTCGCTCGTCGTGTTCTGCGCTTCGTCGAGGATGACAAATGAATCGTTGAGTGTCCGTCCGCGCATAAAGGCGAGCGGCGCGACCTCGATCTGTCCGCGATCGATAAGAAGCTGCGCCCGTTCCATGTCGAGCAAGTCGTTGAGCGCGTCGTACAGCGGTCGCAGATAGGGATTGACCTTGTCTTGCATGGTGCCCGGCAAAAACCCGAGCTTTTCGCCCGCTTCGACGGCTGGCCGACAGAGCACAATGCGCCGGACTTGCTTGTCGAGCAGCGCCTTGACCGCCATCGCCATCGCCAAGTAGGTCTTGCCGGTGCCCGCGGGCCCGATGCCGAAAACGACATCTTCGTTGCGAATGCAGTCGAGGTAACGCTGCTGGGCGACGCTTTTGGGAATCACCGGACGGCTGCGATTGGCGACGACCACCGCATCGCGCAGCACATCGGACACCGCCGTGTCTTTGTCGTGCTGAAGCATTTGCAGCCCGCGCACCACGTCGTCGGTGGTCACTGGACGGCCTTGCTGCTGCATTTCACGAAGCTGTTCAAGCAGCCGGTGCGCCAGCTCGACGGATTCTTTGCTGCCGATGATAGACAGTTCGTTGCCGCGAGCGTGCAGCGACAGGCCAAGCTGGCGTTCGATGATGCGAAGATGCCCGTTGGCCTGTCCATACAGCGCAGCAGCGACGGTGTTATCGGCGAACGTGAGCTGTTCGCGAATCAGACCACTGCCGTCGTGGCTGCGCGTTTCACGATGAAGGTGTTTTGCCATAGCGGCCTAAAAAAGAAGGCGAAAGCTTAGATGCGATAGCCGATGCCCGTAAAGAGATTCGGACCGACACTGGCGGTTTGGCCGCTGTCGCCGTTCACTCGCACCGCCGTGACGTCGACGCCAAGTGTGCCGACCCAAAACAGCGCGCGGTTGTCTTTCCATTGCACGATGTCGACGCTGGTTTCAAAACCAGCACCGACGAGAGCTGCGCGGCCCATGTCGCTTTGGGTGACGTAACGAATCAGCATTCCGCGCACAAACGGCGGCAGCGTCACTTCGGCGCCGATGCGAACGCGCTGACTGATCGGCACCATCACCCCAGCGCTTATCGACGGTGCCAACAGCACAAGTCCCGCGAGAGTCGACCCAGCCAGCATGCGCAGCCGCGTCGTGAATTCGACTTTGCGGGTCATGAATCCCAAGCGCAGTTCGGCACCGCCGCTCAAAAACGGCGTTTCGATGATGTACTGAAACGACGCGCCTCCGACGACCGCCATGGTAAATGCCGGTTTGTGAAAGCGCGCTTGCCCTGGCTCTGAACTGACGACAGCGGGCGGTGGCAGCGACGGCGGTGCTTCGGTCAGTGGCTGGCCGAGCTGCGGCGCCTGTGGGGCATCGGGCGTGATTTGCGCAAGCGCCGATGGCGTCGCGCCACACAGCAAGGCGGCGACCAGGATGGATTTTAGGAACATGTCAGCCTCCCGAGTGCGGCACAGGCTGGCGCAACCGATGCGGGGCAGACGCCACCGTCGTTTTGGCAGATCGCTTGGCCGTCGATGCAGCTTGCGTAGCTTGGCATGTGCCAGTCGGTGACATCGCAGATTCCGGCTTGACGCAGTGCGTCGCAAGACGAGGAGCGAATACACTTGGCGGTAGCTTGGGAGAAGTTCGGTCGCTGGTCAGCGCAGCCATTTTCGTGGCAGCTTACCGCCGGGTGGGCACTGCAGCACTCGAAGATGCGTGACGCGGCGTCCTCACACAAAAGTGTGCTGGTGGTGATGTCGCTGCACGAATGGGCAAACAGTGCAGCCGCCGCCATCGTCGCGACGATCAAGCGCCGCCACAGGCGTTTTTTCAGCGCGTCAGCATAAGAGGAATCCGACATGCGCAATCTGTAGCAGGTTTCGGCGGATCAGCAACAGGTCGGATCGTTGTCGTTTTTGGGTCCCGCTGAGCACGCAAAGAGTCGCTGCTGGGGACGTTACACAGCCTGCTGGCAACGTCCGCTGTCTCGTCAGAAAAACAGCGGAATCAGCAGCGTTCCCACGTTAAGCCCGGCGGACAGTTGAATGTCGTGGCTGGTGATGGATCCCGCCCGTAGCACTTCGTGGGACAGTTCGAGATAAATCACCGACAGCAGGAAGTGCCCTGCAACGCTGTGCCGAAAACCGAGCGCGGTCTGTCCGTCGCTTGACCCCACAGTGAAACGCGGTGTGTACGAAACAATCGCGAGTGTGAGCACGCCGTAGCCGACGCCAAGTCCAGCCGAAAAAGCGTCGCTGCGATGGTTTTTGGTCACGCGCAGCTCGTAGCCAAGTTCGGGCAGCAAAAACGGCGTCCGATCGAACAGCCGAGCCAGTCCATTTGGCGCCCAACCAACGAGTGCTCCGACGGGAACATGCAGCGCAAAGCCGTCTTCTCTTTCGCCGCTCACGATCCACGACGCACCAGCGCTGGGCCGCAAGACTGGCACCGCAAAGGCAGGATCGAAAGCCCAGCCAAGTGAAGGCATCGCGCACAGCAAAAGCAGGCACAACACAAGCAGCAGTCGACCCCGCATCTTCGCTCCTCAGCGCTGATGCAGACGATCATGCGTGGACGGAGGCACGGTCCGCAAGTCCGACCAGATGCGATCACTTGGTCGACGTTGGGGCTGTGCTAGGCTCCTTGCTATGTACTTGCGCGCTGTGTGTCTTTCACTTGTTTGTTCGCTTGGGTTTGGCTGCGCTCATCCAGGTCCGCCTCTGTCGGAACCTGCCAAAATCACCGATTCGACGCGCGCTGTGAGCTGCGGCAAAGGCACCGAGCTTTCGCGTGGCACGTCGTTTCAAACGTACACCGCGGCGTGGTGTCAGCGTCCCGATGGAACCCGTCACGGCGAGTACGTCGACTGGTGGGAAAACGGAATGAAAAAATCGGCGGGAATGTATCGCGAAGGACGGCGTGACGGGGTGTGGACGTTCTTCCGTGAAAGCGGCGAAGTGGACTCGAGGCTGGAATACCGCGACGGGGCCCAGCCGCCTCCGGCCCCTTAAATCAGGGTGGCCAGCGTGGTGTCGGCCAGGACTTGCTGCTGCTGCTTTTCGAGCTTGGCGAGCACTTGATCGAGCTGATCGGGTTCCACATCGGCATGCAGATACTGGGTCGGTTGGAACAGCCGCAGCACTTCTTCGACACGGATTCCGTCCGGGGGCCGCGCGAGCAGATAACCGTCTTCGTGCTCGACGACAAATCCCGTCTTGGCGAGCCGGTTTAGGATTTTGCGGACAATGCTTTCCGGCAGTCCGTGTCGCTGTGTGATTTCATCCACGGGCAGGCTCTTTTGTCCGTTTTTGAAGTGTCGCGCTACGTCGGTGAGCAGCCGCACTGCGAGCGGTCCATTGATGGTGAGCTGCGCGTCATGCGGGTTCGCGTCATCGTGAATTCGCAGTTGCCACGGCAGCCGCTGTACGGAACGTGCAACCTCGACGCCCCACAGCACGATCAGCCACCACAGATAAATCGACAAAAGGAACAGCGGCAGGACACCGAGCGCGCCGTAAATCGACTTGTAGCTTGTCGCAACCCAGGTCAGATAACGGCCCAGTGCGAACTTGCTGATTTCGAGCAGCACCGCTGCGGTTGCGCCTCCAGCGAGCGCTGCACGCCAGCGCACCCGCAGCGTCGGAATCAGTCGGTTCGCCAGCGTCAACATTACCGTCGTCAGCAGCGGCGACAGATAGGGCAGAACCACCGCAAAGCTGCCCCACAGTTTTTCTGTCTGCACAAACGACAGCGTGACGACAAACGGAATCAGCGTGATGCCGGTGTAAAACAAAAGGAATCGTTCGACATACGTGCGCTCGCGATGTGATTCCCAGATGTGATTCCAGATCGATTCCACAGAGAGGAACAGAAAGAAACCAACCGCCAGCGCCGCGACGATGCCAAAGCTGCCGAGTCCTCCCGCGGTGAAGTTGCCGGAAAACGTGGACAGTCGATTGACGACTTCGGCTTGGGCTTCCTGGGAAGACGGAAACACCTGATGCACGACGACGGATAGCAGTCGCGAGCCGTCTTCGAGCTGGCCTCCGTATTTCAGCAGGGCGAGTGCGATGGCCAAAAGAGGAACCAGCGCGAGCGCAGTCTGATACGACAGAGACGATGCGGCCAGTGAGCAGCGATCGTCCCAAAATCCGTCCCAGGCATGGATGATGATTCGGCGGACGCGCGGACCGAGCGGCGGAAGCTTTGACAGGATCTCAGGCTGACTCGCGGGCACGAAACCTATCTTCACACGAAACGCGGCCTACTTGCACTGATCGACAGCCAAATAGACAGACAGGGGAGCAACCCAGCCGCTGCGCCAGCCGGATCGAGACCAGTAAGACGCTGGCGAGAAAGTCCGGAAATCATGTCTTTACGAAACGGAGCCATCTCCGGGTAACGGTCCCACAGATGCAACGGCACGCCAGACGAACCGACCTGATAAAATGCGTCATGGCGATGGTTTCGACTCCTGTTTCGCCCTACACGCTTTCCTTTCTGGATGCACGCATCGAGCGGAGGTATCTCGATGAGCGTGAGAAGCGGCGCTCGGTTGGGCAAACGCTCATTTCCTACGGGCTGGCCATCACGATGTGGCTGCTCATCGTACTGTGGAGTTTCATTATGCCTGCGCATGGTGGCGCGACGCTGCGGAACATCGTGTTCGTCACGGCGCTGCCTCTGCTCGTTGGCGCAATGCTGCTCTGCATTCCGACTGCAACGCGATCATTTGCCTTTCGCATCGGGCCTTTCGTCGACTTTCTGATCGGGCTCAGCATTCCGATTGCACAGTCGTACCTGCCGGGGCGTTTCGATGATTATTCGTTGTTTGTTCTGACCATCTACTGCGTCGGTGTTCACGCCATGATGGGACTTCGATTCCTAACGGCATCAGCGATCTCTGTGGCTCTGTTCGGAATCTATATTGGGGTCATCGCGCTCAAGACACCTCTACCACAGCCCTTCGTCATCAGCGCGGCACTGTGGTGTTTTGCCGTGCAGCTTTTGGCCATGCGCATAAGCTACCTCGATGAACGTTCGCGGAAACGGGATTTCTTCCGCAACCAGCTACTAGATGACGCCCGGCACAAGTCCGATACGCTGCTGCTCAACATCCTGCCGTCCTCGATCGCGCAGCGGCTCAAAAGCGAACCGGGCGCGATCGCCGATGCGTTTGATCAAGTGACCGTGCTGTTCGCGGATCTCGCGGGCTTCACTTCGCTGTCTGCTCGACTGTCACCGGCTGATGTACTGGCACTCCTAAACCGTGTGTTTTCGGCGTTCGATGAAATCGCGGATCGGCACGGCCTGGAGAAGATCAAGACGATCGGTGATGCCTATATGGTGGCCGGTGGGCTGCCCGCTGCGAACAAGGACCATGCCTGCGCAGTCGCTGAAATGGCACTTGAGATGCGGCGTGTCATTGCGGACATTCACGATTACGGTGGGCTCGCGATGCGGATCGGAATACACACCGGCCCGGTGGTTGCCGGAGTCATCGGCAAGAAGAAGTACAGCTACGATCTTTGGGGGGACACCGTGAACACCGCGAGCCGTCTAGAGTCCCATGGCAAGCCAGGTGCAATCCAGATCAGCGATGAGACGCGCGCCGCACTCGGTGAGCGATATCTCTTTGAGACTCGCGGAGTCATCGAGTTAAAAGGCAAAGGTCCAGTGCGCACCCATTGGCTGCTGGGTCGCGCTGATGGGATGGCGGACGGATAGACCTGCACAACTGGTTTCCGCAGAACCTATCGCCGAACTTTCTGCTGCGGAAGCGCTGCCCATATCGATGCGTTCAGTTTTTTGGAGAGTGGCGGCGGCCTACTTGCACTGATCGACAGCCAAATAGACAGACAGCACGCTGCTGCCGCGGTCCGAGGAGACGATGTCCATGTTTCCGTCTTTGTTGAGGTCTGCGGTCAACAAGAAGTAGGGGTTTGCGCCGGTCGCGAGCGTGGCGTTGCTTGCGAAGCCGCCTTTTCCGTCTCCCAGCAGCACTGTCATGTTGCTGCTGCCGTCGTTTGAAACCACCAGATCAGGAACGCCATCGCGATTCAGGTCATTTACAACGACGTTGTAGGGATTGTTCGCAGCAGTAAACTGCGTCGGATTCGCATAGCTACCCGTTCCGTTGCCCAGGAACACGAGTCCTTTGCTGGTTCCGTAAAGCAGGTGGACGATGTCCAGCGCGCCGTCTTGGTTCACATCGGCAAATCGTGCGGCAGTTGCCTGGAGTCCCGTTGCGATGGTCTGGGCCGGAGAGAATCCGCCGGTTCCATTTCCAAAGCGGAGGTTTATCGCACCCGAGCTAAAGTCGTTGCTCACGAAGTCGACGTTGCCATCACCGTTTATGTCACCGGTCGAAAGAAACTGACTGACCGATCCGGCTGAGACGTTCGGTTGCG
>DAORGN010000117.1:0-15752 GCA_035340095.1 Pseudomonadota bacterium | reverse complement strand
CGCGATCTTGGGCCTGGGCGAGCAGCGACTGAAGCCGAAGATCCCGCACGGGCCCCGGCGGTTGGGCTTTCAGCTGCTCAATCTGCTCGACGAGCTTGGCTTGATCACTTTCACGCAGAGCAAGCTCGCGCTGGACTTGTTCTCGGGAAGTTTCCTGCCCCATCAGCTCGCGCTGGACCTGATCAAGCTGCACGGTCAGCGTCGCGGTTTTTTGACCCATCGGGTCCGCCGACGCAAGGCGAGGAAAAAACGGCGAACAAAGCAGCATCGCAGCCAAGGTCAGCCGTCTGAGACCGAGCCAACCTGGGATGCAGCGAGCGTGCCTGGAAGATTTCGCCTTCATCGAGAAACAGAACCTATTGCCACAGTTTTGCAAACAATGTGCCCGCCATGCTCGCTCTTCTTTTGTGTCGCGGACATTCTGCGGCGGGAACTGCTCGCCTCAGTTTTTTGATGCGTGTTATAAACCGCCGCACATGGCTGACACACTCGACCGAGGCGCGATTGAAAAAATGGTCCGCGAGGCGCTGCGCAAGCATGGCGACCCACGGGCGGCAGTCGAGCACGTTGCCGCAGCGACGCTGGTTTCGGGCGGCGAAGTCCTGCTAAAGCCAAGTACGCTGCAAAGTCCGGCAGCCCCGGCCCAGCTTCGCTCGCTTGTCGCGTCGACGCCGGCGCGGATTGCGGTCGGGCGATCGGGAACGCGCTATACCACGTCGACGCTGCTGAAGTTTCGCGCCGACCATGCTGCCGCCAAAGAAGCGGTGATGTCCGAAGTCAAGCGCGAGACGCTCGACCGGCTGGGTTTTGTCGAGGTGCGCAGCCAGGCCAAGGACAAAAAGCACTTTCTCCAACGGCCCGACGCCGGACGCGCGCTGTCGGAAGAAGCCAAGCAGATCATCAGCGCCAAGCTGCCCAAAGGCGCGCAGCTTCAGGTGATCTACGGCGACGGACTGTCCGCCGAGGCGATCAATGTGAATGCCGAACCACTGCAAGCCGCGCTGTCGCATGAGCTGTCGGCACGCGGCATTCGGATGAATCCGCCGCTTTTTATCCACTTGTCGCGCGTAAAAATCATGGATGAAGTTGCGCGGCTCATCGAGTGTGAATCAGCGATTTTCATCTGCGGGGAGCGACCAGGACTCGGTTTCGCAGACAGCCTTTCTGCCTATTACATCTATCGGCCAGCGACGGGAGCAACCGATGCTGATCGCGAGGTGATTTCGAACATCAACCCGCGGGGCTTTCCTCCGGCACAGGCCGCCGCGCAGATCGCCGATAGCATCGTCCGCATTTTGCGCGACAAAAAGTCGGGTGTAATCCTCGGATAAAGGGCAAAGACGATGGCGCGTTTTTCTCTTTTGCCCGTAAAGCCACAAGTCCTGTCGGTGCGGACCATTGCGCAGGTGGCAGATCCTCTCGCGCAGCAGCTTGGTCTGCCAGATGGGATTCGCGCGGTGGGATTTATTACCTGCACGAGCGACGATGCGCTGTATGTCGCGCTCGATGAAGGAACCAAAGCCGCCGACGCTGACGTGGTATACGCCAAGTCGTTTTACGCCGGGGCAGCGCACGCATCAGGTCCGCTGTCCGGTGAAGTGATTGGCTGTTACGCGAGCCACGACATCGACGAAGTGCACCACGCACTGGAAGCCTGTCAGCGCTGTCTGCGCGACGAAGCGTGGTTTTATTCCGCCGATGGCCATGGGCGGCTCTGTTTCTTTCCACATGTGGTGCGTGCGACGGGACGATATCTGTCCAAGCTGGCTGGTGTATCCGTCGGAGAGCCGCTCGCGTATCTGATTGCACCCCCGCTGGAAGCGATGATTGCCGTCGATGCCGCGATCAAAGTCGGGGGCGTGGAACTGACCAAGTTTTTTGGCCCACCGACGGAAACGAACTTCGCAGGCGCGTATCTTTCGGGGTCTTTGCCCGCCTGTGAAGCCGCAGCGGAAGCGTTTGCCGCCGCGGTGATTGACGTGGCCAAGTCACCCCTCGCCCAGCGTCAATCCGCACGCAGCGCGGGCGAGACGTTGTCAGGCCGTCCACCGGGACCGGGCGAAGGTCGCTTCAAAATCCTTTCGACCGGACAGCGGCTGCAAAAGAAACCGGAACACCTGACCCATCTGCGCGACGACGAAACGCTGGTGGAAAAAAGCCATCCGCGGATGCGACTGCGCGGCAAGCTCGATCTGCTTCAGGGTCTGGTGCTCGATGCGCAGCGGACTGCCGATTCCGAAGGCGCATCGGGGCTCGTCGGTGATTTGGAAGAAGTGATGCAGCTTTTGCGATCGATGCTCGGCTGCGAGGTGATGGATACGCCGCTGCCCGAAGTGAAACTGATTGGGATGAGTCCGGCAGACATTCGCCACGCTTCCCACAACACCCACAAGCTGTACGGCGTCCCCTTTATGTATCCGTCGATTCATCAAGGGGAAGTGGTGGCGCGGCTGTACCAGTGTCGGGCGACGGCGCGCGAAGCCGAGCTGGCCTGTTACGAAGCGTTTCCTACCCCCATTCCGCCTGATCCACAGAATCCGGGCGAGCGATCGGATCTGAAGTCCGCGCTCAATGTTTTATCGTCCGCGCTGTATGTGATGCAGTGCAAATTTGTCGGCGGCCACTACGGAGTCCGTCGCAAACCCGGCCCCCTAAAAGGCTGGCGCCCCGCCGCCAAAAACTGATCCATCCCGACGGAAAAAACGCGCGCACGGATTGGGAACTTGTCTTTCCGGAATTGTTGTAGGCTCCGGGATGTGAAGACCTCTGCTGCTTCGTTTTCGCGTTTTGTCAGTCTGCCGCGCAGCGCAGTGGACGCTGTTTCTGTGGCGGCGCTTGTTCTTTCACTCACGCTGACACTTGTGGGCTGTACCGAACCGGCTGTCGACGAAGATCCGGTCGCCAGCGATCCCGATGCGGTTGCCAAAGGCGCGGCGCTGTATGTCGAGCTGTGTTCGGTCTGTCACGGTGCAAAAGGGCAGGGTGTTTCGGCCCCCGCGCTATTGCCGATGAAATCGTCGGCAAGTGAACTACGGCAGATCATCAGCGAACGCATGCCACCGGGGCGTCCAGGGACATGCAGCGGAAACTGCGCAGGATACGTCGCCGCGTATGTGCAAGCGAACATGCAAGCGACAAATCCCGTCTGTGCCGAGCGCAGCTTGGGAGCGCGGCGGCTGCGACTTCTGACCCGCAAGGAATACCAGAACACGATCACGGATCTGCTGCCGAAGTCGGGTTCCTCTTGCGTTCTGCCGTCGTTTTCCTATGACCCAATGGGGCGCACGCTTCGATCGGTTCACATCGCTGGAAGCTTTAACAACTGGCCCGGAACGGTCGCGGCGGGGGGCTGGCCGATGACGTATTCCTCGACGGACAAGCGCTGGAAAGCAGAGCGTGCGATCGACCCCGGAACGCATTCCTACAAGTTTGTACTGGATGAAAAAGACTGGGTCACAGATTCAAGCAATCCGCGCACGATGCCAGATGGGTTCGGAGGACAGAATTCCGTACTCACGGTGACGTGCAAACCGGGCGCACCAGCGCTTGATTTGACGACGGACATTCCTCCCGATGCACGACCGGAAGGATATGGTTTTGACAACAATTCCGATGTGCGCGTGGTGTCAGAACAACATCTGGAAGCCTATCGAAAAGGTGCGGAAGTTGCGGCCAAACAAGTCACAGACAACCTCGCCGCGGTGTTGCCATGTGATGCGAGTGGGGGTCGCGAAAAAGTCTGTGCAGAGCAGTTCCTAAAGACGTTCGGACTGCGCGCATTCCGACGACCGCTGAGCGATTCCGAACTTGCACGCTATCGCGATCTGATCACGTCCCAGAAGACCTTTGCAGATGGAATCAGTGCAGCAGTGCAAGCGCTGCTCAGCAGTCCACATTTTCTGTACCGATCGGAAGTCGGCGAAGCGCAGGGCGATGGATCGTACAAGCTGACCAACTATGAAGCCGCGAGCGCGCTTTCCTATCTGTTTTGGGGCAGCATGCCGGATCAGGAATTGTTCGATGCTGCGCAGCGCGGAGAACTGCACGATCCAGCCAAGCTGCGCGCGCAGGCACTGCGGATCCTTAGCAGTCCCAAAAGTCGCGCGGTGATCGGTTCGTTTGGTCTGTCTTATCTTGGTGCGGAAGACATTCTGTCGAGCACCAAGAGCGCACTCCTTTATCCCGATTTTACCGACGCAGTCCGCAGTGCGATGGCAGAAGAAACACGCCAACTTTTCGCCTACATCACACTGGATGGGAGTGGTCGTTTTGATGAGCTGTTTTCCGCCGACTATTCCTTCCTAAACGCTGACCTGGCCAAGCTGTACGGCGCCCCCGGAGTGACGGGAAGCAGCCTTGGCAAAGTGTCCTATGGTTCGCTGCCCCGCGCAGGAGTGCTGGGTCACGGAAGTGTGCTCGGATCGTATGCGCACTCGGATCAAAGCTCGCCGATTCGGCGCGGTCTGTTTGTGCGCCGGCAGCTTCTCTGTGAAGAACTGCCACCGCCGCCACCGAATGCAGGAGGCGTTCCCCAAGTCGATCCGAAAGCCACCACGCGCGAGCGATTCCGTCAGCACACAAGCGTCGCGTTTTGCAAAAGCTGCCATCAGTACATCGACGATCTGGGCTTCGGTTTTGAACGCTTCGATGCGATTGGGAAATGGCGCGAAACAGAAAACGGACAGCCGATCGACAGCTTGGGAGACCTAAACGATCGCGAAGCGCTGGGTTCCTTGACCCATGCCCCCTATAACGGTCTGCGCGAGCTTGCCACGATGCTTGCGGAATCCGATCGCGCGCGGAGCTGTTTCGTTCGCAAGACATTCCGTTATGCGCGCGGGGCCCAAGAACACGTCGGTGACGACTTCTGTTCACTGTGGAAACTGGGCCGGCGATTCCGTGAAAGTGGCGGCAGCATCCGCGAGCTGCTCCTGTCCTATGTCGAAAGCGATGCACTGCTGTTCCGGAGTGCAGAGAGCCCGTCAAAATAAGAGGCATCTGATGAGCGTATTTTCACGACGATCACTGCTTCGCGCTGCTGCGGCATCTGCACTGGCGCTGCCACTGGGCGGACTTCTGCCGTCTCCGCGTCGCGCCTATGCGGCCCCATCGGGGGGCGCGCGGCGGGTCATCTTTTTCTATTTTCCCGATGGTGTAGCGGGTCCAGCCGCCGATGGGAGTCCGAGTCTGTGGCACTTGCAAGGCCCCGAGCGCGGCTTTTCCTTAAACGAACAGCTCCAAGGGCTTGGGACGTTCAAAGATGACTGCGTGTTTCTAAACGGTCTGTCTTCGGGACCAACCGATACCGGCAGTCATCCAGGCGGCGCCAAAAAACTGCTGACCGCTGTCGATGGTGGAAATGGTGAATCGATCGACCAGTATCTGGCGCGCACAACGGGATCGTCGACGCTGTTTCGGCACGTCTACCTGGGCGCGATGGCCAACTACAACAGTGCATCGGGCGACAAACACATCTCGTATCCAAGCGCCGGGGTCAGCGCGACGCCCGAAGACAGCCCGATGAAGGCGTTCGAGCGGCTGTTTGGCAAGACCAATCCGTCGGGCGGTGGCGGTGGCGGCAGCATGCCCGATCCGATCGCAACCAGTGTGCTCGATACAACCCGCAAAGACCTGGAAGAGCTTTCCGCCAGGCTTGGCAGCGTCGAAAAAAAGAAGCTCGATCTGCACATGGATGCGCTGCGCGAAGTCGAGCGCCGGGTCAAGGGCATCCCCGGAATGACGCCGCCGCCCAAAGCGACCTGTTCCGATCCGCGGATTGATACGAGCGGACTGACCGATACAAGCCTGTACGATCCGGGGCTGTTTCCCAAAATCCTGCGCGCCCAGATGGATCTGATGGTGCAGGCGATGGCGTGCGGTTTGACCAAAGTCGGCGTCGTACAAGCGTCGCATCACACAAGTGAGCTCATCATGAGCCGCTTTCCAGCGACGGAAATGTACGATCCGAAGTTCGACATGCGCAGCCACCAGGCGTCGCACTACGGCCCAAGCCAAGACAAGTCCAAGCGCGAGTTCCGCGACTACTTTTCGCAGCGACGCTGGTGGGTGCAGCAGTTTGCGTATCTGCTCGATCAGCTCAAGCAGCGGCCCGAAGCGGACGGCACGATGCTGGACTATTCGCTGGTGGTGCTGTGTTCCGAAATCTGCGACGGCAACACCCACAGCCATGACAACCTGCCATTTATCGTCGGTGGGCGCGGCGGCGGGGCGGTCACGACGGGGCGACTGCTTTCCTATGGATACAAGCGCCATGGCGATCTGCTGGTATCCATCGCGCGGGCGATGAAGCAGGACATCTGGCGTTTTGGCGACGGAAGCAGCGGGCCTCTTTCGGGATTTTTGTCGTCCGGTTTTTGATGACCTGGGCTTGCGGCTGATTGCACCTGTTTGTTTGCCGTCGCTGTGCGTGGCTTCTGGACACCTGGCACCGCGATCGGATGGGTGTATTCGCGGCGCTGACGTCGATCCCACTGACTCCACAGCGGGGGAAAATCACGACGTGATATAGCGCACATTGGGCAGTGACGCAGATCACAAAAGGAGCGTAAGTCTTCTATTGTGAAACAGATCACCATGGAAACATGGGAAATGATTGCATTTTTTTGTTTGTAATAGAATCAAAAGATTGCCTTGTTTAGCAGGTCCGGCCAACTAGACTTTTATTTGTCAGCCCTACTTGGAGGTATTGCGGATGTCCCGGACCTTCGTTTTTGCAATGGGTATTTTGTTGGTCAGTTGTCAAGGCGCTACGAATCAGTCACTCGATGATGTAGAACAAGGCAGCGCATTGACAAAATGCGATGGAAGCAACAAATCGCCGAGCGATCTTCCCATCGTAAATGCATATCTAAACAGCCCGCCAAACAATCTGAATTGGACGCCAGCGGACTGCAAGGTGATTGCTCCCATTTGGACGGGAAATGATGACAAGGGGCAGCTGCTGTTGCCGCTGTGGCGTGGAACAGCAGCCGCCATCGAGGACTGGGTTCCTCCGCCCCCGAGTGGAAACTGCGAAGGGCTGAAAGGAACGGTGCGCATCGACTGGGACAAGTCGAAAAACACGGTCCATTATGTTGTAAAATTACGTGGTCTACCACGCAGTCCGCAAATTACGCGCATTGATGGTGGAGATCCAGAAATCTTGGATCAGAATCTACCAAATCATTACGTTGCGCCGCCGGCAGCAAACTGGTGGTATAATCCATTCCATCCGTCGCCGAAGAACTTTCCGCAAAACCCATCAAATGGGACCGCATATCGTCTTTGGACGATTTCGACGACATACGGAACGGCATCGACACCATTTTACTATTCGGGAACAACGCTCAAGTTGCAGGGAAGTGCGTTTGACTACCCCGCCGGGCCACCGCCGGGCACATTCCCGGTGTCGTTCCCGATTGTGTCGATTGTCAGCTCGCTGCTGTTTTATCCGAACGCAAACGGCAACGCTTCACGGGAATGGACCGTGCCGTATAGCCAAGTGACGGGCGAGGGCGGTTTCTGGTCGTGGGCGCCGGTGGCCTTTTTGCCGCACAACCTCTGTCGTGCGGTGGCGACGCAGCCGACGCTCGGGCAGCTTCGACCGTATGCAGCACCGTTCCGTCCAGCAAACGAAGGTTTGTCGTGGAAAGCGATGATGCAGGCCGGTCTGTTTTTCGACCTGACCATCGAGGAAGGCCGTCCCGATGTGCCGCCCGGCGGAGACGACAACAACTTCACCTATGTGTATAGCGGGCTGGCGTTCCTGAACAACGCACCGCTGATGCAAGGTGGGGTTCCGTGGGGATGGCACGGCTCGCTGCCAGCCATCATCCAGAATGTCGCGCCCGGCATCCAGCCGGTTCCCAAGTGCGGAGGCTTCGTCAGCCATCCCCACGTCACGGCACCGCTTTACTGCCAGGGGCAGCACTAGGAAAGGAGGACTCCGATGAAGGCACGCAAGATTTTGTCCGTTCGGCTCGCAGTGGGGGCGATCCTCCTCGGTGGTGCGCTGACGGTTCGCGCCGATTCCGATACGACCGAAATGCTGCGCGACATCTTTGACTTGGGCATGCGCTACACCAGCACCGTCGAATTTCTGGGACGAGCGGTGAACGCCAACGTAGGTTGTGAACCCAACTGCCCAACACCGGCACCCGATGTCGATACCGGGCGCCGCAACTTTGGCCTGAGCGCCGACGGAAACTCGATCGAAACCAGCGTCGCATTGTTTCAAGGTGCATCGCAGATGATCGGCGTCGGCACCATCACCAGCAACGGACGGACCTGTTCGACGTGTCACCGTCCGGATCTGCGCGATGGAACTGGCCAGGTCGTCGATGCGATAAAGCTCGGTCTGCCGCACACGCTGCCGATTTCGTCGGTGGTGCCAACCAGTGATCCGTTGTTTACGGGCCGACCCGCCGACGATGGCAATCACCCAAATGGCTTGGCCAACCTCGACAACCACGGACTGGTGCTGATCCGACCGGGGCGCTTCAATCCGCTTTTGTCGCCCAGCGATCCATTCCGTCAGGTCATCGAGTGGCGCAAGGTGCCGCGCTTTGTGAACACTGCGCTTACGATTGGTTTTGTAAACGACGGTCGGATGCGTGAAATCGTCGAAACCGCACGCGGCGCGATCTTTTCGCATACGCAAAACTTCGACGAGCGCTTCGATGATCTGCTGCGTGTACCAAACCCGCGCTACCCGGCGGGCCCACCGGACTTCGAGGAACGTCCGCGCAACATCGCCGCGTTTATCGAAGCGACGACCATCGATCCGCCCGAGCTCAAGGCGCTGCTGACCCCGACGGACCCGATCGCGAATCCCACCTGTTCCAATGCGGTGGGCGCCAAGTGCAAAATTTCCGACTGCGTGCGGCTTACGGGTGGAACGCAGTGTGATTTGGCGACGGTGCTGGCGCGTGACCCATTTTTTACGGTGCATGCTTCGACGGATTCCGAGCGGCGTGGCCAAGCCGTGTTCGCCGCGCAGTGCATGAGCTGCCACAACACGCCGAACGTCTTTGGCAACGTCGATCACATTCCGGGTCTGCCGCTCAGCTTTCCGCCGCGCTATGGCAAGGCCTTTGACGTCGGTGTCGCGCAGAAAAATGCGCTCGGTCTGGATTTTCGGGCGTTCCTGTGTGCCGACGGAACGACACAGTGTCCCGAGTCGTCGCGCAGCCTAAAGACCGTGGTGTTGCCACTGGCGCAGGTCGATGGAACGCTTGTGCAGCATGCCGTCACGGTCGATCCAGGTACGGCGTCTGCGTCGGGTCGGTATGAAGACCTGTATCGCTTCAAGGTGCCGCAGCTCCGTCGCATCAGCCAGCTTGGGCCGTATTTCCACGACAACTCTGCTCCGACGCTGGAAGCCGTCATCGACCACTTCCTAAGCGATGACTACCGCAGATCCCAAGATGGCCAAGAGCACCCGATTGTGCTGTCGCCGCGTGACAAGGCCGACCTGTTGGCATTCCTGCGGATCTTGTAGTCAGAAAAGCCGGCCCGCCCAGCCGGTCCTGTTCCGAAGGCATGGGGTTTGGTATGATGAAGCTTCCGCGTTTCCTACTTGGGCCAGCCATGCCACCATCCATCGAGCGAAGAGTCTACGGTCCGGATAGCTCTCCCGAAGAAATCGCAGCAATCCAGGCCCGACTGAGCCGGTACAATGCCGATACCTTCGTCTGGGAAGAGATGCCGATTCAGTCGCCATTTTCCGTCGAAGTCATGCTCCGCGAAATCCAGCGACAGACGGCGAATCTGCCATCGTTCAATTTGGTGGTGAACTTGACCCAAGCCGAACCACCGCCGCAGGAAGTTCGCACGGCGCTGTATCGGTCGCTCGACGCGCTGACCAACATGAAGCGCTGTGCGTGCTACACCGGGCGCAACTTTCTGCTCAATGCGGCGGCCAAGTTTGTGCTCGTGGCGGTGCGCGTCAAAGTGACCGTGCACAGGACGCTCGAGGAGGCGCTGCGCGATGTCGGAGCAGCCTAGTTCAGACGGCAACACAGCCCCCGATCCGCGCATGGAGTGGGCGCAGATTGTCGTGTCCCATTTGACCGATGTGTTTGCGGGCCGCTGCTCGATCACGCTCGAACAACTTCAGGCGCTCGGCGAAGAATCGCCGCTTCTGGATGTGCTGGCGGGAATTTATTATCTCAACGACGAGCTGACCAACCGCGAAAGACAGCGCGCGCAAGCGGTCAAGGATCTGGAAGCCACGCTCGAACAGCTGAAAGCGCAGCACGCGGAACTTCTGGCATCGCGGGAACTGACCGCGCAGCTTTCGACGCCACTGATGCGAGCGGGACGGGGCGTGCTGATGCTGCCTCTGCTCGGAACGCTGGATGAAGAACGCACGCAGCTGATTGTGTCCAGCGTGCTTTCTGCCATCAAAGAAGAACGCGCCCAGACCATTATTTTGGACCTGACCGGCGTCGACAGCGTCGATGTTCGCACCGCGCAGTTTCTGTCGCGGATGGTCGGTGCCGCGGGACTTCTGGGGACGAAAACCGTGCTCGCCGGCATCAGTCCCCAGGTCGCCCAAGCGATGGTTCAAATCAACATCGACACCCGCAAGCTCATCACGGTGCGCGATCTCGCCGATGCGCTGCGTTACGTGGGTCTTACCTAGCCAATCGGCGGCTGCAAGCAGTTTGTCAGATCGAACAGCATGAAAATCAGCGCCTTTTCTTGCGCCGACAGCGTCGCTGCGTTGCATCCGCCTGGGAATGGCGTGCCCGCTTGGGATGTATCGCCACCCACTCCGCCGCTGACGTGCAGATCGGTAAACACCATCTGACCGCAGAGCTCCGCAGGGGCCGCGCCAATCGGTGCATCGAACGAAAAGTACTGCGACGCACCGCTCGGCGCATCGACCCAGCGCTGCGCAATCGACATGTTCAGGTTCGACACCGTATTTTTTGCCCCCATCACCGGGAGCTGCCCCCGCGGCGGCGGCATCGCCCCCGACACCGACGGCAATATCAGCCAGTCCGCCAGCGCCGCGCCTTTGTCCTGGTTTGTGTTGATAAGCGCCGCAATCGTTCCCAAGTTCAGGTTGTTCGCAAACGTCGCGACGGTCTGAATCTTCTGCGGCGTCTGCGCATTCGCCATCCAGCCGTTGTGCCAGTGCGATGCAAACACCCGGCCCCCGCTGCCGACGTATTTTTCCAGGTTTTGCAATGCTGTTTGGCTTTTGTACTGCATGTACTGCTGGCCTTCGCACGACAGCATCACGATGTCGTACTTCGCCCAGTTGTCATAGCTGTCCCACCAGCTTGGATTGGGCTGGGCCAGCGACGCAGTAAACCGTGCCCCGCCATTGAGCGTCGACACATACTGCGCGGCTCCGGTTGCCCCCGCATACAGATTGACGCGACCCGGACCTGATTCCGGCGTGAACTCGGAGTCATCCAGCCCCAGCTTCCGACTGCGCAAAAGACACTCCAGCGCATCGGCGCTTCCCGTCGACAGCGCCATCTTCGGAATGTTGCCTTCAACCCGACTGCGCGGCAGCCGCGTTTCCGCCGGATCGAGCAGATTGACCGAACATTCCGACACTTCCGAAATCGACAGCACCCGTCGCCATTTTCCGACTTGGATGACCAGCGGCATGTTGCGTCCCGCCGGAATGTTGCGCAGCGTGAACTTGCCATTTATGTCGGTCGTCGTCGAAAACACCTTCGGCGTCCGATCACAGCGGTCGCAGTACGCGCCGGCCTGCGGCGGACCAGGAATCTCTTCGCCGGTTGGAATGAAGACCCGCGCGTTATAGACCGGCAGAAGCCCCGACGGAATCGACACCGTACCGCTCAGCGTCGTGGGGCCTTTGTCCGCGCTGCACGTTGCATTGACCACGCAGTCACCAACACAGCCAGGAATCTTCGGCGGAAGTGGCGGTGCAGCCAAGTCATCGGGGCCTGCGGGGTCACCTGCATCGACCAGCCCTTGGTCATCGTCCCCGATTCCGACCATCTGCGGCTTGCAGCCAAGCAGACCGATCGTCAAAAGGAATAGAGCCAGGGACCGTGACTTCGCTACGTGCGACCGGACTCGACTTGCTTGCATCGGCGACCTCGCTTGGCCTACGCCGCGCCGTGGTTGCGGCGGTCTGTGTGGGCTTTTCGGGAAGTTATCGTCTGCGTCGGCTACGCGGCGGATCTCTGGTCTTCCATGTTGCGCGGCAGGATGATGCGCAGACTGGTTCCGCCAAGGCGCGGTGCAAGCAGTGTCAGCTCACCACCGATTCCCCACAGCGACTGCTGCTGACGCTGAAGACTGGGTACGTCGCCTTCCGTTTCGGCGGGTTCTGCCAGTTCGTCATCGGTCATTTCGAGAAGGCTCGGCAGCGCCGGCAGTGGTGGGCCAATTCCGTTGTCGTGCACAAACAGCACGACATGATCATCCTGCGGGGCCAGCTCGACCGTCACCAGCGCCAAGCTGTGCGAGCCATGCTGGGCACTCGCCGCGGCACCGCGCAGGATCTCGCGCAGCGTCTGCACCAAAAGCCGCCGTTCACCAAACACCTGCGTCGTCGGTCCCAGCAGCGAAAAATGAACCCGACGTTCTTGCAGATCACCCCACGCACGACGGATAAGTGGCCCCAGATCGATCTCTTGTGGACCCCTGTCCCCCCCGGAACCTGGGCGGGTGGGCTCTGGAACCGCTTCCCGCTCTTCGTCCATTTGGGGCACTTCCGCACGATCTTCGCTCATCCGCAGCGGCGACACCGAAAGGTCCGTCATGCGCAGAAGAGGGCCCGAATCGGCGTGCAGCCCAGCCGCTTCGTCGTCACAAACGACCATCGACTGTCGCGCAAAGGAAGGCGGCGCGTGTTCGATCACATCCGAATGACGCACGGCTTCGATGCCGCGCTGGCGGAGCCGGTAGGGCTGCATCATGTCATCGGTGCGCTCTTGCAGGAGCGTTTGGGCCAGACGCATGACTTCATGTTCTGGCGTTCGCAGCACCCGCTCGACGGCATCCTGCGCCACCTGGGTCAAGCGGAACGGAAACTCGCACTGGGTTTCATGCCCCGACAAGTGTTGCGGCACCGGTTCCAGAAGCCCCAGACGATGCAGCCGCCGAATGCGCTGCCAGGGAAACAGCCCGGATTCAGAATCCCCGTCGAAATCCGCCGTTCGCACGACAAATGTTCCACGATCCCGCATCGCCAAAAGCGCCGATTCCGACACCCGCCAGCGGTCATATGGGTCCAGCGCTTGCAGCGTTTCCAGCGACAGCAGCAGCGGCCAGGCATAGATTCGCGGCAGCTCGATCACCGCGTCGCCCAGACACGTTCTTTGCCACGTCCCCGACTGCTTTGACAAAAGCCCAAGCTGGATCGCATAGCGCCTGGCCAAAAGCCGCGCGCCGAGTCGAGGCACCTGTTCTTTGGTCACAGCCTGGGTCGTCGTTCGCAGCAGGTGGTGATCAGCTGGCGTCAAAAGCGGCGCTTCTTCATCGGCAATGCACTGCGGACGTGGACTCGCGCCCAGGATTTGTTCCGTCGCCCGGCAGAGCAGCGCATCCAAGTGATCGGCATCGCGCACCGCCAAAAGCTCCAGCAGCGCATCGCGAATGTCCGACAGATGTTCGTCGACCCAGCCGTCGGCAATGCAGCGAAACACCCAGGCCGCGGTCGCTTCGTCTAGTTCGCCCTGCTGTCCTCGTCGCCACGTTTCTGCCGACAAAAGCGCCCGATAGCGATCGGCATCAAACGGCAGTTCGTCGTCGAGCTGAAATAGCTGGCTGTGCGGATTGCGCAGCGCGGCAAGCAGGTGCTCCAAAAACATGGGCGCACCATACATTGTGCGGTTGAGTGCGCCAAGTAGGACATGGGGTCAAAACGCGCTTTGACCGCAGTCATCATCCCGTCGGGCGTGGCGCTTTCCGTTTACGGCCCATAGTGCGGTCCCGACGCAATCATCGTGGTGGCGAAATACAGCTTGTCCGGCGAAATTTTCAGCTCGGCCATGAAGGCTTGGCTGCGGTGTCGGTAATACCCGATCGCGTGATAGCTGGCCGATTCCTTGGACCCGTCTTTTTTCAAAAGCGGCGCAGGCAGCTTCCACGGCGCTTTGGTTGGAATCGCTGGCAGCCGGTCTTTCACTTCCTGCGGAATCCGCGGCGATTCACTGCCCGATATCTCGTCGAGTCGCCGGATCCACGCGATCCCGGTCTGCGGTGCCGGCGCCAGCGGTTCCAGGTGCAGATCAAACATCACGGACAGCGCCAACAGCTGCAACAGCACAGGCCGCGGATCGAGCCCTTTTTGTTCCACATCGCGCAGCACCGCCCGATAACGCGGTGCGAGCCGCGGACAGTTCATCATGTCAAACAGACTGGTCCCAAACGGGCAGATCAGAAAGTCGTCATGAACCGCTGTCGTGCTGTCGGGATTTTCGCCGGTAAAGCGCGGCAAGATGAAGTGATCTTTGCCCGCCAAAAGAGCAAACCAGCCTCCATCGCGAACCAGCTCCGGGCCATCAATGGGCATCTGGCTGCGATCGACGCTTACGCCATGAAACAGCGCAAGTCCGGGCAGGACATCGGGGCGCAGCCGCACGATCTCGACATCGACGCCGTTTTCGCGCGCCTGATCTTTGGCGGACTTTGCTGGCTTGGCGGTTTCCCTGGACAGTCCAGGGCCGCTCAGCTCCGTGATTTTGTGCCGAGCGCGGACAAAGCCTTCAAACCGTTTCCAGATCGCCTCGTTTTCACCCGTCAAGCCGGCGACTTTTCCCATCGTCGTCATCAGCACAGGTTCAAGCGACACCGGAAAGGAATCGCTTGCTGATCCGGCGCTCTTTTCGCCGCGTGATGTTCCCCCGATTCCGATTCCCACCATGGCGCAAAGCCCCCAAGCAAGCCAGCGACGGTTCTGCATCCGAAACATCATAGCATGGGGCCCGTGACGCGGTGTCTGTTTGGCAAAGGACGGAGTCCGCGCCGCAGCGTGCGCGGGCAGGGCAGGCCATCACCAAAAGCGATGAAAGTGATGGACCGGACCGATTCCTTTTCCGACGGACAAGCGATCGGCGTTCTGCAGTGCCTGTGAAAGCCAGTCTTTGGCGCGGGCAATGGTTTCTGGCCAGTCTTTGCACTGTGGACGCAGAGCCGCCAGCGCCGCCGACAAAGAACAGCCAGTCCCATGCGTATTTTTCGTCGGTACACGCGGGGCAGAAAAACGGATTTCGTGCTGCGCGGTGACAAACAGATCCGGCGATTCGTTTTTTGCCGACAAAAGATGACCGCCTTTCAAAAGCACCGCCTTCGCCCCTTGTGCGATGAGCGCCCGTCCCTGCGCCACCATGTCCTGTTCGTTTTGCGCAGGCTCTGTATGAAGCAGAGCCGCCGCTTCAGGCAGGTTGGGCGTGACCAGACTGGCCATCGGCACAAGCAAGCTGCGCAGCGCATCCACCGCCGATTCCTGGAGCAGCTTGTGCCCCCCCTTTGCCACCATCACGGTATCAAGCACCAGGTAAGGCGGTGGCTGTCTCCGCAGACAATCGGCGACGGCTTTTGTCACCGATTCCTCTGCCAGCATGCCGATTTTGATCGCAGCAATTTCGCTGTCCGCTAGCAGTGCATCAAGCTGCGCTGCGACAAACGGGGCCGGAACGGACTGCACCGCTGACACGCCTTGGGTGTTTTGGACCGTCAGCGCCGTCACCACACTCATTCCGTAGACACCCAGCGCGGAAAAGGTCTTAAGGTCCGCTGCAATCCCAGCACCG
>DAORGN010000116.1:0-15830 GCA_035340095.1 Pseudomonadota bacterium | reverse complement strand
GGGTGGTTGACCTCGACATCCTTGCTCAGCTCGTCTTGGAGCTGCACCAGCATGTTGAGCACTTCATGCCCATTGCGGTTGTCGAGCAGGTCCGACACATGCAGCGTCTGCGCCGCAATCACGCCCGCCAGCGCATCGTGCGCGGTCTCGACTTTGTTGTCGCGCGCCATCGCCAATAGCAGCCGCCGCAGCCGTTCCAAAAGCAGGGCCAGCCGAATCTTGAGCACCGGGTCCATCGACGCGCCCGCCACACCGGCCCGCGGCACAAAGCGCAGGTCGATTTCGTTTGCTTTGGGCTCATTCGGATCGCGGGCATCACGAATTCGCGTCGCATTTTTGTCGAGCAGAATGCGCGCCAACTCAACCTCTTCGCGAATGTCCGGCACCGTCTGCGAAATTTCGACCTTGCAGCCTTCCAGAATCCGCCGATGCCCCTTGTAGGCCGCGTTTTCTTTGTAGGCGATAAAGTCGGTTTCCTGTTCGTAGTAGCGCAGGACGATGTAGATGGTCTGCGGCAGCTTGTACTCTTCGAGCACCAGCGTCTTTATCTCGGCGTCCCACAGCATCAGATCGCGGCCCTGGCCATCGACGGCGTAGCCCGGCTGAATTTCGACCGACAGATCGCCGCGCGGACGCGCCGTGACCTTGAGATCGCCGCTGAAGCCGAAGACCACGCCGGGCGCGTGCATCATCTTGTTGTGCAGACGGCGCTTCTCGATATGGTACCGCTCGGCATCGTTCCAGTCGTGCTCGGTGGTGAGGAAGCCCTTGAAGAAGTTGATCCGCTTGAAGCCCTTGACTTTGCTCTCACTCTCAGTCGCCATCGTGCCCCTCGCTGGGAACCCTGGTTAGAAGTTGCCTATTTCTTAGAACCGTCTTCGGGCTTGTCGCTGCCGCTCGGCGCGCTGCCCTCATCTCGAATCACTTCGCGCTTTTCGACCTCAATCTCGACGCGAGGTGAGCCGGTTTTGACACTTCCTTCGACGCTGGCCGAAGTCTTCACCGGGCTCACATCGCTGTGCTTGCTGTCGCTCGTCTCGGACGAAGTTTTGTCGACTTCCGAGATGAGATCATCTGCGCTGATTTCCTCGACCGCGTCGCCATCGACCTCTTCGACCGACACATCGATGTCGATCTTGGGCTTGCGACCCCGGATTCCACCCTCGACCGTCGCGCCAAGTCCGGCGCGCGGAATGTCGCCATCCTCATCGGCGGCAGGTGCGGCTCCGGTGACGGGAGTCTTGCTGCTCTCTTCGCCTTCGGCACTCGCAGCGCTTTCAGCGTGCGTCGCTGGCTCAGCCGGTGCTTTGGGCTGGTCCGTCGAATAGAGCACTTTTTCACTCGGACCGCTGCTTTCGAGCGTCGATTCCAGCAGCGCTTCGTCGCCACCTGCTGAAATGTCGTTCTTTTCCAGCTCGACCACCGCCGGATTGACCGCCGCACCACTGCCAGCGCTCGAATCGACAGATACATCGACGCTCTGTTCGAGACCGGCGCGGGCCAACAGCTCTTTCATGATGTCGTCGAGACGGAACTCGCGCGCACCTTCGAAGCCGTACTTGCTGGTCGTAATTTCGCGACCTTCGACGGGAGCGTTGTCGGCCTTGGCAGCGCCAGTGATCGCCGGGAGCTGTCGCTTTTTGGTCCCGAACAGCTCGTACACCGACGGATTTGGCGGCGGCGGCGGCATCACCGGTTCCTTCGGATAATCCGGCTCGCCCGTTTCCTCGCTGATCGGCAGCGGCGTGACCACTTCCTGACCGATGTTGACGCCCGACGACACACCGATTCGATAGAACTCGCGCTCCTCGACAGCCTGGCGCGGATCTTCAAACTTGAGCATGTACGTCGAGTGAGATGGCTTTTCCATCTCGATGATCTCGTGCAGCCGAATGATCGACTGCGCCGACACATCTTTGAACTTGTGCGGCATCACGCAGACAAACGAGTGCGCTTTGTCGACCGGCGGCAGGATCACCGTGTCGATGCCCACCGTCGATGAAACCCCGATGCGGAAGCCGTTAAACGGCCACTCGTTTTCCGCCAGATGCGGTTCAAAACCGGTAAAAAGCGAAATAAACAGCTTCAGTCCGCGCACCGTGCCGCGCAGTCGATAAAGCTCCATCGCCTTTTTGATCAGGCGCCGCTTTTTGGCGATCGGCCAGTCGGGCTCCAGAATCATCGCCGACCAGGCCGCCAGCCACGGCAGAAACTGTTCCGGCGTTTCATACGAGTCAAAGTACAGATGGATTCCGTCGAGCACCGACTCGATCGATCCAAACAGGTGCTGGATGATCCACAGCACGTCGCGAACGTAGTTGCGGCCCGTCGCGTCGGAGCGTTGGTAAATCGCCGGCAGCCACTTGATGTAGCTTTCGCGCGAAATCCACAGCGTCACGTCGTCCGATGCGTAGACCATTTGGCCACGCTGCGGCTTCTGCTCGAGGATCGTGTCCTTTTCCTCGTAGCTTTCCTTGAACAGCACCGCCCCGACCTTGAGACCGGCGTGCTGAACCAGTAGCAGAGCTTTCTGCAGGGACAGCCCAACCACGTCGGGGACGCGGACCAGGCGGCGCTGCATCGGCTCGCGCTCGTGCAGCATCAGATCATCTCCTGACGGACGCGCTCAATCACGGCAACGTTGACGACGTGCGGCAGTTCATCGTCCTTGAGCCGCACGCTGTCGACGTTGATGCGACGGTCCTCGTCGTAGATCTGGATCGACTCAATCGCTTCGATGCCGGGGATGTCTTCAACCATGTGGACGAGGTCGGTGCGATACACCGGACGACCAAACGGCCAGCCCTTGCCATCTTTGCCACCGACGAGCGGATGCAGATATCGACGCAGGCGCTGCTCGATCTCGGTGCGCAGACGCTCGCTCTGACCGACGGTGCGACGGATCAGCGTGATCTTCAGCGAGATCTCCACATAATCCGGCTTGGTCACGTCGAGGATCGTCGTGATCAGCCGTCGCTCGTCGAGATAGTTGCGGACAAAGCGGCACAGCTCCGGCGGCGGCACCAGCTTGCGGGTCAGATCCAGGTTCTTTTCGTCGCCGCGCGGGATGATCACCAGATGGACGTGGCCAGCGCGGTCGTCGGATGACATCGCCTTGGCGCGGGCAATGCTCGTCGTCGAACGCAGCGCCAGCGTCTCGAAGTCTTCCGATGTGACGGCGCGATCGCGGCTCTTGATCTGCAGCGGTGCCCGTTCTTTGGCCTGCTCGACCGTTTCTGCATCGGCACCACCGACGGCAGGAAGGACGTTATAGACCTTTTCAATATAGGGAACCGCGCGGGTCAGCGACGTCAGCGTAAAAGCGTTGACGTTGCCTTTGCTGCCGCCACCGACGCGATATTCCGCGGCGATGACGGTGTTGCGGCTGACCGGCGGAACCATGCCACGGATGCCGTCGCCAAAACGCACCTGTCGCGTCAGCGGATCAATGATGTAGTGCCGCGACTTGGGCCCCGATTCAAAGAAGCTCTCGACTTCGCGCCAGCGGACCATGTAGCCGCCTTCGCGATCGTCGGCCATCCGCACCGCGTGTTCGCCCAGTTCCTCGACTTCTTCGCCGAGCGGCTCCTCGCGTTCGCGCACTTCGATGACCTGACCGCCGAGCAGTGGTCCGTGCAAAAGCGTGTAATTTTGCAGCGGCGTTCCGTCAGACGATCCAAGGATCTCGTCCCGGACGGTGCGGACGTTGGCGACTTCGACGGTGTTTTGCAGGATGCGACGCACCCGCGGCGGCTTGATGTAGCCACCCATTTCGAGCCGCGCCCGAATCCAGAAGCGGTCTTCGGTAAACTTCAGCGTCTTGTCCATGTCGTCGGGACCGACAAAGTCGATGAAGCCGGACTCGGTGAAGTTTTTGGTCCCGTCAGCGACGACAAGCGTCACCCAAGCGCGCCCGTTATAGTACTCCCACGAAATGCGCTGCTCGGGTTCCCAGATGGTCTTGCGCTTTTCGTAGTACTGCGTCAGGTGCTCGGCGTGGGCAAAGTCCTGCTCGACGACCGTGCTCTCGACAAACTGGAAGTACAGGCTCATCGTCTCGTTGGGCAGACGGTGATCAAAGCCCAAATACAGCGCCGCGCCTTCGTCGGGGATCGCCTGGAATGGCTGGAACGGACGGTATTCGTTTTTTTCCTCTTCCGAGTGATCGCGATAGCGGAAGTCGTTGTACGAAACGAAATACTTGAGGTGATCGAGATCGGTCTGGTAGCGAATGCCGATGCTCTTGAACGCCGGGGGCTTGAGCGGTCTTTCGTCGCGCCAAACCCACTTGTCCCCGTCGAGCATGTACGCGCCCGGCACACCGAAATCGCCCTGTTCGATGCGAACGCGAATCCAGTAGTTGGGCTCGCCGGTCACTTCGCCAGGTTGCAGATCGGGCGGACGGTTAAAGCGCACCGTGCCGCTCTTGGTAAACGCATTGGTGGCGTCGACAAAGCCGAGCACGCTCTGTTCCCAGCCCTGCGGTGGCTTGCCGCTTGGCGTGCTCTTGCCCAAAATGCGCCACTTTTTGCCGTCGAAGTACTCCCACGACAGGATCAGGTCGTCACTCGGCTTCGGCGGCGGCGCAATCTGCGGATCGCTCAGCGCAAAGTCGATTTCGATCTGCACGCCAACTTGGCTCAGCGCTTCCTGCGACGCCAAATACAGGACGTGATCGGGCTTGGGCTCGGTGCCAAACGGATGGACGTTTTTGCCCAGATCCAGCGCGATAAACACGTTGTTGTCGAGGTTCGCGAACGCCTGATCGGGCAGGATGCCTTCGCCCGTGACTTCGATCCGTCCGCGAACCGTGTCGACTTCCGTCTCAGCCGGCGAGCGCGGCACTTCGGCCAGCCGTCCGCGCAGCCAGTAGGTCTCCAGCCCGTTGACGGTGGTCTTTTGCATGTCGACCACGCCCTGGAAGATGACCTCGCCGCGCTCGACTTCAAGCTGGGACAGCGTAAGCTCACGCCAGCGACGACCGTTCCAGTATTCCCAGCTCAAAAGCCGGGCCAGATCGCGACCACCGTGCTCCGGAGCAGTCATCCGCAGACGCAGCACCGTCGAGTCGTTTACGCCAATCAGCCGCTCGTCGCCCAGATAAATGAAGCGATCGACCCGTTCGGCCCCGGCGAACGACAGAAAGCCCTCGGTGCGCTCGCCTTGCAAATAGGGCGAGTTGTCCGAATACGCTTCATCGAAATAGGAAAAGCAGCGATCGAGATTGGCGCTGATCACCGTCAGATCGCGCTGCGTCTCGAACAGAACCGCGTCTTCCTCATCGGCTTGCGGCGTCGACACTTGCAGACCGCGACGAATCGTCTGTCGTTCCACGCCGTCGGCGAGCTTGAACGTCAGGAGCGCGCGCGCCGGCTGGGCCGGTTGCAGCTTGATGCCCAGCATGTCCAAGAAGGTCAGGTAGTTCTTCTCTGGAACTTTGTTGAGCCGATAGAGGATAAGCTCTGTCATCCACGAACAGAGCTCGAGAATGGTGATACCTGGATCAGAGGGATTGTGGTTGGTCCACTCTGGGCAGTATCGCGGAATCAGCCGAATTGCCTCGGCGATGATATCGGCATACGTCCGATCGTCCAGTTTCGGCGTCGGGATCATTCTTGATCACTCCTGCGCAGATAGAACGGATAGACGAGGTTTCGCGTAACGTTCTGGCCGCGAATCTTGTACTTGATATCGATGATTAGCTTGTGCGGCTCGTTGGGATCTGGATTTGCGTCGGCAAACACATCTTCGACGCGAGGTTCCCACTTTTCGAGCGCTTCGACGACGTAGTGAGCAGCAAGGCCCGCAGTATTGACATTATTGGGAGCAAACAGCAGCTCGTGAATGTCGCATCCGAAATACGGACGCATCACGCGCTCGCCGGGAGCAGTTCCGAGGATGATCAAGATCGATTCCCGCACCAAGTCGTCGAGACTGCTCTGCGCCATCCCGCCGTGGCGGTCGATCATCACCGGATAGCGCCATCCTTTTCCGAGGAAGTTGCGCGCCATGTTTCCCTTCTCTCCTCACCAACAGTGCTATGTGTGCTTCATATTCAAAACACTACACAGCTATCTGTAAGCCCCAAAACTCTACAATCCCCGCAGAGCAAGACTATATCCGATCCAGCCCCTTACAATTCAGTAGCAAAACGACCAACCGGATGTTTTCTTGCTTCGCTGATCACCTGATTAGGTAGCTTGTGTATGAATTTAACCTACAGTTATTCGGCCACATCTTCGGCTGAAAACCGGCCTTCGATAAAGTGACCACAGCCCTTGGCGGTACAGCGCACCGTCGTCACCCGCTCGCGCTTTTTGACCTCAATGTCGCCCTGCTGACAGAACGGACACTTCAGGTTGGCGGTTCGCCCCGCTTGCACCGACTCTAGGACATCCTGCCAGTAGATGATGTCGTCCTCGCTCACGCTGACCTTCCCCTTTGCCTCAAGCTGAGCCGCCCTTCGCCGCCAACGTGCCCGTATGGGTCTGCTTTTCGTCAGAGCGAAGGTGTGTGGTGGGAGCTATCGTATGGTGTTTTTGGTCATGAAATCAACCGTTATGCCGGTCCGAGACGGAACCAGGCCCCCACAGCCTGCCGACATGCCCCCGCCGTTTCTGTTTACGTTCGAACCGCCCGCCGGCCTGACTTCTTCGCGCCAAAGTCATCCCGCCGCGACAGGTAGGCCAAGCAAGCGGCGCAAACGGCTGCACATGATATGGTGGAAAGCCAGATGTCTGCCCGCGACACAGGTAGCCACGCAGTCACGGAAAAAGGCGACAAGACCGATTCACACGAGCGAGTCGCCAAACAACCGATCACCGTCGTCGTCGATGCGATGGGAGGTGACCACGCCCCCGAGGAAGTGGTCAAAGCCGCCTGCGCCCTGACGATCGAAAAACCCGACAAGGACGCTGGGGCGCCGCTGCACCTGCTTCTCGTTGGTGACGCGCCCCGCCTACACCAGCTACTGATGCAGCAGCGCTACGACGCGGAGCGCTTGGCGATCCACCACGCCAGCCAGGTCATCACCATGGAGGAAACGCCCAAAGATGCGCTCCTCCACAAACCGGACAGCAGCATTGCCGTCGCAGCGCGGCTTTGTGCCGAAGGTCGAGCGTCGGCGCTGGTATCAGCCGGCAATACCGGCGCGGCGGTGCTTTCCTGCCTGCAATATTGGAAAAGACTGCCGGGGATTCGTCGCTGCGCACTGGCAGCGGTCTATCCGACCGAAGTGCGGCGCGGCGAAAAAGACGATCCGTTTTCGCTGATCTTGGATGTGGGGGCGACGCTCGATGTGACGGCAGACGACTTGGTGAGCTTTGCCATCATGGGATCGGCGTATGCGGCGCGGATTTCCAAAAATCCCAAGCCCAAAGTCGCGCTGTTGTCGAACGGTGCCGAAGCAGGCAAAGGCCCCAAAGAAGTCGTGGAAGCCCACGCCAAGCTCAAATCACTGCACAGCGTCGACTTTATCGGCAACGTCGAGGGCGTCGACATCCCTCGCGGCGTCGCTGACGTTGTGGTCTGTTCCGGCTTTGTCGGCAACGTCGTATTAAAAATGCTCGAAGGCGTGTCGGAAACCGTCGTCCGCTTGGCCCACTACGCCTACAAAGAAAAGCTGATGTGGCGCGCCGGTCTGGCGATGCTGTCGGGCGGCATCGGCAAGCTCAAAGAGCTGACCGACTGGAAACAGTACGGCGGTGCGCCGCTGCTCGGGTTTGACCGCTTGCTTATCAAAGCGCACGGTCGCAGCCACGCGCCGGCCATTCAAAACGCGATCAAAGTCGCCAAAAAAAGCGTCACCAGCGGACTGCTCTACGACATCGAGCGCGGGCTCATCGAAGCCGCCAACCTAAAAGCCCAGAGCGAGAGCAAGTGAGCGCTGGGATGAACGACAAGACGACCGCCTTTGACAGCCAAGCCGAGCTGACCGTCCCGAGCGTGATTTACCGCTGGGATCTCGACAAGACCTACCTGCGCACCGAGTTTGACACCTTTATGTCACTGGTCCGCACCGCATTCGAGGACGCCGAAGACAAGCGAACCGTCCCCGGTGCTGCGACGCTACTGCGTGAGCTGCGCAAATCGTCCGTCGGCAGAGCACGGATTTGTTTCATATCCGGATCGCCGCGGCAGATGCGCAAAGTGCTGACCGAAAAGCTGCGGCTCGACGGGGTCGAGTTCGACGAGTTTGTACTCAAGCCAAACCTGCGCAACATGCTGACCGGGCGATTTCGCGCCCTGCGCGAACAGGTGGGCTACAAACTGCCGGCGCTGCTGGCGGGACGGGCGGGTGTCACCGCCGAAACGCGCGAGGTGTGCTTTGGCGACGACGCGGAGTCCGACGCGCTCATCTACTCGCTGTATGGGGATCTGCTGGCGGGCCGGATCGATCGCAGCCTGCTCGAACAGATTTTGCGCGCCGCCGGTACGTATGAAGACGACGCCGCGCGCACGGTGTCGATTTTCGAATCGCTGCCACACTCCGAAGCGGTGGAACGGATCTTCATCCACCTGGATCGTCGCTCACCACCGGGAAAGTTTGATCGGTATGGCTCGCGGCTGGTCGCGATTTACAACTACTTTCAGGCCGCGCTGACGCTGTTTGCCGATCATCGAATCGAAGCCGCCGCCGTCGTGCGGGTTGCCGTCGAAATGGTCGATCGCCACAGCTACACCATCGAAGCGCTGCGAAACTCGCTCCAAGACCTTTTGCGCCGTCGCCACATCGCGATTGAAACCGTAAATGATCTGGGTCGTGCGATTGCCGATGGCGCGGGTGAAACCGATCTGCTGCCGGCGCTTGGAACTTTGCCGGGAACGCGCGATCTTTTGCGAACGCTGGCATCGGGACTGCGCGATCTGGGGCCGCTCACCGAAGCCGAGCTTGTGCCCAAACCGAGCGACGCACCGATCGATTATCTGGCGGCACTCGCCGACCTGCCCAAGCGCAGCAAGCGGAAATAGGCATTTTTCTCGCTTCATATTGCGCCCTCCCCTCATCGAGAACCCTCATGAAGACACTGGCTGAGCATCTGGCAGCAGAACCGTTTGAACTCGTGCTGTCGTCGGGATTTTTCGGTTTTTTTGCCCATACCGGCGTCGTGCTCGCGCTGGAAGAAGCTGGCCTTACGCCCACCCAGCTCGGCGGTTCATCGGCAGGTGCGCTCGTCGCTGGACTGTGGGGCGCTGGACTTCCGGCGACCGTGCTGCGCGACACCTTGCTTGGACTTTCCCGATCGGCGTTTTGGGATGTCGATCCGCTGTGGGGACTGCCGTTTTATCTGCGCCGCGGAAAGCTACGAGACATCGCACAGCGACTGGGAATTGGCCGACTTGCCGACGAATCGAGCGGTCCCGGACTTTTGCGCGGACAAGCGTTTGACTACATCCTGCGCGGTCTACTGTCGCAAGTTTCCGTCGAGACTTTTGACGACTGTGCGATTCCGGTGCGGCTGGCTGCGTTTGCGCTAGATACCCTGCAAACCGAAGTGCTCGACGAAGGCGACCTGACGCTGGCCATCCGCGCGTCGTGCTGTTTTCCTGGCATGTTTCAGCCGGTCAAAATTGGCGATCGTCGATACCTCGACGGAGGCATTGCCGATCGGCCCGGAATTTCCACCGCGACGCCGGGTGCCCGACTGCTGTTTCATCACCTGCCGACGCACTCGCCGTGGCGCAAAGTGATCCGGGTCCAAAACGAAGTGCCCGACTGGCCGGACCTGCATCTTCTGCACGAACCGTCGCTGCCGAAGCTGTCGCCGTTCAAGCTTGAACCCGGTCAAAGAGCGCTCCAGCTTGCGTATGAAATGACCCTGCGCCGTCTGCAAGAGCCGGTTAGCCAGGACTGAACGCCGGCAGCTCGGGTGTTTGTTTCGCTTGCCGCAGCAGATCCGCGAGCCCGGCTTCTTCGACGCTGCGCAGCCCAAAACGACGACCAAGCGACGCGCCCAAAGAAGCCGCACACGGCGCAATCAGCGCATCGACAGACACTGGCTTGCCGTCCCACTGAACCCCAAGCGCAGCCAGCGACGTCATCACCTGCGCCGACATGCCGCACGGATTGATCGCCAAAAAGCGCGACAAATCGGTGGTCACGTTCAGCGCAAACCCGTGTGAAGTCACCCAGCGACGAACCGCCACGCCCAAAGACACCAGCTTGCCCGTCTGATCAGCAGTCCAAACGCCCGTGTATTTCGGCTTGCGATCACAGGCGACGCCGCACAGCCGCAGCAAGTGCAGCAGACCTTCCTCGAGCGCGCGCAAAAAGCCGTGCAGATCCTGTTCGCCAAACGGCTGCGCCGGATCGGGTCCGGGCCGCAGAAAACAGATCGGATACCCGACGAGCTGCCCCGGTCCGTGATAAGTCGCATCGCCGCCGCGCTCGATTTCAAAGATCGGAAAGCGACGCAAGAGCACATTGGCGGGCCCGGTCTGCCGTCTCCCGAGCGTAATCACATCGTCGTGTTCGCACAAAAGCAAGGTGTCGGGGATCTGGCCGTTTTGCCGCGCCTCGACGACAAGCTGCTGAAGTTTCCACGCCACCCCGTAGCCCATGCGACCCAGAAACACCGCTTGTCCATCGACAGGCGGCAGCTTGGCGGCGGCTGCAAAATCCTCGATCGGTATGGCTGTCATCGCCCTCTCTCGACGCAAAGGACACGGCTTTTGCGGCTACGGAAACGCATAACGAACCACCGAAAGACCGGTTTCGCTCGACTGCATCACCAGCAGGTTGCCACCGTCATCGACGGTCACGGGACGAAATGACTCATCACTGCCATGAAGCGGCGGCAGCTTCAAACGACCGCGCTCGCTGCCGTCGCGACCCAGCCGCACCGCGAACAGCGCTTCGTCAGACAGTGCATACGGTGGCGCCTGGTCTTCTATCGCGGTAACGGCGGCAAAATAAATCCGGCCACTGCGATCGCTGTCGAGCATCACCAGATGCAAAACCGGCGTCGGCAGCTGCACCACTTTTTCAAACACCAGCGTCGCGCGATTGCGGTCATGGGCGCGAATCAGCACTTGCCCGCTCTGCCGTTCCAAAAGCGCAGCGCTTAGCACAAGCTGACCATCGCGAGAGGGCCGCCCGGAAAGCTCTTTGCTGCCCTCGATCCGATTGCCGTTTGCGTCGGCAACTTGCGTCACTTGGCCGTGCTCACGCTCGACGTAGATGCCATGCTCGTCAGCAAACACGCCGGTCAGGCTCCCCAGGTCGAGCTTGCTCGGCAGTGGCACATCATTTATCAGCTTGCCGTCGGGACCGTAGACCAAAATGCCGCGGTCGACGAAACGATCGAGCAGCACCACCCGTCCCTCGGCCCCGATCGCCAAGTCCTGCACGGTGTCCCCGCCAATCGGAATCTGCGACACAAACCTGCCGTCTTTGTAACGCGCCACGCGGCGGTTGACCTGATCGACGATGAGTACGCTGCCGTCGGGGGCCGCCGAAATCGCCATCGGGCCTTCGGGGCTCGATTCGGCCTGGCGCTTGCGACCAAACTGGCCCACGCCACCGCCAAAGCTTCCCGTCGCCACCACATCGCTCGCGATCGGGGCATGCGACGACGGCGTTTTGCCCGTCACCACCTGCGTCGATCCCAGCCCAGCCGGATTCCCGGTTCGCCCCAAATCAGGCACAGCCACCGACGGGCTGAGCACAAGACCCTTTGGCTTGGCGTGCTGGACGTGCCGATAGAAAAACACCGCGCAGGTCACGATGAGCAGCAGAACCGACAAACCGAGAAAGCGACGACTCATCAGCGGCAAGCTCCGTCAAGCGGGATGGGAAGACGGCGGCGGCACCGCATCGGACAGCGCGGCAAACTCGGCCAGCGACAGCGTCTCGCCCCGCCGCGAGAGATCCACCCCACAGGCCGAAAAGCGCGCCATCACATCATCAGGAAACACCGCCGACAAGGCATTTCGCAGGGTCTTGCGTCGCTGGCCAAACGCAGCGCGCACCACATGGTGAAACGTATCGAGGTCGCGAAGCGGCACCGCAGTTCCCGGCAGTGGTTCGAGCGAAATCACCGACGAATCGACCCGCGGCGGCGGCAAAAACGCCCCGCGCCCGACCTGACAAACCCGACGCACCGCGCACACCATCTGCACCTGCACACCGAGCGCGTTTGAGTCCCGACTGCCCGGCGGCGCGAGCACCCGATCGGCCATTTCGCGCTGGATCATGATCACGATCCGTCGCAGCGACGATCGCATCGCAAGAAAGCGAAAAATCAGCGGGGACGCGATCTGATAGGGCAGATTTCCGACCAGCAAAAGCCGACGACCGTACTGCGCCGCGAGCACATCGAAGTCGACATGCAGCGCATTTTCTTCGCGCAGCACAAAGCGCGGCTCGGCGCCCAGTTCGCTGCGCAAAACCGAGCACATGTCTCGCTCGCGTTCGACAGCAATCACGGTGGCCCCGGTCGCCAAAAGTCGACTGGTCAGCGTCCCAAGTCCCGCGCCAATTTCGACGGCGACATCGTCTTTGGCAAGCCGGCAGGCCGCCACGATAGCGGAATAGCTCCGTTCATCGACCAGGAAGTTCTGGCCCCAGCTTTTTTTGGCATGCAGATCGTAGCGACGCAAAAGTGTCCGCGCGTCGAGCACGAGCGGCTGATCCGGGGTTTGGGGCGCAGTCGCGCCCGTATCAGAGGGGAAGGTTGGCAACGGCATTGAGGCTCAAGTCGGCGCGTTCACCGCGCCACAGACGGTAATATCCAGCCGCCGCGATCATCGCGGCATTGTCGCTACACAGCCTGGGCGGCGCGACGAAAAACGATAGACCGCGCTTTTCACAGAGCGCAGCGACGGATGCCCGCAGTGCCCGATTGCACGCCACGCCGCCCGACAGCACCACCGCCGGCAGCTTGTGCAGGTCGAGCGCCAGCGCGGTCTTGCGGACAAGCTGCTCTATCACCGCGGCCTGAAACGACGCACACAGGTCCGAAAGCGCCTGCTCGCCTTGCGGTTGGCCGTGCTGATGCAAGTGCGCAGAGACGGCGGTTTTGAGCCCCGAAAAGCTCATCGAAAGACCGCGCTTGGCCCCGAGCATCGCCCGTGGCATCGGCACCGCTTTCGGATCGCCCATCGTCGACAGCTTGTCAATCAGCGGTCCCGCCGGATAGCCGAGCCCAAGCAGCTTGCCCACTTTGTCAAACGCTTCCCCCGCGGCATCGTCGCAGGTGGTCCCCAGCACCTGGTAATCACCAAAGTCACGCACCAGCACCAGCGACGAATGACCGCCGGAAACCAGCAGCCCAAGATGCGGCAGCGGAGGTCGCACATGCGGCGTTGCCCCGTCGCGCTCCGTTTCGGACAGATACGCCGAAAGCAGATGGCCTTCCAGGTGATTGACACCGACGAGCGGCAGACCGCGCGCAAACGCCAGCGCTTTTCCAGCCTGCACCGCGACGAGCAGCGCACCAATCAGTCCCGGTCCCCGCGTCACCGCCAGCGCCGAAATGTCGTGGAGCGAAAGCTCGGCCTGCAGAAGCGCTTCGTCGATCACCGGAATCAGGCTTTGGATGTGGTGACGCGCCGCGACTTCGGGAACCACGCCGCCAAAGCGCGCATGGATCGCCACCTGCGACGCAATCACGCTCGCGCGGACGCGCAGGCTGTGTTGCGGATGACCATATTCGTGCGTCGCTTCGACGATCGCACACGCGGTCTCATCGCAGGACGACTCCAGAGCCAGGACTCTCACGGCGGGGAATCTAGCAGAAGGGCGTCCGCCTTTGCGCTTTTCGTTTGTAGGCCTTGCTGCTACAGTTCGCCGCCAAAAAGTGGACGCCCTGCACGGGGGCGGTGTGTGACATTGTGAAAAAAGCCACTCCATCGAAGTCGCAGAAAAAAGCCAAGGGCAAGACGATAAGCCATGACCTGGCAGCGCCATCCGTCGCGCCGGCTGTAGTGCCCGAAGTGATCGAGGCGGTCCACGTCGACCCCCCCACGGTGGTCGAGGCGGAGGTCGTCGATCCGCAGCCAGCCGCCGCGACGACTGCCGAATCTGCGACGGTTTCAGAAACCAGTGAAACCGCGAGTGCGCAGGCGGCAGCACCCGTTTCGCCGGCCCCCCAAGCGGAAAGCCACGCGGGGGAAACAAGCGACGACACAAAGGGCGGTGGGCCGTCCGGTCCATCGGGACCATCGGCTCCGCGCATGATTGTGTGCCGCAATCCAGCGACGGGTGAAGTGCTGGGCGAAGTGCCAGCCATGGATGCCGCCGAGGTGGGACGCAGGCTCATCGCCGCACGCATCGCGCAGCGTGAGTGGCAAAAGACCAGCTTTGCCGAGCGTCGTCGCGTACTGCGCCGGCTGCTCGATGCCATCCTCGACCGCGCCGATGAGCTGTGCCGGATGCTGTCCGCGGAAGCCGGCAAGACGCTGCAAAACGCGATGATGGGAGAGATATTCCCCATCTGCGAAAAGATCCGCTACACGCTCAACAACGGCGAAGCGGATCTTCAGCCGGAAAAAATCTCGTCGGGACTGCTCTTGCACAAGACGGCGCAGATCGAATTTCCACCGCTCGGTGTGATTGGTGTCATCTGTCCGTGGAATTTCCCGCTGCAGAACATCCTGGGACCGACGATTCCGGCGCTGTTTTCGGGCAACGCGGTGCTGTGCAAAGTGTCGGAGTGGTCAAGCCATTCGGCGCCGCGCGTGCAAGCGATTCTTGCGGACGTGCTGTCATCGTGTGGCCACTCGCCGGATTTGGTGCAGATCATCACCGGGTTTGGTGAAACCGGGGCGGCGCTGGTCCGCTCGGGTGTCGACAAGATATTTTTCACCGGATCGGTGCCGAATGGTCGGCGCGTGCTGGAAGGCAGCGTGCAGAACCTGACCCCGGTGGTGCTGGAACTGGGAGGCAAAGACCCGCTCATCGTGTGCGACGATGCCGATCTGTCGCAGGCGGTCGCCGGGGCGCTGGCTGGCGTGTTCATCTGCTCGGGACAAATGTGCCTGGCCGCCGAGCGGATCTACGTCATGGATGGCATTTACGATCGCTTCATTGAGCGCGTGGTGTCCGAAGCGCAGCAGCTTCGGCAAGGCGATCCGCTCGGTGGCAATGGGGCCGACATCGACGTTGGCGCGATGACCATGCCGCATCAGGTTGAAATCATCGAAAAGCTGGTCGCCGATGCGGTGCAAAAAGGGGCCAAAGTGTTGGTCGGTGGAGTGCGTCGACCGGGCGGCAACTTCTTTGCGCCGACGGTGCTCGTCGATGTCGACCACACGATGGACATCATGCGCGAAGAGACGTTCGGCCCGGTCATGGCGATTATGCGGGTGCGCGACGACCAGCACGCCATCGAGCTGGCCAACGACAGCGTGTTCGGGCTCGGTTCGACGGTGTTTAGCAAAGATCAAGCGCGCGCCAAGCGGCTGGCGGACCGACTGATTGCCGGATCGACCTGCATCAACGACTACGGGCTGGCCTACATGGTGCAAGGTCTGCCCTTTGGCGGCGTGCGCAACTCGGGCTTTGGTCGACTAAACGGTCGCGAAGGGCTGCGCGCCTGCTGCAACCCCAAGTCGGTGGTGGGCGACCGCTTCCCAATCCACATTCCGTCGAAAATTTATCCGGTAAAACCTGGCGACTACGAAATGGTGCGCGCCGCGGTCAACCTGATCTACAGGCCGCTTGATCTGACCGGCATCAAGGCGCGGGCGCAGGCCATCCTCGCCTCGGACGAGTTCGCCGAGGCCGTGCGCGCGCAGGAGGCGTATTTCCAGACGCGCGGCATCCAGGCCGTGCCGGCGGTGATCGTCAATCAGCGCCACCTGATCCAGGGCGGCCAGCCGGTGGAGGT
>DAORGN010000115.1:0-16058 GCA_035340095.1 Pseudomonadota bacterium | reverse complement strand
TGATGTGCCAGCGAATGATCGGTTTGCTAAGCGCGCGCGCGACCTCTTCGGCGAGCACGGTCTTGCCCGTCCCCGGCTCTCCCTTGACGAGCAGTGGCCGTCCGAGCGTGACCGCGGCATTGACCGCCACCATCAAATCCGGCGTTGCGACGTAGCTATCGGTCCCGGCAAACCGGGAAGTCTGAGTCGTCATGCGCCGAAACATACCCCAATCGAGCGTCCGACGCGCACAAGCTCACCGTTTGGATCGACGAGCTTTTGCCGAGCCACCGCTTGCTCGAGCGGCACCGCGACGATTTCTTCGCCTTTGACCGCCGCCATGTGACCCATCTTGCCTTGCGCAATCATCTCGACGGCAGCGACGCCAAAACGAGTCGACAGCACCCGGTCAAACGGCGATGGCGTACCGCCGCGCTGGGTATGACCCAGCACCGTCACCCGCACTTCGCGTCCAGCGTGACGGCTCACGGCTTCGCCAATCAGGTGACTGACAGCACCGCGCCGAGGCGTTCGGTTCCATTCTTCGATCAAGTCCGCCGGCAGGTCTTTGGGAACGTGGATTCCTTCGGCCACCATGATGATCGTCGCCCGCCGCCCCGAAAACTCGCGCTTGCGGATGTGTTCACAGACGCGCTCGATGGTAAACGGGATTTCCGGCAGCAAGATCACGTTCGATCCACCGGCGATGCCAGCGTGCAGCGCAATCCAGCCCGCGTCGCGCCCCATCACTTCGACCAGCATGATCCGCTTGTGCGATTCTGCCGTCGTGTGCAGCCGGTCCATCGCGTCGGTCGCGGCATGCACCGCCGTATCAAAACCGAACGTCGTTTCCGTCGCGGACAGATCGTTGTCGATCGTCTTTGGCACCCCGACGACCGGCAGACCTTTTTTGTGAAGCTTCAGCCCAATCGTTTGGGTGCCGTCGCCGCCGATGTTGATCAGCGCGTCAATCCCGAGCGAGCGCGCATTTTGAATCACCGAATCGGACAGATCGCGCGTCACCTCGGTGCCGTTTTCGACGATCTTGATCGCGAACGGGTTCGAACGGTTGGTCGTCCCCAGGATGGTGCCGCCCCTCGGCAAGATGCCGCGAATGTTCCACAACGTCAGCTCTTTGATCCGGTCTGGCCAGATCAGCCCGTTATAGCCTTCCTCGATGCCGAGGACGCGCCAGCCGTGCTGGAGAATGGCGCTCTTTGCGGCTGCCCGGATGACCGCGTTAAGTCCCGGACAGTCCCCACCACCGGTCGAGATCGCGATTGTCTTCACCTTGCTCATGAGGGGGCATTCTAGCGTCGGAAGCTACCCGAAGTCCCGTGGTATGATGAACCGTTTTTTGGTTCGTTTTCGCACACGGGGGGCCGGGATGCCGCAAAAGCCAATCGAAGTAAACCTCGACCTAAACCAGATGCTCGGACTCAATCGACCCAAGCAGGGTGGTGGGCCCGATCCAAAAGCGCTCGAGCGCGCCGTCACGCTGGTCAATCAAGAGCGTGGCAAGCTGGGTCTGCACCCTCTGTCGGGTGTGCCGCAGCTATTTCAGGTCGCGCAGGCCCATTCCGAAGACATGAACAAGCGCGGCTACATGGGCGAAGCGACGCCGGAAGGCGATCCGGTGTCAGGACAGGTGCGGCGCGCCGGCTACGAAGGTCGCTGCGAAGTCCTGGTCGCCGACGGAGCCGAGCAGCCCGACGGCGTCATCCGCGAGTGGCTGGCGCACGCGCAGTACCAGCGGCACTTGATGTCGGAAACCTATCAACACTTGGGCGTCGGGGTCAGCGACGGGCTGTGGACGTTTGTCCTGGGGATGCCGCCGTCACTTCAGATGACCGATGTCAAAGAGCTGCGGTTTGCGGTTCTCAAGCACGTCAACGAGGAACGCCGCCGCGCCAACCTGCCGCTTCTGGAGCTGTCCGATACGCTGTCGAGCGCCGCGCAAGAACACTCCGCGGACATGGCCCAAAAGGACTACTTTGGCACCGCCAGCCCGAGCGGCGACAGCATCGCAAGCCGCGTCGCCAAAGCCGGTTTCAAAGGCCGCAGCGTCGGCTGTTTGACCAAAGGCCCGCAGTCCCCCGATGAAGCCGTCGCAGCGCTCCTCAAGACCAGCCGCGGCAACTTGCTTCACCCCGAAGTCTGCTTCCTCGGTGCCGCCGTGACCGCCACGCGCTGGACCGTGATCCTCGGCACCAGATAAGAAACATTTTATACTCCTCTTATTCAGAGATAAAAGGCATTTTATATGATTCTTATTCCATATAAGAAGCATATTAAATGATTCATATATCCATCAAGCTATAGCGCATTGAGCAAGCGCCGCAGCTTGATTCGGACTTCGCTCGGCGCACTTTCCGTCGCAGCCTGTCGACACAGCACAAAGACCTGGCGCATTTCATCGCAGCGACCGTGACAGCGCGGACAGTTCGCAACGTGTTTTTCGATTTGGGCACAGTCTGCCATCGCCAAATCGCCTTCGAGCTTGCGCGACATCATTTCGACGACATCGGGACACGATGAAAGCGGCTGTTCCAGCGCCAGTTGAAGTTTGGTCGACACAAGCTGTCGCAACATCTGGCGGGCGCGGTGCAGCCGACTCTTGACCGCTTCGATCGACAGGCCCAGCGCGTCGGCGGTCTCCTGTCCGCTCAGACCTTCGACATCGCGCAGCCACAGCACTTCGCGCTGATCGGGCGGGAGCATTCCCAGACCGCTTTTCACCACCGCAGCGTGCTCATGGGAAAGGACTGCGGTTTCCGGATCGGGTGTCGCCGCGGCCAGCGCCAAAAGCGAGTCTTCCGTCTGATGCGGCTGGTTTTTTTTGCCGCGATAGCGATGGGAACAAGCACTGCGCGCGATCGCAAACACCCAGCTTTGAAACGATGCCTGACCGGCGAACTGGGACAGGTTCTGCGCCGCCGAAAGCAGCGTTTCTTGGGTCACGTCTTCAGCGTCGGCACTGCTGCCACACATCCGCCGGCTGAAGCGATACACCGGCGAAGCGATCTCTTCGAGAAGCTGACCGAGCGCCGCTTTGTCACCCGCTTTGGCGCGTGAAATCGACTGCAAATCCATGCCTTATTTTTCTTTATCAGCGACGGAAAATGAATTTTTTTGAAAAAACACTGAATCCTCTTTTGCTTTCCCTGGCTCTACCCAGACAAAGGAGCTTGGGTTTCTGTCATGAATACCGGTTCAGTTTCGCGGCGTGTGGTGATCGTGGGCGGTGTCGCCGGGGGGGCATCGGCAGCGGCGCGACTTCGGCGGCTCGATGAGTTTGCCGACATCACGCTTATCGAGCGCGGCCCCGACGTAAGCTTTGCAAACTGCGGCCTGCCCTATCACATTGGCGGTGAAATCGCCTCCCGCGATGCGCTCTCGGTGCAGACGCCCGCGTCGCTGCATGCGATGCTGAACCTGCGCGTGCTCGCCAATACGGAAGCGACCGATCTCGATCGAACGGCGCGCACCGTGACGGTGGTCGATAGGATGTCCGGTCAGCAGTCCACGCTGCCCTACGACAAGCTGATTTTGGCCCCAGGTGCGGCACCGCTGCGTCCACCGCTGCCGGGAATCGATCACCCGCAGATTCTGACGCTGCGCAACTTGGTCGACATGGATCGGATCAAGACCGCGCTGCACAACGTCCATTCCGTGCTGGTGATTGGCGCCGGCTTCATCGGACTGGAAATGGCGGAACAGCTTGCACACCTGGGCAAGCACGTTCATCTGGTCGAGCTTCAACCGCAGGTGCTGCCGCTGCTCGATGCAGAAATGACGCGACCCATCGAGCACGAGCTGCGCCACCACCGCATCGATCTGCGACTGTCGACGGCGATCACATCGTTTGAAGCCGGACCGGGACACAAAGTGACCGCTATTACCAAAACGGGAGAACGCCTGACCGTCGGTGCAGTGGTTCTGTCGATTGGCGTTCGTCCCGAATCGACGCTGGCCCAAAAAGCGGGACTTTTGCTTACGCCACGCGGACACATTGCGGTCAATTCGTTTATGCAGACGAGCGACCCCGATGTGTATGCCGTCGGAGATGTCTGTGCAACGCCCGATCCACTGGTCGGCGGCGTGTCCAACGTCCCGCTTGGTGGGCCGGCCAATCGCCAAGGCCGAGTCTGCGCCGATCACATCGTGCGCGGCGACGCTGCGGCCCCCTATCCCGGATCGCTGGGGACAGCCATCGTGCGCGTGTTTCATCTGGCGGCGGGAATCACCGGGCTTTCGGAAAAACGGCTCCAAGAGCTGGGACGGCCCTACGAAAGCACGCTGGTATCCGCGTCGTCCCACGCTTCGTATTTTCCTGGCGCGCAGACGGTCACGCTCAAGCTGCTGTGGGAAAAGACGACGGGCCGCGTGCTCGGGGCGCAGGCGTATGGGGCCGATGGCGTCGACAAACGACTGGATGTGCTGGCGACGGCACTGCGCGGAGAGCTGACGATTGACGACTTGGTGCACTTGGAGCTTGCGTATGCCCCGCCGTTTGGCAGCGCCAAAGATGTCATCAACATTGCTGGCTTTGCGGCGACAAACCGACGCGATGGTCTTGTAAACCCCGTCCAGTCCTTGCCTGCCTTGGGAACCGCGCAGATCGTCGACGTTCGTAGCGCAGCCGTTTCGGCGGCCCATCCCGTTGCTGGAGCAGTCAACATTCCGCTGCCTGCGCTTCGGCACAAGCTGGCGATGCTCAGTCCGGACGTGCCGGTGGTCACCGTCTGTGCGCATGGCAAGACCAGCTATTTTGCCGCGCGGGTGCTGGCCCAGCATCGCTATCAAGTCTCCTCGCTGGCTGGCGGCGTGTACGCACATCCCGACATCTTGGCCAAAACCGAAGAAACCCAGTCGTAAACGCCGCCGCAGCCGACAAACCGCGGGCAGCCAGCTTACCGGCGGCCCACGGTCTCGGCTAGGATGCGGCTATGTCAAGCGACGGCGCTACCACCACCCCTTGTCCGCCGATCATCCAAGTCGAGGACGACCGCACAAGCTACACCGAGGAGGGCTTTTCCCGCGGGCTCCTCGATCACCTGCACTTTACGCTGGGCAAAGACGACACCCACGCGACGCAGCACGACCGCTATCTGGCGCTGGCCCACACCGTCCGCGATCGCGTGATGGCCAAGTGGATGCGCACCAAAGACGCCTATCGCAAACAAGATCCCAAGCGCGTCTATTACTTGTCGGCGGAATTTCTCCTCGGGCGGGCGCTGCAAAACAACCTGCTTAGCATGGGCCTTTACGACAAGGCGCAGAGCGTCACCGGGCGACTGGGGCTGCACCTTGGCGATCTGCTTGATCAAGAACGCGACGCTGGACTTGGCAACGGTGGTTTGGGACGACTGGCCGCTTGTTACCTCGACAGCATGGCGACGCTGGGACTGCCGGCTTACGGCTACGGCATCCGCTACGAGTTTGGCATTTTCGATCAAGTGATCCGCGGCGGCGCCCAGATCGAACGACCCGAAGAGTGGCTCCGCTACGGCAGCCCGTGGATGGTCGCGCGTCCGGAATTTACCCAGCCGGTCCACTTTTATGGCCACACCGAAGTCCACGGCAACGGCCACCCGCAGGTTCGCTGGGTCGATACCACGTCGGTGCTCGGCGTGCCGTTTGACATGCCGATCGTCGGATACAAAAACGACACGGTCAACACGCTGCGGCTGTGGAGCGCCCGCGCATCCGAAGAGTTTGACCTGACGGTGTTCAACGCCGGCGACTACGAGCGCGCGGTGTTCGACAAAAACAACTCCGAGTCGATCAGCAAAGTGCTCTACCCAAACGATCTGCTCGTCGTTGGGAAAGAACTGCGGCTCAAGCAGCAGTATTTCTTTGTCGCGTGCGCGATTGCCGATCTGCTACGTCGCCACCTCGACCATGCGAAAAATCGTCACGATCCGCAGGCGATCCGCGAGCGGCTTCTGATGCTGCCGGAAAAGGTCGCGATCCAGCTAAACGACACCCATCCGTCGATTGCGATCGTCGAACTTCTGCGGCTGCTCATCGACAAATACGAGCTGCCATGGGACACCGCCTGGCAGCTTACCGAAAGCGTGTTTGCGTACACCAATCACACGCTTTTGCCCGAAGCGCTGGAAGTCTGGAGCGTCGAGCTTCTCGGCAAGCTTCTGCCGCGCCATCTGCAAATCATCTACGAAGTAAACCACCGCTTTTTGCGCCAGGTCTGGACCAACAACCCGTCCGATCAGGAACGCCTGCAGCGGATGTCACTTGTGCAAGAGCAGCCGTTCAAGGGCGTGCGCATGGCGTATCTGGCGACGCTGGGATCGCACAAAGTCAACGGCGTCGCCGAGCTGCACAGCCGGCTTTTGCGCGAACACCTTCTGCCCGACTTTGCCGGGATGTTTCCCGACCGCTTCATCAATGTGACAAACGGGGTCACGCCGCGGCGCTGGCTTTTGGGGGCCAATCCGGAACTGGCCGAAGCGATCACGCGGCGAATTGGCGATAGCTGGCCGACGGAACTGGAACAGCTGGAACGGCTTGTGCCGTTTGCCAAAGATCCCGACTTCCAGGCCGAAGTGCAGGCGATAAAGCTCCGCAACAAACAAAGGCTGTGCGAATACATCGCTCGCCACAACCACGTCACCGTCGATCCGCACGCGCTGTTCGATGTCCAGGTCAAGCGTCTGCACGAATACAAACGGCAGCTGCTCAATGTCCTGCACATCATTTCGCTGTATCAGCGGCTCAAACAAAATCCGTCGCTCGACATCGTGCCGCGCTGCTTCCTGTTTGGCGCCAAAGCGGCCCCTGGTTACACCCGCGCCAAGCTGATCATCCGACTGATCAATGCCGTCGCTGATGTCGTAAACCACGACCCCCATGTCTGCGGCAAATTGAAGGTTCTGTTTTTGGCGAACTACCGCGTCTCGCTGGCGGAAAAAATCATCCCCGCAGCGGATCTGTCGGAACAAATCTCGACCGCGGGATTCGAGGCATCTGGCACCGGCAACATGAAGCTGTCGATGAACGGCGCGCTGACGATAGGCACGCTGGATGGCGCCAACGTCGAAATCCGCAGCTTCGTGGGGCCGGAAAACTTCTTCCTGTTCGGTCTGACTGCCGACGAAGTGATGGCCAAAAAAGCTTCCTACAACCCGTGGGACTGTTACCGCCGCAGTCCGGATCTGCACAGCGCGATCGACCTGATCCGTTCGGGGTTCTTTTCCTACGATGAACCGCTGCGGTATCAGCCTCTGCTCGACGCACTATTGCCCCCCGAGGAAAAACCGGGCCGCGGCGATCCATTCTTGGTGCTGGCGGACTTCGATGCCTATGCGGCGTGTCAGCAAGCCGTCGACCAGGCATTCCGCGACCCGCAAAAGTGGAGCGAGATGGCCATCCACAACATCGCGCGCACCGGCTACTTTTCGTCCGACCGATCGGTCCGTGAATACGCGACCAAAATTTGGAACGCAAGGCCGGTCAAAGTGACATAACTTCCGTCGCCATGATCCTGCTTTTCCCCAAAGAGCACGGGGCGTATGGGCAGCTTTTTTTGCCGCTTCTTACGGCGCTTTTCCTCCACGGAATGCCGCGCCTGGCGACCCTGCTGCTGTTTCTGTCCGCGTCCTTTCTGTTTTGGTCGCACGAGCCGCTGCTTGTGCTGATGGGACATCGCGGGACGCGGGCCCAGCGAGAACAGGGACGAATGGCGAGCCGGCTGTTTCCGCTGCTGCTCTTGGGAACGCTGCTTGGGATTTTGGGCGCACTTTTTGTTCGGCCCCAGATTGGCTGGACATTTTTGCTGCCGCTCGCGATGGGACTGTGCGTCGTGCCGTTTATGCTGCTGCGGCACGAAAAATCGACGCTGGCCGAGCTGCTCGTCGCGCTGTCGCTGTCGTCGTGGGTGGTGCCGCTGCAAGTCAGCAAGAGCGTGCCGCTTTCCCTGTCTCTCCACCTGTGGGCGTCGCTCGGTTTTCTGTTTTGCGTCGCGGTGCTGTCGGTGCGCGGTCTGATGAACAAAATTGCGCTCGGCTGGTCGGTGGGACTGGCGCTCGCCGGCATCGCTTTGTGGGCTGGACTGGCGCAGCTTTGGACGTTGCCGCGCGAAAACATCTGGCCACAAATTCCGACGGTGGCGCTGGCGATTGGGCTGGCGGCCAAAAAACCGGGGCCGCGCGCCTTGCGACAAGTCGGCTGGGCCATCGTCGCCGCGACCGTGGTGCAGATCGGACTTTTGCAGCTGAGCCGCTAGTGGGTCCGTTTTTTTGCCCGCCGGCACGATAAAATGGAACGACATGCGTCTGCTCAAGACCGTTGAGTCATTTCTGCGTGAGGATGGTTGGGACTTTGCGCAGCTCGAAAATCGATCGGTGCTAAAAACCGGCTATCAAGGGGAGCACGGAAGCTGGACGTGTTACGCCCAGACCCGCGAAGAGGATCAGCAGTTTTTGTTTTATGCGGTGTGCCCGATTCGCGCCCCCGAAAAAAAGCGCGCTGCCGTCGCTGAATACATCACGCGCGCCAACTACGGCATGGTCATCGGCAACTTTGAAATGGACTACTCCGATGGCGAGGTCCGCTTCAAGACCAGCATCGATGTCGAAGACGCCGAACTTTCCGAATCCATGGTCCGCAGCGCGACGTACTGGGCGGTGGTGATGATGGATCGCTACCTGCCGGGGCTGCTCAAAGTGATTGGCGGAAGCACGCCGCCCGCTGAAGCGATTGACGAAATCGAAGCCGAAGATCACCCCGACCCGAGCAAGTCCTAAGACGGCCTATTTCACCGTCTGCGCTTGGGAATTTCCCGTCGCTGGGATGGCCGAATGTAGCAAGATTTGCAGCGGCCCGTAGTCGGTTTTCACAAGCTTTGGGTCGCGCGCATCGCCGTACAGACACAGTCCGTGGGCCAGCGGTCCCGGCGGGACATGCAGCCGCAGCGTGTGTTCTCCGGTCGACAGCTTGCCCAAAATCCGCGGGTCTGAAGTCCGAAACGAATACCAAGCGCCGTGGCCATCATCGGGAATCACGGTCGATTGGCCTATCAGCATTCCGTCTAGCTCAACCTGCACAAGCGATCCGCCGTCTGCCGGTGCCTGTGCGCCAGGCCATTCGGATGAAAGCCGCGCGCGGACTTCGACTTCGGCCAGCGCTTTTTGCCCCATCGCAGGCGGAGCCGAAAAACCAAACACCAGGTCGCCGCTTTCCGCCCCGTAAAAATGCGCCGCCGGCTGACCGTCCCAGACCCCGAGCCGCTCGAAGTGCGCCACGCGAAACTCCGACGGTGCGAGCCGCAACGAGAGCTCTCCGCCGTGGGCTTTTTGCCACAGCAAACGCGGTCGCAAAAGGCCATGCAGCACCTGATCCACCGCATAAAGCGGCGCATCACCCAGCGATGGAGCGAGCCGCGGATTGTCAGCAAGCGGACTGCGGATTTGTGCGGCCACCGTCCGCAGCGCTTGCCGGACATCATCTGTCGTCGACTTATCTATGTAGATACCGAAGTCTCGCGGCTTGCCACTGTACGGCTCGTAAATCCACACCAGCGCGCCGCCGCCACGGTTGCGAAAATGGCGCAGAAGCAGCTCGGAAAACCAGCGCGCCCGCGAAAGCCCCAGATACGTCGGTCCTTTGTCGGTGCGAAAACCAAATTCACCGATCAGAAGCGGCTTTTTGATGACATGGCGCGCAAGCTGGGCGCGGTCGTCGAGAAAATCATACAAACGCGGCAGTGAGACGTTGCCTTGGCTGTTTTGCAGATACAGGTGGCTGTCGACGTAATCAATGTTTGCCAGCTTGTGAACGGCGACAAAATCGGCGCGCTCTGAACGCATCGCATAACCCCACAGCCCCGCGGCGACCATGTGGTGGGGGTCAAACGTCTTGATAAACTGCGCCATTTCGCGCACCCAGGCGAGCCGAGCCTTTCGGCCAGCCGGTGTCTCGACAGTGGATTCGTTCATCAGCTCCCACGCAAAAATGGTGGGGTCTTCGCTGTAGCGAATGCCGGTCAGGCTGTTTGTCCGCGCGAGCAGCCGTCCGACGTGAGCACGAAACAGCGCATGGGCCCTTTCATCGCTATAAAACGCTTCTTTGGCCATGCCGTCAGGCGGCAGACCCAGCCAGCGCAGGTACATCGGCACACCGCCGTAGTCAGCCCAGTTGTTCGACAGCGTCAAGATGACGCGAACATGGGCGCGGCGGGCTTCCATCAAAATGCGGTCGAGCTGCAAAAAAGCGTCTTCGAGAAACCGATCGGGGCCGGCGCGAAACAGCGCGTATTTTTGCTCCCACTCCCCCGCGTCGGGCATGCCTTCGCCAAGCGCCCAGACCCGCGCCACATTGAGCCCGTCTTTGCCCATCGCTTCAAACAGCGCTTGGGTGGCCCGCCGGTCGCTGTCGCCATGAATTGGATTGATGTTGGCCCCGACAAAACGAAACGGCACATCGCCAATCACAAAATCGGTGCCGCGCGCTGCCGCAAACTGTCCCGCCACGATCGGGGGCGGCGGGCTTGGCGCAGCCTGGGCCGCGGGGGGCACAGCGGACGCGAGCTGCATCGAAACCCCAAGCAGGCTCGCCAAAACAAATCCCCCACGCACCCACAACCGCATAAGTCCCATGGAAAGACAGCGCCCCGCCCCTGTCAATCGCGACTTCTGCCGCCGCAGCCGCCCACGCGGAAACCGCAGGCCCCGCCCCGGTCTAAAAAGACCCAAGTGCAGCGAGCGCGTTGACAGGATACGATGGGCAGGAATATACACATGTTCTTCCCTGTCCTTTGGGCCAGCGCCCGCGTGGGTAAGCAGGGTCTGCTTTTCTAGGAGAACGACTTTGGCTCGCGTAACCGTTGAAGACTGTCTGGAGCGGGTTCCCAATCGCTTCGCACTCACCATGCTCGCCGCCGAGCGGGCCCGTCAGCTAGCGCAAAAGCGCGGCAAGCCGTTCGTCAAGTGCGACAACAAGTCCGCCGTCACCTCGCTGCGCGAGATTGCCGACGGAAAAATCTATTACACGCAAGATGTCCGCGGCGAGGTTGAAAAGTACCTGGCGGACATGCGGGCACGCGGGGCCAAGCTGTCGGTGAGACATCACTCGGCGCCGCGGCCTGAGCCCGAGACCCCGACGACCGAAGAGTAGTCGATGCCACGGATTGCGCTTCTCCCCGAGGAGCTGACCAATCAGATCGCCGCAGGTGAGGTCGTAGAAAGGCCCGCCTCGGTGGTCAAAGAGCTGGTCGAAAACTCGCTCGACGCCGGGGCGCAGCGCATTGACGTCGATATCGAGGAAGGCGGACTGAAGCTGGTCCGCATTGCCGACGATGGCTGCGGCATGAATCCCGAAGACGCCGAGCTTTCGCTCCTGCGTCATGCGACAAGCAAGCTGCGGTCTGCCGACGATCTGTTTCGACTGACCACGATGGGTTTCCGCGGCGAAGCCCTGGCATCGGTGGCGTCGGTTTCGCGTCTGCAACTGACGACGCGAACCAAAGATGCCGTCGCTGCGTATCGGATCACCACCGAATCAGGCCAAAAACAAAGCCCGAGTCGAGAAGTCGGGGGTCCGGTTGGCACCCAGATCGAAATTCGTGATCTGTTTTTCAACGTGCCGGCGCGGCTCAAGTTCATGAAGACCGAGGCGACGGAGACGGGACACATCTCCGAGACGCTGATTCGGCTTTCGCTGGCCTATCCGGGCGTGCATTTCCGTCTGCGTGCGCTCGGCAAAGACAAAGAGCGCGTGCTGCTCGACCTGCCGCCGCACCGCAGCTCGCTGGAGCGATCGAAAGCAGCGCTCGCAAGTCGTGGCAAAGGCCAAGGCGCCCCGGTGCTGTATCAAGGCGAAAGCCAGGCACCCGGCATTTCTGTCGAAGTCCATCTGGGTGAACCCGATGATGCGACGACGACGGCGCGCAACGTGTTTCTGCTCGTCAATCGGCGCTTTGTCCGTGACCGCAGCCTGCTGCAAGCGGTGACGACGGGCTACGGCGAGCTGCTCGAAAAAGGCCGCTATCCGCTGTGCGTGCTGCACTTGCAGCTTGATTTGGAACTGGTCGACGTCAACGTCCATCCGCAAAAGCTCGAAGTGCGGATTGCCAATGCCGATGCGGTGTTTTCGGCGGTGCAGCGCGCGATTCGTGAAGTCTGCGTGACCGCGCCGTGGCTCTTGGGTCGCAGCCGGCCCGCACAGAGCGAGCGCACCTATGTCCTTGGGACGGGACTTTCTGCCGCAGAGCCGCGTCCCAGCTACGGCACGACGACTGTTGCACCGCCCATGTCGCTGCCCAGCCAGCCGCCGCCCATTTCGGTTCCCCAAAGCCCATCGCAAGCGCCGTTTTTGGCGCAAGCAGCGACGGTAGCAAAGCTTCAGCCGGTGGAACGTGTAGCGACCCACAGCGTGCCGTTTTTGCGCGAACCGCCTCGCCCGAGTGGGCTTTCCGAACACCGCAGCCGGCTTCAGCAAGCGCTCAAGCTATTTGCGCCGATTCCGGATTCTCGCGACGCGATGCAGGCAGATGATAAGCCGCCCTCCCCCACGGCGGAACCGCACGATGAACAGCGCATCCAGCTTGCCCACCTGCCGTATTTGGGTCAGCTCTTTGCGACGTATCTTTTGTGCGAATACGAAAACGAGCTGCTGATCGTCGACCAGCACGCGGCCCATGAGCGAGTGCTTTTCGAGCGACTGCGGCGCGCGCACGGCCAGACCCAGCTTGCATCGCAGCGACAGCTTTTCCCGATTCACCTGGAACTCGACGACAAGCGAGTCGCCCTGCTCACCGAATTTGAAGCGGCGCTGCACCACCTGGGCTTCGAGGTCAAACCGTTTGCCGGCAAGACGATGGCGCTCTTGTCGTGCCCCGATCTTGGACAATACGGACGCGGTGCGACGGTGCACAGCGAACCCGAAAGACTGCTCCGCCAGGTGCTCGACGAGCTGGAAGAACACGGACGATCCGACGCGCTGCAAAAACGGGATGATCTGCTGCTGGCGACGATGGCCTGTCATGCCGCGACCCGAGCCGGTGATGTGCTCGATGAAGCGAAAGCACGAGCGCTGCTATTGGCGCTCGATGATGTGTCGTTGAGCCCGTATTGTCCGCATGGCCGCCCAGTGCTGTGGCGGCTGTCGAAAATGGAAGTCGAGCGGCGCTTCCACCGCACGTAAGTGGCAGGAGAACAGATGTCCCTGCTGCGTTTTGCCTGTGTCTTGTCCCTCGCCGCGGCGTAGCTTTGGCATACTTGACAGCAGTTCTCAAACCGAGCTGAGGTAGACCCGATGTCACTCCTTGACCAGCCCTTTGGTTTTTCTGGTGAACGGAAAGCGTTTGCGATCCTGTGCCTCGCTTTCTACATGGCGCTGTACGGTCTTCTGTCGCTGCTTTTTTACTTGGCACCGCCGGACCAACCGGAAGTCCGCGCCTGGGTGCCGGCGTTTTTGGCGCTGTCTTTGACCTATGGCCTGTCGTTTTTTGCGCTGGCTGCGGACTGGTTTTGGGCGCGCTGGTTTGCCGTCGGTCTGGGCTATTCCGGCCTGACCGTGGCGATGTGGGGCATGGTGACGGCACGCACGATTGATCCGGTGCTGCTGTTTTACGGAATGACGCACGGCATCGTCGCGCTGTTCCTTCAGGGACAGAAGCTGGCCGATCACTTTGAAGGCCAAAAGTCATGGCGCGAACTGCTGCGAGTCACCGACGATCAAGGGGTTGAAAAAGTTCGCCATACGGTGACGCGCGCCGCAGCGAGCCTGCCGACGCTGATTCTGATCGCGCTCGCGCCGAAAGAAGGCCAGGCCGCGCTGCTTGTGCTCGTGGGCGTGGGACTCTTTGCGGTGCTGCGCAACCGGACCGCTGGTGTGATGCTGTTTTTGGGTACGGCGCTCGCGCTGCCCCTGTCGCTACTGCACACCCATGCGACCGAAGCGGTGACGCTGCCTTCGCGGTTTGGCGTGCTCTTCACGCCGGTTCACCTGCACCAGCTCGCGATGTTGTCGTCGGCTCTGCTCCTCGCCGCGGCGCTGCCCTATCTGCGTCCGATGATTCAGTTTGTGCGTGGACGCTAGGCGTGGGTTCGTTTCTCCTTCCGGTTGCCAAAGCCCAGCTCCACGTTGAGTGGGTTTTTCCCCAAAACGAACAGCCTAAAAACCAGCCGCCCGTGCTGATCCTGCACGGCGGACCGGGAGCGGACAGTCGCTACTTGCGCCCGCAGCTGGACCGCGTGGCCGATTTGGGCGCTGGACGACCGATTTATTTTTACGATCAGCGCGGAGCCGACCGCTCGCCGCAAGATGAGGGTGAAGATCCCCCGTCGGTTGCGATCCACGTCGAAGATGTCGATGCGGTGCGACGCTACATCGGGGTCGATAAAGTGCGTCTGCTCGGCTATTCGTGGGGCGCGCTTTTGTCGATGCTGTACGCGACAAAATACCCGCAGCATGTTGAAAAACTGATCCTGCTATCCCCGGCACCCGCGACGGCAGAAGTTCGTCAGACTTACCAAAGGCGGATGACCGAAGCGATGCAGCGGCCAAGTGTCATAGCGCTTCGTGATGAGCTTGCCCGTCTGCGCGAAACCGCCACGCCCGAACAGCAGCGTCGCCATCGTTTTGCGCTCGCGGTGTCATCGTATTTCGTCAATCCGCGACGGGCGCTGGAGCTGACGCCGTTTTTGGTCAAGCAGCGACTCGAAGAGGCGATTTGGAAAAGCCTGGGTCCGCAGTTTGATCTGCGTCCAAAACTCCATGAGCTTGCGCACATTCCGACGCTGGTCATCCACGGTACAGACGACGTGATTCCCATCGAAAGCGCCGCCGAAACCGCCCGCATCCTTTCGGCAGAACTGGTTGCCCTTGCCGACTGCGGCCATGTCCCCTACATCGAAGCGCCAGAACCCCTGTTCGCGGCGCTGACCCGCTTTCTGGCGTAAGCCCTTACCGACCCGCGATGATCTGCGCTAAGCTGCGCCAAGCTACCGCAAGGTACGCTGTGACTTCCAAAACCGAGTGAGTTCCCGTCGATCCGATAGAAAGGGAGAGGCCCAAGATGAACGAGACCGTGACGACCCGCTTTGACCTTTTGCGCGATGTCGAGTTTGTGCGTGCACTCGATTCTGCGGTGCAGCGCCACGCGATGCTCAAACACCCGTTTTATCAGGCGTGGAGCGAGGGTGCGCTCAGCCTCGACGATCTGCGTGAGTATTCCAAGCAGTACTTCAGCCAAGTCAAGGCATTCCCTCGTTACGTCAGCGCCGTGCACAGCAACTGTGACGACATCGCGCTGCGGCAAGAGCTTTTGCAAAACCTTATCGAGGAAGAGCAAGGCGAAGGCAACCACCCCGAGCTGTGGCTGCGTTTTGCCGAAAGCCTGGGCGTCGATCGTCGCGATGTCGAAAGCGCCGAACCGACCCGTGCCACCCAAGCGTCCGTCGAGATTTTCCGCGACCTCACCAAAAACGGCAGCTATCTGCAAGGTCTGGCGGCGCTGTACGCTTATGAGTCGCAGATTCCCGACGTCGCCAAGACGAAACGCGAAGGGCTCGGTGAGTTTTACGGCATCCGCGATCCGCGTGCAGTGTCGTTCTTTTCCGTCCACGAAGAAGCCGACGTGGTGCACCGTCAGGTCGAAGTCGACGCCCTGCTTTCGCACGCCAAGACCGTCGAACAGCGCGTCGAAGTGCTGTCCGCAGCCGAGCAAGCGTCCCACGCGCTGTGGCAGTTCCTCGACGGAATGCAGTCGCTGCGTGGCGCTAGTTGCGCTTGCTAAGCTGACCGCGTAGCTCGCTCGCCTGGGTGCCCAGCTCGCCCAGACAGCGGTCGAGCGCGGCGCTCTGTTCTCGCTGATTGGTCGTTCCCCGCCGCACCACTTCCATCAAATTGCGCAGCCGCTCGCCTTCACTGGCGTTGCTGCGCTGCGAATTGGCCAAATCCTCTAGCGTGCGCACCATCCGCTGCAGCGACTCCGAGATCGCCGTCATCGCATCGCGCTCCTCACGCCCGCCTTTGGACAGCCGGTCAACAAGCTCACGCAGACGCGACACCTGCCGCTGAAGATATTCCGTGCGGCGGGTCTGGTCGACGGCTTT
>DAORGN010000114.1:0-16104 GCA_035340095.1 Pseudomonadota bacterium | reverse complement strand
TTCAGGTGATCCATCGCAACTTGCGTGCGCTCGCTGGTGGAGTCGATCTCCCCCTGCGCCATCACCGCCCGCATCATGAGGAGCATCCGACCTGTCGCTGTACGTGGATCCATTCCTGCGCAGTCGAACGCGAGCAGCTTGTAGGACTTCCCTTTCCCAAAGTACGCATCGAGCAGGTACGTCCAGTCCCCTACATTTCGCGAGATGCGATCCATGCTGACAGACATCAAGATCGAGTCCGTCTCGACCATCCGCGCAAGCGCCGCTTGGAATCCGGGCCGCTCCAGATTCCGTCCCGTGTGGTCGTCCGCATAGATCGCAATCAGGTTGTGCTGGAACATTTTGCAGTATGCGACAATGCGTTCGCGCTGCACGTCCAGACTCACTCCTTCATCCTTCTGTTCTGTGGTCGATACCCGCAGGTATCCGACGACACTAGGTGCAGACTCCGGCACATTCCCATCGTATTGAAACTTAACGACGGAATCAACGCGTGGGTCTTTCTGCGGCTTGTACCTACGCCTTGGCACCCCCGCTTAATTACACATCGCACGGGACCCCGATGTACATGGCTCCAGAGCTGGCGAGTGGGTCTAAGTATGCGCGGCCTGCGGCGGATCTGTTTGCACTGGGGGTGATTGCGTATGAGCTGCTGGCCAAAGAGATGCCGTTTTCATCACCAGTGGTGTGGGCCAAGCGACCGAGCGATCTGAAAGTTGCGGTTCCGTTTCGGTCGCTTGGGCTGGCGCTGCCGGACTCTCTGCTTGGGCTGCTCGAACGATGTCTGCATCCCGATCCACTGATGCGACCGACGGCAGAACGACTGCATACAGCGCTTGCCGGACTGCCACCGATTGCAAAACAGAGCCGTCCGGACACCTGATTTCCATCTGCCAAAGAAAGGGAACTGCGCGCGATGAATCGGCTTTGGGAAAGACACCGCGCAGCGATGATATTACTTCTCTAGGAGTGCTCTTTTTAGGATCTTTCCGGCGGGGGACAGTGGCAGCTCCGACAGGAAACGGACCCCTTTGGGAACTTTGTATCTGGCGAGCTTGCTGCGCAGAAAGTCGAGCAGTGACTCTTCCGAAGGAAGCGGCGTGCCTGCCGGTTCGGCATGAAGAACCACATACGCTCGCCCAACCTGGCCCCATTTTTCGTCAGGAATGCCAATCACTGCGCACTGTTTGACCGCAGGATGTTCATACAGCGCGCGTTCAATTTCGACCGGATAGACGTTTTCGCCGCCCGAGATGAACATGTCTTTTTTGCGATCGACGATGTAGAAAAATCCGTCGCTGTCACTGCGCGCGATGTCTCCGGTATGGAACCATCCTTGCGCATCGATCGCAGCACGGGTCGCGCTGTCGTCTTCAAAATATCCGGAAAACATCGACGGTCCTTTGAGCAGCAGCTCGCCGGCTTCGGACACAGCGACATCGACCCCGCTTTCGTCGACAATTCGCGCACCGACAAAGGCGTTGGGACGTCCTATCGATCCGGCTTTGCTCTGTGCGTACTCGGCCCCCATGCTAAAACAACCGGGACCAAATTCCGTCATTCCGAACCCCTGTTTGAACGGAATGTCATGCACGCTGCGGAATGCCGCAATCAGCGGAATCGGCAGCGGAGCCCCCCCACTTGTGACAAAGCGCACCGACGCAAACGAGGTCTTGGCAAAGCTTGGGGAATCGAGCAGCATTTGGTACTGCGTCGGCACACAGAAAAACATCGTCACCTGTTCGCGCGGAATCAATGACAGAAGCTGTTCGGAATCCCACTTGCGCATGATCACAACTTTTCCGCCCGAAAAAAGCAGCGGCAGCGCATAGACAAGGAGTCCGCCGGTATGAAACATCGGGGTGTGAATCACCGTGACATCGCCGGGCTGAAGCTCGTGAATCATCGTCGTCAGCGCGTTGTGGGCGCACATTCGATGTGAAATCATCGCCGCTTTGGGAAGTCCGGTCGTCCCGCCGGTTCCAAGCAGACAGAGTATGTCTTCCCCACCGGGGCCATCTCCGGGTGAAAACAGTGGCGCACCGTCGAGCGGAGCTTCCGTCACCACCTGTTCAAACGACTGCGTACCTTGACCAAGCTGTGGATTTAGACCAGCCAAAAGGAATGTGTTCACAGACGAAATCGTCGCCTGTTCACCCATGAGCAGCTCGGCATGTGCCTTGTATTCCGGACCGTAGACAAAGACCCGCGGACGGGTCTTTTCGACGACTTCCAGCAGCTCACGCGGGTGCATCCGGTAGTTGTAGGGCGAAAAAATGGCACCCAGCTTGGCGCAGGCCAGCAGCAGATCGATGTACTCGATGCCGTTTTGCGCAAGGAGTCCGACGCGATCGCCTTTTTGGACCCCTTTTTCGACAAGAAACCGGGCCAGCCGGGTCGCGCGCTGTGAAAGCGATAGGTAGTCAAACCGCCCGGCATCCCCCCGCTCGACGTCCACGACGGCAATCCGCTTGCCAAAATACACTGCGCCGCGCGCCGCATAGTCGACGGTTTGGGCAAAGCAGTCCATCAAGTGTCGTCCGCTCGCCGCTGCACCTGCATTCGCTGTCATCAAAGTTCCTCCCGAAAGCCTTGCGAGTATGAACGCAAGCATCAAAAAACGTGAAGCGCGCATTGCATCCTGCTGCGACCCGCCGCACAGCAAATCACGTTGGCTGACCCGACCCGTGCGGGATAAGATATCGGCTTCCCCTCGAAAAACCCAAAGGGGGAGGCAGGTCCTATGCGGTATGCCCATCGCCTTCCGGGTCATCCCTGGCTGGCCCAGCTTCGTAAGCACACGCGGCTTTTTGCGCTGCTGTGTTCCGCGCTTTCGCTTGGTCTATCGGCGTGCGGGCCCAAGCTGTCTGCGGTCAGCTCGGTCGCCAGCGTCGAAGTGGTCCGAACTCCCGTCGAGCTTGCGGTTTCGTCGTCGCGTCACGCAATCAGCGGCGAAGAACGGGCTTCGGCAGATCAGACCATCACCGTGGCCGAGCGAGCCCAAGCAATCATCCACCACGATGTCGGTGCGAGGCTGCTTGTCGACGGTGGCAGTGAAGTCATCGTCACCGACACCGGCGTCAAAATCAGCCGAGGCCGCATCTTTGTCGACGCCAAAAGTGGGGGCCGGCTCGAAGTGGGCGTCGGTGATGTGAGCCTGCTCGCATCTGCCGCGGGCTTTGAGGTCAGCAAAACCACCGGGCCCGCCCGTCTGTCGGTGATCCGTGGCGAGGTCGCTTACGTCGGCAGTGGGCGCGGCGTCGTTCATTCCGGTGAGCAGCTCAGCGTCGAAGCAAATGCCGCAAAACTGACACCGATTGCGCTGTGGGATGACTGGACGGGTGGTCTGGCATGGCCCGATCCGCGCGTCGGTCGCGGTGCACCGGGACTTGGCGAAGTGGGCGCACGCAAGCCGGGGAGCCTCGGTGAAGCGCGGTTTCCGCTGTCGCTCAATCGACTGGAAGTCCGGGTTCGCATCGAAGACGATCTGGCGATTACGACCGTCGAGGAGACGTTTTTTAACCCCGATGAGTCGACGCTCGAAGGCATTTTCCGGGTGCGGCTGCCAGAAGACGCCATTTTGTCGCGCTTTGCCATCGACCGGCGTGGGCGTTTCGTCGACGGTTACGTCAAAGAACGCGAGACGGCGCGCCGCGACTACGAATCGAAAGTCTATGAGGGTTCCACCCACGATCCGGCGCTGCTCGAATGGGAGGCACCGGGGCAGTACAAAGCGCGGCTGTATCCGCTGCCACCGGGCTCGACGCGGCGCGTGCTTTACACCTATTCGCAGTGGCTGCCGCTCGCAGGTCTTGGCAACAGCTTGCGGACCTATCGCTTTCCGATGGGTGCCGCGGCGGGGGCAGGCGCGCCGATCATTCAAGAGCTCGACATCGAAGTGGATGTCAGCCACGCCGGGACCAAGGAAGTGCGCTCGGGGCTCGGGGCGGTGCTGTCGGATGACCACAAGCGCGTGGTGCTGCAGCGAACCGACTTTGTCCCAAGTGCCGATCTGACCGTCGAGCTGGTCTCTGACAAGCGGCTCGATGATGTCGCGCGGGTCTATCACGTCCCCCACCAAGATCCGCCGCGGCCCATGGGACATTCGGGCAAGCCCGAAGATGAATACGTGCTGATTCGGACCCTGCCAGCGCCACTGCCGACGGCAACAGAGCGTGCGCCGATGGATCTGGCGCTGCTCGTCGATGTGTCGGCGGCCACCGATGCAACGCACCTGGCGATGGCACGGACGCTGATTGAATCGGTGCTGCGCCGGCTGGGCCCCGACGATCGGGTGGTGCTGTTGGGGGCCGATCTGGACGCGCATGCGGTGCTGGGCGGCAAGACCGGAAAGAAAGAAAAAGCCGCCGCACCGACGTGGTCGACGATGAGCGGCGAGGTCGCCAACCAGCTTTTGGAACAGCTCGGCAGGGCAAAGACGGGCGGCGCGACCGACCTGGGACGGACGCTCAGTGAAGCGGCGGCGATGCTCGACCCCAGCCGGATCGGCGCGGTGCTGTACGTTGGTGACGGCAAACCGACCGTCGGTGAGCTGTCGCTGAAAAACCTGCGCGAACGACTCGCAAGCCTGCCGCAGCCGCTGCGTCTTTATTCCGTCGGAATTGGTGACGACGCAAACCTGGATCTTTTGTCAGGTCTTTCGGAAGTCAGCGCCGGACAAGCCTACCGCGTCGGGGATCGCGCAAGCGCCGCCGAAACCGCGCTAAAAGTGGTCTCACACCTCAGTCGTCCAACGGTGAGCAAGCTAAAGTTCGAGGTCGGCAGCTCGCTCGATCGGGTCTATCCACGGGAAACCGTCGCGGTGCGGGCCGGCGAGCCGCTGCTGATTTTGGCGCGGCTGAAAAAGCGTTTGCCGTCCACAATTACCGTCGAAGGCGTGCAGCTTGGACAGCCGTTTAAGCGCACCTATCGACTCGAAGGCCACCCGATAGACAACACGTCGGATCTGCGCCTGCGCTGGTCGGCGGCGCGGCTTTCACAGCTGCTAGAAAGTGGGGCCAGCGTCGAAGAAGTCGCCGAACTGGGTGTGCGCCAAAACCTGATTACGCCCTATACGTCGTACTACGTGCCGAGTGAAGAGGAAGTCTCTGCGCTCGAACAAGCGATTCCGGAAGTGCGCGCCGCGGGCTGCAGCAGCCGTTCGCCGATGTCGTTTGCAAAGAGCGCGTCGGAAGCCGCCCCGGCGTTTATGGCTCCCTCATCGCCCACTGTGGTCTCGGCAGATCCATCGAGCAGCGCCCGCAACGAAGAAGGCGCCATGGGAGGCCGCGCTGGAGCCGCAAAACGTAAGGCCGCTCCCAACAAAGATGTTGATCAAGGCGAAGCCGCCAAGAGCGCCCCAGCCGATGACGAAGCACCGCCGGCACCACCGCCCGCCGAGCCTGCCTCCGCGGCAGCCCCCGCGCCCAAAGCATCGCGAGCCATGAAGGAAGCGGTGTCGGAAGGCGGCGACTACGGTGGCGCAGACAGAAAAGCCAAGCGAAGCGCAAGTCGCGACAAAGCCGATTCCCTGGCCGACGCGCTCGATGGAGATGCATTCGGTCTGGTCGGCAGTGGCAAAGGCGGTGGTGGCACCGGCGAAGGCACCATCGGGCTCGGCAGCCTCGGAACCATCGGCCACGGCGGAGGATCTGGATACGGCGCCAAAAACCGCCGCAGCGACCTGGGCGCCGATGTCATCGCCGGCAATGCGGAAGTCCGCGGATCGCTCGACAAAGAAGTCATCCGCCGCGTCATCCGTCGCCACATGAATGAAGTGAAGTTCTGCCAAGAGCGTGAGCTATCCCGCGGTCACGCCGGAAACGGTCGCATCGTCGTCCAGTTCACCGTTGGCGCAGAAGGCAGTGTGCTGGCGAGTACCATCCAGTCTTCGACGGTGGGCAATCCGGTCGTCGATGCGTGTATCGCTGGCGCCATTCGGCGCTGGGAATTTCCACGGCCACGCGGCGGCATCGTCGTCGTGTCCTATCCGTTCATTCTCAAGAGCAATGTGAATTATCCGTCTGCACCGGACATGGAATCAGCCCCGGCGGTCGCGATTTCGACCCCGGAGGTGACGGTTGTCGTCGGAATTTTGACCCACCGGCCCAAAGGCTGCTCGGCAGCGTCGATGCAGCCGCTGGATGAAAGAAAGCAGCTTTGGAAAGAACGGCTGTCGGGCGGCGTGCGCAAAGCGATGGAAGTGATGCAAGACGCGGTAAGCGGCTGCGAAGTCCGTCGCTGGTCGGAGCGCCGCGAGCTGCTTAGGCTGATGCTGCGCAACGTCGGCGGCCCAAGCGGCATGGTCGATCTTTACAACAACCTGTCCGACGAGCCCGACGATCAAGAATACCTGCGGCATGCGATTTTGGGCGAAGTGCGCAGTCCGCGCGATCTGCGGGTGATCTACGACGGTTTGGGACTTGGCGACGAAGAACGCGCGATGCTGGCGCAAGAAGTGGTCGCCAAAGCCAAGTCGATGCCAGAGAGGCTGACGCGACTGGAAGAGCTGCTGGCCAAGTGGCCCGGCGATCTGAAGCTGCGGATCATGCGGATGGAAACCGAAGAGTCGCTCGGCGAAGCGGATTCGGCCCGTCGAACTGCCGAGGAGATTCGCCAAGATCCCTATGCCGACGCCCAAGCCAGAACGTCGGTCGGCGAGCTGTTTGTCCGTCTGGGCGACGAAATCGGTGCGCGCCGAGCGTTTTCCGAAATCGTCGAGTTTTCTCCCGATGATCCCCTGGCGCGTCGACGGCTGGGAGATTTGTACCGCGCCCACGGCTGGTTTGATGAAGCCTACCGTCAGTACGAGACGCTGCTTCAGCTTCAGCCGGGGGACAACTCGGTGCTGATCTTGCTGGCGTCGGCGGCAGCGGGTGCGGGCAAGGTCGAAGAAGCGCTCGGTCTGGAAAAACGTGTCGTCGGTGATGCCGAGCCGGGCAGCGAAAGCGGGCTGGCCAAGATTGCGCTTCTGTGGTCGAGCCTGCGTCTGGCCGAGCTGCGCGAGCAAGCACGCACCCAGCCGGGCAAAGACACCGCCGAGGAGCTTGCGCTTTTGCACCTGCGCGCCCGTCAGAACGGCATCGAGGGGCTGTATCGTCCGGTGCGGGTGTTTTTGACCTGGGCCCATCCCGAAGCGGATCTGGATCTCCGCGTCGGTGCGCCGGGTGAATCGCTCGGGCCGGCGATCGATCTGGCGCCACAGTTTGGCCTGCTCGGTTGGCACAGCCACAAAGACGCTTCATCCAAGGGTGAGTACGTCGTCGAAGTGCGCCGCCAAGACCAAAAGCGCGCGATTGGCTACGACGTGGTGCTGACGGTGGTGCTAAGTGAGGGTCAAAAAGACGAAAAGCTGCTCTCCAGCAAGTTCAAGCTGGCAGGAGAGCTGACCGAACGGCGGCTACTGCTCCGCGACGGACGGCTTTTGCCACAGTAAGGGGTCGCAATGAACCGGCTACAAGCTCAACCTCAGATACGCAGAAGCCTCGGTGCGGCTCGCCTTCGGCGGCTTTTTGGCCTGGCCCTGCTTTCGCTACTTGGTCTTTCGGCGTGTACCAAAATTCCGCCGCCGCAGCCGACGGTGGCATCGGTCGAAGCAAGCCGCGATGGTGCCCACATCAAGCGCGGCAACACGACGCTGCCGATTGTGCGCAACGTGCGGCTCGAGGTCGGCAGCGAGGTGACGACGCCTGCGGGCGTGCGCGCGTCGCTCTATCTCGATGCCGGCGCGTGGGTGCTGCTCGACCAGAGCAGCCAGGTGACGATTCGCGACAAAGGCATCGAAGTCAAAAGCGGTCGCGCCTGGATTGATGCCCGCGTCGGCAACGATGTTCCGGTGGTTGCCCAAGGCGTCGAGCTGTCGGCGCAGCGGGCCGGTCTTGCCGTGACCATCACAGACGGCGGTGCCAAGGTGTACTGCGCCAGCGGCCAAGCGGCGTGGAAGCGCGGCGACAAAGCCGGTCGACTGGAATCGGGTCTGACGCTGCTGGTCAGTGGCGAGGAAGCCAAACAGACGGCGCAGGCGCTGTGGGACGACTTTACGCTGGGACTCGCCGAACCGGGACCGCTGCGTGCGCTGGAGCCAGCCGGCGTCGGTCAGCTTACCGCGCGTCCGACATCGGGCATTGGCACCGCGCGCACACCGCTTATCGTCCGTTCGCATGAAGTCACCGTCACGATTGATGGCGACTTGGCGACAACCCGCGTCGAGCAGACCTTTTTCAATCCGCGCTCGGAATACCTGGAAGGCCTGTATACCGTGCGGCTGCCCGAGTCGGCGATTTTGGAACATTTTTCCGTCGCTGAAGACGATCGTGCGCCGCGTCGTGGCGTGGTGCTGTCGATGGACCCCAAATACGGTGGCGTATCCAGCTTTGCGGCCAACCTGGAGTGGGCTGGCGCTGGCCGCTATCGTGGTCTGGTTCGCAACATTGCGCCAGGTAAGGTCCGTCGGGTCGTTTTGCTCTATCGCGAGTGGCTGCCGCACATCCCGCACCCCGATGCGGTGAAGCGAACCTACGTCTATCCGATGGGACAGAGCGCGCAGATGCAGGCAGGCACGCTGTCGAACCTCGGCGAGTTTTCGCTGACCGTCGACGTGTCCAAGTCCGGCGCGGCGGCGCTGCAAGCAGGAATGGGCGCACAGCTGGAAAATTCGCAGGTGACGCTGCGACGCAGTGATTTTCGCCCGACGGCAGACTTTGTGCTCGACCTGATCGACGGCAAAGACCGGATAAGCGAACGGCTGTTTGGCTTCCGCGGCGAAGAACTCGATGGCCAGCGCTATCTGCTGATTCAGCCGACGCCAGCGCCGGGCAAAGCCCCCAAAGGCCTGGATGTCGTGCTGCTCGTCGATGTGTCGGCGGGAACGGACGAAGCCAAGCTCAGCCTCGGTCGCAGCGTCGCCCAGGCTGTCTTAAAACGGCTCACCCCCGAAGATCGCGTCGCCGTCGTGGCCGCATCACTTGGCGCAGCAACGCTGAGCAGCGAAGCGATGGCACCCGCAACCAAGGAACGGATTGAACAGCTCGATGCCCAATTGGCGAAACAGACGCCGGGCGGTGCCACCAATTTGCAGTTGTCGTTCCAGCGCGCCGTCGAGCTTCTGCCGCGTGGCCAAGGCGCAGTCATCTACATCGGCGACGGACGCCCGACGGTGGGAGCCCTGACCCCGCGAGAGCTGCGCGAACAGCTCCAGCGGCTGGGTGATCTGCCGCGTTTTTTTGCTGCTGCCGTCGGAACGGACGCCAATTTGCCGCTTCTCGAATCGCTTTGTCACTCGGGAATTCGCTCGGGCGTGGTGCGGATCGACGATGCACCCGATGCGTCGCGGGCAGCGCTCTACCTGCTGGAACGAATTGCCCAGCCGAGCCTAACCAATGTCACCGTCGATCTGGGCGAAGGCGCCGATGTGGTCTATCCCGACGAGCCGGTCACGCTAGAAAGCGGCGATGCCCTGACCGTGGTGGCCAGGCTGCCAAAAGACCGCGGACTGCCCGGCAAGCTGCAAGTACGCGGCGTTCGCGACGGACAACCGTTTGTCGAACAGCGCGATCTGACCGTGCGGACGATGGATGATGGCGGCGACATCGCTCGTCGCTGGGCGCTTTTGCGGATGCAAGGGCTGCTGGAACGCGCGTCGGGCAAAGAAGCCATCGTCGACATCGGCAAGCGCTTCCAAGTGGTGACGCCGTGGAGCGCCATTGTCGTCGAGGGATCGGGCGGTGAAACCTATCGACCACTGGTTGGCGACCTGCAAGCCGGGCAGTTTGTTCCACCGGCCTTGCGCGGCGCAGCACCGCAGGACTCGTCGATTGTGCTGGAATCGGGTGTCTCGACGGCAAACGTCCGCACCATCAGCGTAAACGAAATGTACGTTCGGGCGCTCAACGGCCAAAGCAGCGCGGCCCGTCTGTGCTACGAGCGGCGGGCCGCCGGCAATCCAGGCCTGTCGGGTCGCGTCGAGCTAAAAGTCAAGCTCGGCCTCGACGGGATTCCCAAAGATGTCCGCGTCAGTTCGTCGACACTGCGATCGAAAGAAATTGATGCCTGCATCGAGCGGGCACTGCTGGCGGTCAAGCTGCCGGCGTCACCCGATGGAAAACTGCACGACATCGACTATGCGCTCCAGCTCAACCAGCCCGATCGCGACGATGGACCGCAGCGCTGTAGTGCCGCTTCGCGGGCTTATTTGCAGGTGCGACGGTCGCTGTGGCGCGAGCGCCTAGCCAGCCATCCCGGCGTCGAGGGCGCGATGACGGTCTATCGCGAAGCGGCGGCGCGCTGTGAGCTTAAGACCTGGCTAGACCGGCGGGCAATCATCGACATGTTGCGAGTTCACGTCGGTGCCACCGCGCAGCAAGTCGACCTGTACCATCGGTTTGACGACAGCGAAAACGCGCACGAAATCCAGTCACATCTGCGACGAGAGATCCTGCGCGCGGTGCGGACCGAAGCCGACATTCGCGCCGCCCAAAGCGGCCTGGCTCTCGATGGTGGTGTCGATCAAACGCTGCTTGCGCAGGAGCTGAAGAAAGCCAAGTCTGTCGACGATCAGCTCGTCGTGGTGCGACGCTTCCTTTTGCTGGCCCCCGACTCGTTGTCGCTCAAGCTCAAGCTGTTGGCGCTGCTCGAAGAAGCGAGCGGTGAAAAAGGCGTCAGCGCCGAGCGCAAGCAAGCGCTGTTTTCCGAAGCCAACCGACTCATCGAAACCACCCGCAGCGATCCGGGTGCCGACGCATCAGTGCGCCAGGCTGTCGGTGAGTATCTGATCCGTCGCGGCGAAGGCCAAGAAGGCGCCCGCGCACTGTCGGAAATCGTCGAGTTTGCGCCGTTTGATCCATGGGGTCGTCGAAGGCTCGGTGATTTGTATCGGGCGCACGGCTTTTACGACGCGGCGTATCGCGAATACCAGGGGCTTAGCTGGCTTTTGCCGCAAGACGAAGCGGTGATGCTGCTGTTGGCTGACGCGGCGGCGGGACTTGGCCGCAGCGACGAAGCGCTTCGCTTGACGAGCCGAGTGGCCGAAGCGGTCGGCGCCCAAAAAACGCAAAAAGGAGCCCCGGCGTGGGCGCGCGCGCTGTACGCCGTGCGGCTTTCGCGGCTTGTCGATGATGCCCAAAAGAAAGGCGATCAAAACCTGCTCGGGCAGCTCAAAGTACGTGGCCGCAGCGACGGTCTGGCTGGCTATGCAGGCAAGCTGCTCATCGCGGTGACGTGGTCGCATCCCGACGCCCAACTTCAGCTTCAGCTTCAGCCACCGGGACGCAGCAGCGAACTGACCAGGGCCGCGCTCCAAGGCGGCAGCGTCGGCATCGAAGCCCAGCGTTTCGACCGCATCGACGCGGGCGAATGGAAGCTGCGCGTCTACAAGTCCGGGGGCGACGCCGCCAGCGAATACCAAGGCGAGCTGACCGTGATCCAAAACGCCGGCGACGAAGCCGAAGTCATCCTGCGAAAGCCGATCAGCTTTTCGGCCACCAGTGGATCGGTCCGCGACTTTGTCCTGCGTGGCAAAGAGCTGAGCCCCGCCAAATAAACGCTACTTGCTGCGCTTTTTGCCGGCCTTGCTGGCCGGTTTGCCCGGTGCCGCCAGGTCGAGCGGTTCACCACCGGCCTGCGCCGCCGCACCGCCCGCTGGATTGGCCGCCGCAGCAGCCTGGGGAGCCGCCGGCGCACTCGCTTTTTGCAGCGCTTCGAGACCGCCCTTTTCGACCAGGCTCTTGTTAAATCCCAGGATCGCCGATTCCACCAGCTGGGCGACGCCAACCTCGAATGTCGGATACGATTCCGAGCTCTTGCCTTCGCCGGCAAACGCAAATGCATATTCGGCTTGTTCGCTCGGACGCAGGCCCACACCCCAGGTCATTTCGATGATCGTGTAGACCAGCCGTCCGACGGGCGTGCTGTGGAGCTGCACCCGATCGACTTTCACATCAGCGACGACGTGCGGTTCTGCGGGCAGCGGCGTTCCGGCTTTGACCACTTCGACTTTGGCAAAGTAATTGCCCAGCGCTTCTTTCAGATCGCGACGGACAAACTGCTGGAAATCGATGAGCTTGGTCTGCTCGCCGTCTTTGGGATTCAGCGATGACGACTCTTTGAGATCCCAGCTATCGGGCACTTTGGCCGAATCGACAACCAAGAAAAGGGGCCGCTGAATCTTCTGCGCGACCATCAGGCTCGCGGGCTTGGCCTGCACATTTTGCATGCTGTAGCTGGGTCGATAGTGAGCCCCGAAGCAGCCTGTCGTAGAAAGCGCAAGCGCGAGCAGTGAACCTGCCCAAAAACGACGAAAACTGAGCGTACCTTGGCTGAAACGACGATCTGACATGAAAATCCTCCGTGATGTGCGGGGCGTGTAACCCAGGATCTGGCCGGATTTCAAGTCGAGAAACGACGCCCAGGCCGAATGGTCCAAAGGCCTAGCCTTGGTATTCGCCAAACACGATGCGCAGCGTATCGGCGATTTCCCCAACGGTGGCCTGGGCCTTGACCGCATCGAGGATCGCCGCCGTCAGGTTGTTGTCGGACGCCGACGGACGGCTCGCTTTTTGGTCGAGCGCTCGCAGCGCCTGCCGGGTGTTTTGCTCATCCCGCGCGGTCCGAAAGCTACGGATCTCGGTGACGCGATCGATTTCGGCCTGCGGGTCCAGGTGATGCAGCCCCTTGGGCGGCGGTTCGCTGATCACAAAGTCGTTTACACCGACGACGATGCGCTGCTTGCTTTCGACTTGGCGCTGGTATTCGTAGGCGCGTCGCTCGATTTCACGCTGGGGATAGCGCTGCTCAATCGCCGCCACCATGCCGCCCAGCTCGTCGATGCGCTGGATGTAGCTTTGCGCCGCCGCTTCGATTTGGTCGGTCAGGGACTCGACGGCGTAGCTGCCCCCCAACGGGTCGACAATGTCCGCGACCCCCGATTCATACGCGAGCACCTGCTGGGTTCGCAGTGCCAAGAGCGCCGACTGTTCACTCGGCAGCGCCAGCGCTTCGTCATAGGAATTGACGTGCAGCGACTGACAGCCGCCCAAAATCGCCGACAGCGCCTGCACACTGTTGCGCACCACGTTGGTCAAAGGCTGCTGCGCCGTCAGCATCGATCCCGCCGTCTGACAGTGAAAGCGCAGCATCATGCTTTTTTCGTCTTTGGCGGAAAAACGCTCGCGCATGATCTTGGCCCACAGCCGACGGGCCGCACGGAACTTGGCGACTTCTTCGATCAGGTTGTTGTGGCCGTTGAAAAAGAACGACAGCCGCGGTGCAAACTCGTCGACTTTCAGGCCCACTTTGAGCGCCGCTTCGACGTAAGCGATGCCATCTGCGAGCGTAAACGCGACTTCCTGCACCGCATCGCAGCCCGCTTCGCGAATGTGATAGCCGCTGATGCTGATGGTGTTCCACTGCGGCAGCTCGGCATTGCAAAACGAAAACAGGTCGGTGATAAGCCGCAGCGACGGGCGTGGCGGATAAATGTACGTCCCGCGCGCCATGTATTCTTTCAAGATGTCGTTTTGCACGGTGCCGCCGAGCTGTTTGCGCGACACCCCTTGTTCGTCGGCCACCGCCACATACAGCGCGAGCAGCGTCGCCGCGGTGGCATTGATGGTCATCGACGTGGTGATTTTTTCAAGCGGCAGCCCCGACAAAAGCACCCGCATGTCCGCAAGAGACGCAATCGACACACCAACGCGACCGACTTCGCCTTTCGACAGCTCGTGGTCGGGGTCGCGGCCCATCTGCGTCGGCAGATCAAACGCCACCGACAGGCCCGTCTGTCCGCGCGAAAGCAAGTAGTGATAGCGCTGATTCGAGTCGCGCGCTGAACCAAACCCCGCATACTGCCGCATCGTCCACAGCCGCCCGCGATACATGTTGGGCTGAACGCCGCGCGTAAACGGATACTCACCGGGCAGGCCAATTCCGTCGAGGTAGGGACTCGATCCGCCCGCTTCATCGGCCTGCGTGTGCGGCGCATCGATCGGCGAATACAGATCAGAAATCGGAATGTCTGCGTCGGTGGCAAAGCGCTCGCGGCGCGGTGGCACTTTCGCGGAAATCTTGTTTAAGCGCCCGGCAAACGCCGCAATGCGCGCTTTGAGTGTCGATGACTTCGACTCTGTCATGTCGGCATGAGGCTACAAAACAGCGGGCGACCCAAGCAACAGCAGATGTCTGCCATCCGGGGCGCAGTCGTTGCGCATTCTGCACCCAGGGTGACAAAGGCTCGGCTTTGGTGTACCCAAGGAGAGATTCACTTTATCCCCAGCGCTGCGGCCCAAGCGGTTGCGGCTTTCTGCGAAAGGAGTACGGCACGATGGGTCGCAAGGTTTACGTCATTGGCGTCGGCATGGTGAAGTTCCAAAAACCCGGCGCAAGCGACTCCTACGACGTGATGGCACAAGGCGCGGCCAAGTCTGCGCTCAAAGATGCCGGCGTCGATTACGGCGACATTCAGCAGGTCTACGCCGGCTACGTCTTCGGCGACAGCACCTGTGGCCAGCGCGCGGTGTATCCACTTGGACTTACCGGCATTCCTGTCGTCAACGTCAACAACAACTGCTCGACTGGATCGACGGCGCTGTTTCTGGCGCGGCAAGCGGTGATGGGGGGCGATGCCGACTGTGTGCTCGCACTCGGTTTTGAACAGATGGAAAAAGGCGCGCTCGGCAGCAAGTGGACCGATCGCACCAATCCGATGGACAAACACGTCGAGGTGATGAACCGCCAGCAGGGCTTTAACCAGGCCCCACCGACGGCGCAGATGTTCGGCGGCGCCGGTCGCGAATACCGCTGGAAATACGGCACCCGTCGCGAAACCTTCGCCAAAATCGCGTCGAAAGCCCGAAACCACGCCAGCCGCAATCCACTGGCCCTGTTCAATCAGCCGCTCACCGTCGAAGAAGTGATGGCATCTGAGGAAGTGTTCGATCCGCTGACCCGCTTCCAGTGCTGCCCACCGACGTGTGGCGCCGCCGCCGCGGTCATTGCTTCGGAAGATTTCGTGCGTCGCAAAGGCATCGCCGGCGCGGTCCGCATCGTCGCCCAGCACATGAGCACCGACTTTGGTTCGGCGTTTGGCGACAGCATGATCGGCATGATTGGCTACGACATGGCCAAGGGCTGCGCCGCCGAGCTTTACAAAAAAGCCGGCATCGGCCCGCAAGACGTTCAGGTCGTCGAGCTGCACGACTGCTTCACCACCAACGAACTTTTGACCTACGAAGCGATTGGACTGTGTCCAGAAGGTGGCGCCGAGCAGTTTATCTGGGACGGCCAGAACACCTACGGCGGCAAATATGTCACCAATCCATCGGGCGGGCTTTTGTCCAAAGGCCACCCGCTCGGAGCGACGGGTCTTGCGCAGTGTGCCGAGCTGACCTGGCAGCTGCGTGGCCAGGCAGACAAGCGCCAAGTCGAAGGGGCCAAGGTCGCGCTTCAGCACAACCTCGGTCTGGGCGGCGCCTGCGTCATGACGATGTACGCGCGCGACTAACGCGACGCTTTCATCTGTCGCTCGACGGCGGCAAGTCCGGCGCGAGCGCTCTTTTGCACTTCATCCCGTGGATCGCGGCTGGCGTTGGCAAAGTGCTTCGCCGCCGCTTCCGTCTGTCCCTGATTCAAAAGCAGCCAGCCCAAAATCGCCGCCGCTTCCCCGGCCCGCGGCGAGCCGCCGTGTAGCGACAAAAAGCGCTGAAGCGCCGCCGTTTCTGCCTGAACCTGCCCTGCCCGACCCAGCGCAACCGCCCGCCAAAAACGAGCATCTTCGACGATGGGTTCGCCGCTTGCGCCTTGCTCAGCACGGCCAAAGGCATCGGCTGCAACGGAAAAATCATTTTTGCGCAGCGCCGACCAGCCTTCAGAAAATGCGCGCTCCGCAGCGCTTATCGGTGCCGCACGAAGCACCGCCGGTCGTTCCGCGCTTCGCTCGGGATTCTTTTCGGTCCCCACAGCGGGCACAGGTGCAGTGGCTGGCGTCGAAACAGCGACGGTTGGATTGGTTGCCGCCGGACCTGGGCTTGTGCCCGCCGCGCTTGGGGATGGCAGCGGTCGATGGACTGCGACGGACGCTGCGACAGGCGGCGCCGGCTTGGGCAACCCGATGGC
>DAORGN010000113.1:0-16128 GCA_035340095.1 Pseudomonadota bacterium | reverse complement strand
AAGAGCCCTGTTACGCTAGCACACCACATGTAATCCGACGACCTACCCTTGCCCTCCTCGTTCGCTGCCGTCTCTAGTTGGGTATCGCGACGAGAAAAACGCTATACTCCCGCGCATGGCGATGTCTGGCCCCAAAGAGAGCACGATGGTCTCTGAGATCAACGTCACGCCACTGGTCGACGTGATGCTGGTGCTGCTGATCATCTTTATGGTGGCGGCACCGATTGCGACGACGGGAGTGCCGGTGGTGCTGCCCAAAGGGGAAACCCAGGCGCTCGACAGTGAAGACGCGAAGATCATCCTGACGATCCCGGCGACGTTTCCCAAAGATCAGGTGGTCTATCTGGGTAAAAACCCGGTGCGCTTTGCTGAACTGGAACTTCGGCTGCGGACCAACGAAAAGCTCCAGAGCGAGCGCGAGATGTACATCCATGCCGACGGCAGCTTGCGCTACCAGGATGTCATCACGGTGATGTCGCTGGCGTCGAAAGCGGGGGCCGACAAAGTGGGTCTTATCACTGACCCGATGTCGAGCCGAGAGGAGTCGGGGCAGTAGTCATGGCCACACAAGAGGACGAAAAGGCCTCTTCGGCGCCGACAAGCCCCAAGGGAGTGGCGGCCAAAGCCGACGCCCAGCTCGACAAGCTGATCGGCGAGGACAAGCAAGTCTCGCTGCGGCGACGACCGATCGACAGGCAGGGGCTCGTCGCGGGCCTGTGCCTGGCCATTGCAATCAACGGCGGTGGGCTGCTGCTTTTGTGGCGAGCCAGTCACAAGCCCGACAAGCCGAAAGCGAGCGGACCCGAGATATTCGTCGACGTGAAGCTGCTCAAGTTTGGCCGCAAGCGCGACCTGTCGTTTCTGCCGCACGTCGATGCGACACCGCGCACCGCCGACAAAAACAAGATCAAGCTGGCGCAGGACCCGGACAAGCCCAGTCCAAAGCGTGAGGACAAAAAGGACGACAAGCTGGCGAAGCTGACCGACCTGACGAAAAACCTCCGCAGCGATGACGATGACCGGGCGACCAAAGAAGCGCTGGAAGAAGGCGATCCAAACGGCGTGCGCGGCGGTACGGCCAGCGAGGCAGCGGGCGATCCGTACCTGCGTGAGATTGTCGCCGCAGTGCTGGAGCGCTGGACGGTCCCGACGATGCTAAAGCCCGAGGATCTGGCGCGACTGCAAGCGGCGGCGTGTCTGACGATTGCCGAAGATGGCACCTTGCGCGCGTTCCGCATCGTCGAGTCGTCGGGCAATGCACTGTTTGACGGCAGCCTGAATGCAACGCTCGGTAGCATAAAGACGCTGCCGAAGCCGCACGGACGGTTCGCTTCTGCCGCCAAAAGCGGTCGGCTCTGTCCGGTGTTTTCGAAGCAGTGACAATGGAGTCGCTGCGCGCTGTGCCGATCCGACGGTAAGCGGGTCGATGGACGCAGCTACGCCGTCAAAGAGAGCGAGTCTCTTTGCGGCGAAAAAGCGGACTTGTGGGGGATAAGTGAGGGGGCACGAGGCCCCCCGCAGGCAGGTGGGTTAGCTACGGCGACGACGACGGAGCATCGCAGCCGCAGCACCGACGAGCAGCGTACCCAGGGCCGAGCCGCCCGTGGCCGCGCCGCCGAAGTTGCAGCCCGTGCCTTGGTTTTCCGCCGTGACCTGCGCCTTGACGACCTGGATGTTGACGATCGTCTCACGGGTCACGTCGCCGTTGGTGCCCTTGACCTTGAAGCTAAGCTGGGTCGGAGCACTCACCGCAGGCGCAATGAAGGTCGGGTTCGCAATGTCGGTGGCCGACAGCATGACGCGCGGACCGTCGAGCTGTTCCCAGCTCCACTTGACTGCGCCAGTTGCGCCGGTCGCGGTGGCGACGAGCTGAACCTGGAAGCCAACCGGAATCGCAAGCTGGTCGGTCGATGCAATTTGGAACATCGACGCTGGCTTGGTCACGCAGACGCCACGGTGCGGAACCTGCGAACCAAACGGCTTGTTGGCGAGGCCAGTGATGGCAATCTCGTCCACATCCCAGCCCGGTGCGCCGACGGTGTCATCGCTGCCGGTGCGGAAGCGGAGCTTCACCGACTTGCCGGCGAGGATCTTGCCAATCTCGATCTTGGTCGTGACCCAATCGGTTGGATAGCCAGCGCTTGGACCACCGAACGCGCGACGACCAGCGAGCGGGTTTTTCGACGGTGAGGCCGCAAGCGACTGGGTGTAGCCATTGCTCACCGCCACACCCGGAACCGACGTGACGTCGACCCACAGGGTGCCGCCATCATCGGACAGCTCGATCACGCCGCCGTCGTAGTAGCCAATGCCGTCGGTCTCGAACGAGTAGCGGTGCTTCACGGTGATGGCGATGCCATCGGCGCCGATCTTCAGCTCAGGCGAAACAAACGAGTGATCGGAAGGTTCCGCACTGTCTGGACCGTGCCACATGCCGTTGCCCGCCGAGTAGACGTACAGCCATGGCTCGACGTAAAGCTGCGGATCATCAACGACTGACCAGCCGGTGTTCTTGCTGTCGAACTTGTCGGTGGTGCTCTGGTTCGGGAGCGCGTCGTAGTTGCCCTGCGCCGAATAGGTCTGCTTGATCGCGCCCGGCTTGTACAGGCCCGTGCCGTTTACCTCGAGATTGAGGTCAAACGCGGTCACGCCGGTTGCGCCCTTCATCGCCACGCCCACGCTGACGGTGGTGGACTGGAACGGAGCCAGCGTCGGGATGGTCGCCGGGTTCGTCGTCGTGACCGAAACTTCCGGCTTGCTCGACGTCACCTTGAGCGTGCCCAAGGTCAGATCCTTGTTCCCGGTGTTGCGAATGGTGACGAGCAGGCGGCCTTCTTCGTCGTTGTCGAGCACGCCGTCCTGGTCGCAGTCGGTCTTCGACTGATCGAGCACGATGCGATCGATCGCCACATCGGCACCCGTGACGAAGCTCTCCACCACACCCGCGTGATCGGTCGAGCTCTTCTCTGGACCTTGCGCGCCGGCGCCCATGCCACGCTTGGCGAACGCCTTCACAAACGCATCGTAGTCGGCGCGGTCGCTCACCCACGCAGCGGCCAGCACTGCATCACGCGCTTCGAGGAACGTCGGTGCATTCGGCGTCAGCTTGAGCGATGACACGAGGTAACGGCGCATGCGCTCGTTGGCCTGGTCGAACGTCAGACGAGAATCCCGCAGCAGCGACGAATAGCATTCCCACAGCACCGATGCCCAGACTTCGCCGGCGTTGTGGACTTCGGCATTGCTTCCACCGTCGCCACCAAAGGCGGGCGCCGGGGTCGTCGGCAGCGGCACACCGTCTTCGATGTGCTTGAACGTCAGCGGGTTCTTGGTCAGGTCCGCCGAGTACGGGTAGCGACGCAGGCCGTCGTAAAACGCCTTGTTGCCGGGTGCCCACACCGAATACGCCATGTCCGGAAAGACGCCGTTCCAGTTGGCATTGGCCGGGACGCTTGCATCCTCGGGACGAACGATCGAGAGAAGAACGACGAAGTCGCTCCAGCCCTCGCCCATGCTGCCGCCCTGGTTGTTCGACAGACCGACGGCGTTGCCAATCAGCCGGTTCGACATGATGTGGCCCCACTCGTGCGAGACGACACCTGCTTCGAGCGAGCCATCACGAACGGCGCGACCGCCCGCGATGGTGGCATTGACGGTGGCACCGCCTTTGACCTTGTTCCACAGCTTCATGCCGTCGTCGTAGGTCATGCCGATAACGCCGATGGTGATGGTCGCGTCCGTACCACCCATCGCCGGCAGTCCGAACGTCGGATCGACGCTGACGACGATCGCACCCTTGGCACCTGCAAGCTGCGCATTTTTGACCTTCACGCGCGAGGCGCAGTTGCCTTCGCCGAACGTCATGAGCGCAATCTTGCCGGCCATCGCCGCTGCATTCTTAAACGGCGCTTCGCAGCCATCAGCGGTGTTGCCGACGCCGTCGTCCGCAATCACCAGCTCGCCGGTGGTCGAAAACGGATTGGCACCATACGGTGCCCCCGACACTTCGTAGTCGCCCGCGACGTCGGCTGGCGAATTGACCTTGCCCGACGCGCCGACCGCATCCCACACGTACATCTGGATGCGTGGCATGCCACCGTCAGCAGGCGTGCTGGCGTTGGCGTTGTTGCGACCGCCGGAATCCTGCGCCTCGCCGCGAATCGGATCGCCTTCGATGCCGCCTCGACCCTTGTTCGACTTCTGCGGATTGAAGGCCGATTCGGTCCAGCCCGCGTCGTAGAAGTAGTCGTGCATCCAGTTGAGGATGAAGAACAGGTTGGTCGTGATCGCCTGCGAGTTGTTCGTCGAAGCAAGCGGATCGGTCGACGGGTCGTAGACGCGATCAAACGTCTTGGCACCAGTCAGCGGCACTTTCGCGTCGCCAGGGCCCCAGCCATCGGGCGAAGCAAGGTCGGCGTAGGCAAACACGTTGTTGCCATACAGCTCGGTCGCATCGTCGGGCAGCCACGGGTCATTGCGTGACGTACCTGCGCTCGACAGCGTGACCAGGTTGGCCGCCTTGAAGCCCGGCGCAGCGCTGGTGCGCGTGCCCGTTGGGTGCGGCGTATAGTCGTTGCCCATCGGGCTGTCCCACACGCGGTACGGCGGCGTGGTGTCAGCCCAGACGCGATAGCTGAACGAATCAGCGGCGGTCAGGTTGTGCCGAAAGAACACCGTGCCGTCGATCGCCGAGACGACAAACGCCATCATCCGCGAGTCTTTGCTGTTGTTAAAGCCGACGTCTAGCTCGGTGTAGTAGGCCGGGATCAGGCCCTCGCTCGTCGGATACCAGACCTTGCGGACGCGCGCCGGGCCGTTTTGCGACAGCCCTTCGGAATCCGGCATGCTCTCCAGTTCGAGCGCGGTATAGGCCCCCGCTTGCTTGCCGGAAAAGCTGATCCGCGAGATCGCGGTGCGGCTGCCGGTCATCGCCCGGAATGCCGCCGACACAGCGACCGTTTCATCGAGCGACCAGCGCTCCGCCACCCGGCTCGTGCTCGGGGCGAAGTTGCCGGTGACAAACTGCGGGTTCATCTCCCGATCCATCGCAATCTTGATGCTGCGACGGAAGACGGGGATGCCATCGATTTCCTGATCAAAGTGCGCGATGAGCGGTCCGTTGCCAGCGTCGTGCAGATCCTGAAGCTTGGCCCCCTGCACCGCTTCGTCGGACAGGTTGTAGTTATGCTTCAGTCCACGCAGCGTCGACCACGCCACCGACTTCACTTCGCTGCCCATCGGCGTAAGCGTGTCGGCATGCAGACGAGCCATCGTCGGCTGCCCGCTCTCGCCGTCGCGGTGCATCACCTGAGTGACGACTCGCATCGCCGGCCCATCGTTGCTGGTTGGCAGCACCGGGGCTTCGGGCGCACTTGGCATACCGCAGGCCCCGATCAGGCTGACTGCGGCACCCAAGAAGATTCGCGATCCGAACCAATTCTTTCGCATCGTTTGCTCCTAGCTGTCGAGGTGGCCATCACGCCACCTCGCCACGTTAAAAGTTGGTCTGCCCCAAGCTACGTTCCGGTGCGCAGCACCTGGCCGCCGTCGCCAAACACGAACACGCTCGCAGTGCTGGCGCCGTAGACGCGGGTCAGGTTGCCCGTGGTGCCGCTCTGGAGCTGCTTCCACGTCGTGCCGTCGTAACGCAGCACCTGGCCAGCGTTGCCAACGACGTAGACGGTGCCGCTTGCGAAGCCCCACACACCAACGAAAGGACCAGCGGTCGGCACGGTCTGTTTGGTCCAGTTTGTGCCGTCAAACTTGTAGACGCCGGTGGGGCCCACTGCCCACAGGTTGGTCGACGAGCTGCCCCACAGTCCAAGCACGTTCATCGTGCTCGGGCCAGGCTGCTGCGTCCACATCGTGCCGTTCCACTTGAGAACCGTGCCGCCATCGCCTGCTGCCCAGACTTCCGACGAAGAAGGCGCCCAAATTGCATTGAGGCTCGCGCTCGTCGGCGTGTTGACAGTCGTCCATGACGAACCGGTAAAGTGCAGCGCCTTGCCGCCGGCACCAACCGCCCACGCATCTTGTGCAGCCGGGGCTGCGACAGCGTACAGGTTGACTGGCGTCGGGCTCGGTGAGGCCGCCCACTTGCTGCCGTTCCAGCGCAAGATGGTGCCGTTTTCACCGACTGCCCATGCACTGCTCGCTGACGATCCCGCGACGCCGTACAGCGCATCGGTCACGCCGCTGTCGACTTTCGAGAAAGCGCCGCCGTCCCAGTGCGCGATGGTGCCGCTTCCGCCGACTGCCCAGATGTTCGAGTCGCCCGTTGCCCAGACGCCGTTCCAGCCAGCCTGAAGACCGCTGCGACCCGCCGTCCATGCAGTGCCGTCGTAGTGGATGATGGCGCCAGAGTCGCCGACTGCCCACACATCGTTGGCCGCGAATCCAAACACCCCGTTGAGCGAGCTGACGACGGGCGACTGCTTGGCTTCCCACACCAGGTTGTTCTTCACATCGCGGTAGTAGCGGAAGAACAGACCGGCTTGCCCGGCGAACCAGACGTCCTCGAAGCCCGACCCCCAGATCGAGTTGAAGGTCACGCCAGTCGATTGCGGTTTCCACGTCCAGGTGGTCCCGTCCCAGATGCTGGTGTTGCCCAGGTAGCCACCGACCCATGCGTGGGTCGCGTCAAAGTTAAAGACCGCGTACTGGTTGCGCGGTGAGCCGCTGTTTTCGACGGTCCAAGCGGTGCCGTTCCAGCGAATCAGGGTGCCAAGCTCGCCGGTGACGCGGATGTTGTTCGCCGCAAGACCGTGGATGGCGTTTAGATCGCGGCCAGCGACTGCTGCTGGAACCGTGATCGCCGAAAACGCCGTGCCGTCCCACTTGCGCAGCGTCGCGGCTTGACCGGCAAAGTACAGGTTGTTGTTCGCGGTTCCCCACAGCCCACGCAGGTTGTTGGTGGTGCCAGAGTTTACCGACGACCACTTGGTGCCATCCCAGCGGATCACAGTCCCGCCGTTGCCGGCTGCCCACACGTCGTTTGCGGCAAAGCCAAACACCGCGTTTAGCTTCTGCGTCACGCCGCTTGAGGTCTGCGACCACGCAACGCCGTCATAATGCAGAACCGTGCCACTGTCACCGACGGCCCAGATGTCCGTCTTCGACTTGCCCCAGACCGAACTAAAGTTCACGCCGGCGGGCAGCGGGTTTTCCCAGCAGATGTTGTCGGGCGTGCAAAGCCGCTTATCGAACTTCGCAGTGACGGTCGTTGCCAGATTGACTTCGACATTGCACACCGGATCGGTGCCTTGCGTATCGCAAGCGCCGGTCCAGCCCGCAAAGCCCGATCCGATATCGGCCTTCGCGACCAACGTCACCGTCGATGGAATCCGAACCTGCGCTTGGCAGGTGGTGCCGCAGTTTACCGCGCCGTCCGTCGATGAAACCTTGCCGGTGCCCAGACCTGACTTCGCAACGGTCAGCGTTACCGCCGGCGGAACATACTGGGTATCGAACTTCGCATCGACCGTGACCGTCTTCTCGTTTGGGTCCGTCGAAAGCTTGATGTCGCAGGTCGGGCTCGTCCCCGTACAAGCACCGCTCCAGCCCACGAACGTCGAAGCCTGGTCCGCCGTCGCGGTGAGCGTGACGCTCGTCCCCGGTGCATACAGACGAGAGCAGTCGGTTCCGCAGGAAATTTCTCCGCCTGCCGTCGCGACTTTGCCCAAGCCGGTACCGGATCGGGTCACGATGATGGCTTTCTGCTGCGCGTCTTCGGTTCCCGTCGGTCCGCACGAGGGAGCCATGGACAGCGCCGCTACGCCCAGCGGCAGCAGGGTCCAGCGCTTACGGATCGGCCATTGAGAGGACATGTACAGCACCCTTTCTTTCACTCGTTTCCGGTTGCAGTCGGTCCTGACCTCGACGACAAAAACCGTTCGCAAAGAGCTTGGGCCAGGACACGCCGTATCACACCCCTTATTAGCCCTTGGGTTACAGGTAGGTGCAATGGTTTTTTTGTACGCTTGCGTGGGACAGGGGCGCAGCTACTTGCACAAGCGGACGAACGCGACTACGGTCCCAGGTAGAACCCATGTCGTCGCCAAGAAACCGATTTCGTTTGGGCGGTCACAATCTCGCCCAGCTTGCGTTTGGGCTTGTTTGCGTGCTGTGCACAGGCACAAGCGCCCATGCACAGTCCGGCGCGACGGAAAAACCCCGTCGGGTCTCGCTGTCGTATTTCGGTGAAAGCGCTGTAAATCCTGGGGTTCGCTTGGCCTACGACGGAACAGCGTATGTGAGCGGCGCAAACCAGCTGTTTATGACCGCCAGCATCGGTGGTTACTCGACGTCGCCGGGCTATGCGCTGTTCATCTTCCTGGGTGGCGGTTATCGACTGGCACTTTCGTCGGGGCTGTTTCTCGATTTGCAGATCGGGATTGGCTATAACGCGCTCAATCGTCCGGGGATGAATCAGATGACACCCGACGGTGGCGTGGTGCAGTCAGCGCCGACGGTGGGAAACTACTTTATGCCGATTGGGCTCGGCGGTCTGGGTTTCGACTTTCAGCCCCGGATGAAAGTGCCAGTGGCTCTCTTTGCTCGCGGCGGCGGCTATGGACTGACGGGCACGGGCGAGCCATTTCAGGGCAGTTATCTTCTCGATGTCGGCTTGGCGTATCAGTTTGGAACTGGAAAACCGACGCCGGTACAAAGCCCAGTTCCGTCACCGCCCCCAGCGGAAGCGCCAGCCAACCTGGAAAGTCAGCCCGATCCAAACCGGGTGCCGCTGGTGATTCCGCCCGACGGGCAGCCGCCAGTGCCACCGCTTGTCGGACCCAATGGTCCCACGATGCCGGCAGGTCCGATTGCGCCCATTGCGCCAGCTGCGCCTCCGGCTGCTCCGTCTCTGTTTCCCCCAGGATCGCCCAGCGCAGCACCTGGGATGACGCAGCCCCCGACGGTGCCCGCGTTACCACCGCCACCCGCGTCGAACTAATCGACGCCTTCTTCCGCCACACCACATAGGAGGGAAGCGATGTCCCGTCCCCAATTGTCCCAAGCTGCATGGCTTTCGGCTGTTGCGCTCGTCGGCTGCGTACCCGCTTCGCCGGAACCCGCACCGATTGCCCAGACGGTTTCTCCGCTCAGCAGCGATGTGCTTGCCCTGTTTGACAAAAACGACCGCCCAACCGACAGCTTTCGCGTCGTCGGCAGCCTGCGTCCACCGAGCTGGTCGTGGGGTGAAATCGAGCTATTGGAAGGCAACCAGCGCGTCCGCACCGAAGGCTACAACCGCCGGACCGAAAAGCTGCGCGCCCAAGACACCTTCCAGAGCAGCGACTATCCGCTCGGCACGTATTTTGGTTCGTTAAACCAGCAGATCGTCGACGGCTTCAACCTGTTTTACAAAGACTCGTGTGCGACGACCAAGGGCGCGACGTGCAGTGAGCCGGGCCCGATGCGACCCGAAGCGCGCTTTGTGCTTTTGCACAAAGGACCAAAGACCTACGCCCGCACTTGCAGCATCGACAAGACGCCGCTTTTGCTGGTGCACGGCGCGATGCAGGACGCCAATGTCTGGCTGTTCCCCGGCGGCAATGACGGTTCGGGAAATGCCTACGCGGGAACGACGCAAAAAACCGGCATGGTGCAGGCGATGGAAGCGGCGGGACGCTGTGTCTACGCGGTGACGTTCGGCAACTTCCACGGCGACAACTACAGCCAGGCGATTGCCGTCGCCAACGCCATTGCACGGATTCGCAAGCTTCACACCAAAGCCGATGGCAGCGCCCCCAAAGTCGACGTCCTCGCCTGGAGCAAAGGCGTCTTGGCTGTCGATGCGTACCTCGCGAATGCCGCAACCTGGCCGAGCCTTTCGAGCCGGTTTTTCGATCGCGTCGCCGCCGCCCAAAGCGAAGCGGTTCCCGCGTTCCGCAGCGATGTCCGCGTCTATGTGGCGCTTTCGGGACCACACCAAGGCATTGATCTGAACTTCCGCCACCCGATCCACACATTGACCATCGCCAGCACATCGTGGAATGCGCCGGTCGGACGCGGACCCATGCCGTGGACGTGGTTTTCGGCGCTCCAGTGCGTCAACTGGGGCCCCGACGTGCCCTGGTACAGTAACCCCTATGCCAAAAGCGTCTGCGAGAGCCGCGGCGGCACCTGGCTCGACTTCTTCAACCGCATCTATGTATCGAACGTGAGCAGTCTCGACAGCGATGGAAAACCCGTATCGCGCGGCTCGCTGCGATCGCTCAACCTGACCGACGGTGCATCATCGAGCAGCTACTCGTTCGACGAGTACAACATCAGCTTGTTTGGCAGCGTCAATGAATCCGGCAAGTGGGTCAGCGCCTATTTGGGTCAGCTACAAGCCGCCGCCGATCTGCGCAGCGACTACCCGGTTCCTCGTCGCGACTCAAGTGACTGGAAAGACCTTGATGCCGATGAAAACCGCTACTATCCGTGGCTGCGGCCCAAGCTAAGCTACCTGGCAGGCGGTTATCTGGACGATCCGAACCGACAGGCGTGTCGCAAGACCGCGTTTGCACCGTCGGCGTCGCCGTGCATTGCTTGGCACACGGCGTACAACTCGCGCAATGCCGATAGCTCGTCGGGGCTTTACAACAAATACCAGCTCATGTCTGGGCTCGGCATCGCCAGTGCCGTCGAGATGGGCGGTCACTTCATCGACCGACTTACAGCCGCCAGTCTCGACTCGAAGCTTGACGCGCTGTATGTCCTGTACGGAGAAGCGGGTGGAGTCGCCGGTTCCGTCTACGAAACCGACGGCATGAGCTGCCCGACCTGCGCGGTCAACGGCGACGGCGTCCTGTTCCGCAAGAGCATCGCCGCAAAAGACAGCCTGACCAGCAAGTGGACAAGCGCCAAGCGCACAAGCGACGCCAAACAAGAAGGCGTAAGCTTTGGCCACCTCGAAGTCGGCGTCTCCCCGGCGGTTTGGACCAAAGTCCTCACCTACCTGACGGCTCGCGATTAGCGACACCGGCTCGTCGCTGACGAGTCCGGCTACTTGCCACCCTTCTTGATCGGCACGGGGCCTTTTTTGGGCGCCGTCTTCGCTTGCGTCAGCTTCACATCGACCAGCTCTTTGCCGCGCTGCACTTTCAGCACGACGTCGTGGCTGGCGAGGTCTTTGACCGCCAGATCGATCTGTTTGGCAAAATCGCCCGGCGTCCGCACTGGCTTCCCGAGCACCGACAGCACCAGATCGCCGCTCTTTAGACCAGCTTGGGCAAGCGGACTGCCGTCTTCGACTTCGATGACGACGGGTCCGTGTTCCGACGATTCAAAGCGCAGCGCCAACAGTGGGAAGAACGGCATCACCTTGACCTTGGCCGCGGCTTCCGTCTGCCGGAACAGGTTCACAAGCTTGTCGAACGCGGCTTTGTCCAGCTCAATCAGCGACGACGCTGCAAATCCGGCTTCCCGTGCGCCTTTGAGCGTGCGCGTCCGCTTTTCCCAGTACTGCGAAAGTGCCGGCGGCGAGCCATCGCCAAAGCTTTGCTTAAACGCCGCGGTGCTGCGCCGCTGAAGCTCAAACTGGTGATCGCGAGCCGGCTGGAGCTGAGCCTCTGCCGCCGCCTGATCATCGGTCGGCTTGACGCTCTTTTGCGCCTTGTCGAGCTCCTCTTTGAGCGCATCTTGCACCGGCGAAAACAGCGGCTTTACCACTTTGCGCCAGTCGGGATCTTTGGTCTCCAGTTCCTCGGCGAGCTTGCTGATAAGTTCCGCTTGCGCAGCGATGTCGGCCCGTTCGAGCGCATCGTTTCGATCAGCCACCTGGGTCGAGTGACCGACGAACTTGCTGCCGTCGCTCACAAACTTGGGATCATGCCAAAGTGGCGCTTTGGGCGTCGACGACTCGACGACTTTCCATTCGCCCGCGCGTCCAGCCGGCGTCGCCAAAATTCGGTACACGATCGCGCCTGACAGCGACAGCATGACCACCAACAGGCCCGGCAAAAGCCCCGGAATGTTCTGTAGCTTGCCAAACACGCCCTGTGGCGGCGGTGGTTGCGGTGCCGATGGTGTAGCGTGAGTCCCTTGGCTTGCGGCGCGCAGATCGGGACGCGGAAAAGCCGCGCTCGACTGCGCCATGGACGAACCCATCGTCGATCGCGGACCACTTGTGGCCAGCGGCGATGGCGTCGGCTGCGGCGTCCAGCTTGGTGCTTGTGGTTGCGCCGGGGGACCAGACATCGGCTGCGGAGCCCAGCTTGGCGCAGAAGCAGCCGGTGCTCCCGTCGGGGCGGGCATTGCTGGACCTGCCATCGTCGATCGCGCAGGTTGCGGGGCCGGGGCTGCCGTCAGTCGCGCAATCGTCGACTTGAGATCCGGCGTCACTTGCGGTTGTGGCAGCGTCTGAAGCCGATTGAACCAAGTCTCCGAAACGACGCAGGTGACGGGCCCGCCACACAGCGCGCACTTGATCCGCGGCACCCGACCGGCCCGCAGCTCGTCGCCGTGCATCGTAAAATCGACCAGCTTGGGCGTCGTGGCCCGGCAGCGCGAGCAGTTGTACGGAATGATCAGCGACAGAACCTGACCTTTGCGCGTCAGATCCTCGGGTTTGCCAAGTCGCTCGAGGAACACCGCCGGAACTGCGATGAAGCTGACCCGTTCGACCGATTCATCGGTGCCGGTTTTCGCATCAAGCGTCCGCATCAGCTTCCGCCAGTGGGCTGTACCGACGGGATCAATCGACAAGATGCCGCCCAGATCGACGACCACCTCGCCTTCAAGTCCATCCGCGAGCTTTTCGGGCTTGAGATCGCTATCGAGATCGCCGGACAGCTTGATGTACGTACAGCGACCTTCGATCCGCTTTTCGATGCGCAGCTTGCGCTGACCGCCCTGACCGTAGTTTAGGTGGACGCGCAGAAACTGCATCACCGCCGGCGGAATCGCCTGGATCGGCTGCTGGGCGACGTAGTTAAAATACATCGCCGGGTTTTCGTCGAAGTCTTCTTTGTTGCTACAGGTCTGGCAGGTCGTCGCTGGGGCTTGGCCCGCGCGCCAGACCGGCGTTTCTTCGTCGCTGCGGAACAGGTGACGGCGTTCTTGGTCGCACGTCTCGCAGCGATAAGGGGCGTAGAACGAAACGATGTATCCAGCGCCACCGAAGTTCGCAACCATGTTGAACTGGTCGACGACTTTCGGCGAGCACTCGACGTAGTAGACCCCCGCCAGCCGCGGCGCGATGTGCTGGACGAAGTCGATCCACTGACGGATACCAAACGACGAGATCCGGTCCACGCCACCCAAGTCGAGGATCAGGTAGCGGCACGTGATGGTCTGGGCCAGGCCAGGGGCGTCGAACTGTTCGTCGATGGTCCCCATAAGGCGCAGGCAGGTCACGTCGCCGTCCGACAGTCGCTCGATGAGGAGCTTGGGCGGCGGCTGGACAGCCCCTATCATGCCTGAACGTTCTTCGTAGTTCACGACGGCAGCCTACCTTAAGAATCGTTCCTGACCGCATGGGCGGTCAAGTCCGGGAAGATGACGCTTCGACCAGGCTTCGGACCTTCACTGGCCCGGCCTGGTTCTAGATCGATGACCGCAGTCAGCCGCGTGCGGCAGTTGGGTTCGACATCGACTTGGACGATCGGACAGGTCCGACAGACCAGCGACAGACCGATGCCTGCCCCGCCCTGGCCGCGATTGACCTGACCACTCTGCGCGCGACGGAGCGAACGCACCAGGTCCGACCGCTTGAGCCGTCCAAACCGATCCACCACTTCGACCGCGAGCCGCAGCCCATCGGTGCCATAGCGGAAAATCACCTTGTCTTCCGCGGGCAGTTCGATGTTTGCCGTCCGATCGTGCGCATAGCGGGTTCGCCCATGTGCATCGACCGGCGCGTCGTACATCGCATTGGTGATCAGCTCATGGACCACTTCGGCCAGGCTGTCGGCGACGCGCCGCGAGATGTTGAGGTGTTCGTTGCACAGCTTCACCAGCCGAGATTCGGCGGCATCGCGACCACCGATGTTGGTGATGCTGGCCGAAAACGCCTGCGCGCCCCAGAGCAGAAAACCCTGGACCGGCAGAAGCGGCTGGCCGCGCAAAAATGCCGCGACGTTGAGCAGCTCCGCTTCGAGGTCCGGGCGTCCCGACGACGGCTTGACCCCCAGCACCGCTGCAATCGCAGGCTGCTCGAACATAAGCGCGAGATCCACTTCATCTCCCGCGCCATAGACAACGCCCACGCAGCGCTTGCCCGCTGGCGGTGTCTTCAGTCCTTCGGCAATCGCCGCCGCCGCTACCGCTTCACCAACGACCAGCCACAGTCCGACCTGCGGATCGCTGTGAAGGATCGGCGCGATGGCGGTGTTTTCGTCTTCATACGTCTTGACGGTGTAACCAGCGCTCACAAGGAGCCTGGCCAGCCGCTTGCCCGTGTTGCGGTTGCGCTCGACGACGATGGCCACCGCCCGCTCTCGGTGTTCGGCGCGAGACCTCGCGCCTGCGCCCGTCCCCGTTCCAAGGTGTGCATGACCCATGGCAGAAGTGTTCCTCGTGATGCGCTGCACAAAAGCCCAAGACCACATGGTAAAGTGCTTGGCTACGGTCTGTCGATACGCTGCTTCGCATGTTCTGCGTGCGTACAGGTCCCCACCCGCAAAATCGGTCCAAAAGCACCGATTCCGGGCTGATAGACACGATTCCGACGGGCTGATAAAGTCCAAAAAGCTACAATAGGCGCAATGGATTCCGCAGCCGACAAACTCGACCCTGGGTCTCCAGACAATCCCCAGCCCTTTGGCAAATATCTTCTATTGGGCCTCATCGCCCGTGGAGGTATGGCCGAAGTCTATCGGGCCCGCAGCCGGCAAAGCGGCGGTCGCCTGTATGCGATCAAGTGCATGCGATCGCAGCTTGCGAAAGAAGCTCGCTTCGTCGAGATGTTCGTTCGCGAAGGCAAGCTGGCCGTCTTGCTCAGCCATGACAACATCGTGCGCACCTTTGAGATCGGGCGCACCGAAGGCCGCTACTTCATCGCGATGGAGTACATAGGTGGCAAGGATCTAACCCAGATCCTCCGCCGCTGTCAGGAGACGGGCTCGCGCATTCCGCTGCCCGCTGCCTGTTATGTCGCCGCCAAGATGAGCGAGGGTCTTCATCACGCCCACACGCTGCTCGATGCCGATGGCAAACCGTTGGCGATCGTGAACCGCGACGTCTCGCCATCGAACGTTCGGCTGGGTTGGGACGGCAGCGTGAAGCTGCTCGACTTTGGCATTGCCCAGGCCATGGTGAAGTTCACGTCGGAAATCGGCGTGCTAAAAGGCAAGTTCAGTTACATGTCCCCAGAGCAAATCCGGGGCATGCCTGTCGATGCTCGCACCGATGTCTTTTCGACGGGAATCATCCTGCACGAAATGCTGACGACGGAAAAACTGTTCCGTGGCGACACCGAATTTCAGCTCATGGAGCGGGTGCGCAACGCCGAAGTTCTGCCGCCATCGAAGTTCAACCGCCGCGTGCCCGAAGCGCTCGACAAGATCGTCATGAAAGCGCTCGCACGGGATGTCGCCGATCGCTATGCCTCGGCGCTGGAACTGGCGCAGGATCTTCAAGCATTTTTGGCGCCGTACCGCTTTTCGGACAAAGAAATCGTCGAGCAGCTCAAGTCGCTGTTCCGCGCCGACTACGATCAAGAGATGGTAGAGATCGCGGCTTGCCAGCGCGCCGAGCTACCAAGCGATGGCGACCGCGATGCGTCGCTCGTGATGACAGCGGCAGCGATCGATGGTGTGGCTGTTGGACCCGGCGGCGTCAAGCTCACGGCGAATCGTCCGTCGGATGAACGACTGGCCAAGCTGGTGACGGGCCCAGAGCCCACGCCAAAACCGGCAGAGCCGCAGGTGATTCAGCCGCAGAGTCCGCCGGAAGTCACGCAGCCGACAAACCCCGCTGGCCCCAAAGGGCTGTGGGCGCGGCTGCGGGGACGGTGGGGAAAAAGCGAGTAGCGTTGTCCAAGGCAGGGCGTTGGCGCGGTAGGAAAAAGCGGACAGGGAAACCGGCAAGCTGCCTTGCCGGCCCCGGCGAGCTTGGCGTCGACTAGAAGTCGCTGCCGAAGTCGTCGCCCATGCCACCCATTCCGCCCATGCCACCCATTCCGCCCATGCCACCCATTCC
>DAORGN010000112.1:0-16164 GCA_035340095.1 Pseudomonadota bacterium | reverse complement strand
TTGTTTGAGCTTGTCTTCGACGCGCCCGCTCCAGGTCTGCACCACCGCGACGGGCATCGGCGGCTGCGCTGGCTTGGGCTTGTCTGGCTCGGTGCGTTTTTCCAGCAGCAGCTCGGCAAAGCTGGCGTACAGAAGTTCGGCGATCGCCACCGCGAGTAGACGCGCGCGCACCGACGGCTCTTGGCTGGTTAGGTCAATGCTGCGCCAGATCGATTTTCGCGTCAGCGGATCATCAATGCGCAGGGTGATGCGACCGCTTTCGTCGCAGGTCGCGGCGGCGTGGCTGCTCGTCGGGGACGCTTCGCCAAGGCTTATCACCCGTTCGCCGATTTCGAGCGCGAGACGGCGCTGGACTTCTGCTTGCGACACCGCCACGCACGGATCGATGTCGAGCGCGACCTGCGGCACATCGTTTGATCCTGCGTCCGCGCGCGCAGCACCGGCGGCAAGTGAAGCAAGCAGTACCAAGGCCGCTTGTGGGCCCGCTCTCAATCGAGATCCCCATAGCGGCGGACCGATCGCAGCCGTCGTCCCGTCGGATAGCGCCGCACGTATTCTTCGGCCCGGCTGTGCGCGACCCCTTGTTCCCCAGCGCGCGACCACGCTTCGACTTCACGCGCCAGCGCATCTTGGGTGAGCGGACCTTCCGCTTCGAGGTCTTCGACATGCCGGAAGCTCTGCGCTGCCTCGCGAGGCTGGCCCAGGTCATCGAGCAGGATGCGTCCGAGCGTAAAGCTTGCCAGCGGCGCCCGCGGATCTTTGGGTGAATCGCGCAAAAGTTGGCGCAAGGGCGGCACCGCATCGCTCGGATGTCCCGAAAAGCGCGCCACATCGGCCAAAAGAAGCAGCTCTGCTGCATCGATTGAACCTCTGCGCAGGAAATCGACCATCGCGCTTTGCGACAGGATTTGCTGATACGCCTGCTCGAACTTGCCCTGTTCCGCCAGCGACTGCCATGGCTCGACGGTGGGGGTCGGAAGTGGCGGCGCGACTTTGGCTTGGCTTGTCCCACGCGGCGTGCGCGGCGAAAGGACTGTGAGCGGACGATGCTGCGGCGGCATGATCCCCGGTTCGTCGGCTTGGATCGGCGCCGGTTCGGCCTGTGCAAGCCCGGTCGGCGCGGTCAGCGGACGCGGAAAATCGCCGCTGGTTCCCGCCGCAAGCTCGGTTTGATGTTTGTCCCACAGCACGCGGACGCGGCCTTCGCTGACGGCAACGTGGACGCGGTGATCGGCCTGTTCTTTGACGATGAAGCGGGTGCCGAGCACTTCGACGGCAACGCGCTCGGTTTCGACACGGTAAAGTCGCTGCGGATTTTTGGCGACTTGGAACGATGCCGCGCCGCGCAGTCGAATCAGCACTTTGTCCGGCCCGGTGGTGATGAGCTCCAGATGGCTCTGCTCATCGAGAACCCGCGCCAGTGAGCCATCGCCCAGTCGAACCTGCCCGTCCGACTGCTGCGCAATCTGCGGCTCTGGGCCGATTTGGGTTGGCAGGTGCTGCCGGCGTGACACCACCCACGCACCGGCGCAGATGAGCAGCAGTGCCAGCGATCCGCCGACCACTTTGCGAACCTGACGGCGCTTGTGGGTCTTTCGCATCTGGCCGAGCACTTCGCTGGCCCGTGCCGGGTTCCAATCCGCGCTGATGTGGCCCGCGGCGGCGTGGATGCGGGAGAACAGATCAGCCATGACGGAGCCTCCTTTCGAGCACCGCTTGTGCCGCTGAAATCCGCCTTTTTACGGTGGCCAGCGAACAGCCACACAGCGCAGCGACTGAATCGAGCGGTTCCCCATCGACGTGACGCAGCGTCCACGCCACCCGATCGCCGACCGGCAGGGTGTCAAGCTGGCGATAGACACGGCTGAGCAGCGCGCGTTCTTCGGGACCGCAGCTTGGGTCAGCCAGATGTTCGTAACAGCAGTCGCGTTCCAACCCCAGGAATGCACGCAGCCGTCGCTTGCGCAGATGCCGGCTGGCTTTGCGGACCGCGATGGTCTTGAGCCAGCCTCGCACCGCCGCGGGATTTTGAATCGAGCGCAGACCGCTCATCGCGTCGAGGAATACTTCTTGAACCACGTCATCAACCTCGTGATCTCGCCCGAGCACACGCAAGACGACAGTCGCCACAAAGCCGGCATGCTCGACGAACAAGCGCTCGATGGTGAGCGGTCTTGTGTCGACAGGCAGCGCGTGATCCGCAACCGCGGGTTCACTGGATGGTGGCGGACAGATCCGAAGGTGGGGAGTGCCGGAAGACATCGCTACCGACATAGTGGTTTGGGAGGCGGGAATCGGCTCAGCAAGCCGGGCTGCAGCGCAGAGATCGGCAAGGACCGCTGCGCTGCGCGACGCTACCGGCAGATGCCAGGGCCGGTGGCCGCGGTGCCGAACACGTCGGTGCACATGCCCATGGTGCAGGCCGGGGTGCCGCCCTTGACGCAAATCTGACGGCAGGTGCTGCTCGCGCCATCGCACTGGTAGCCGTCGGTGCAGTCATTGACATACGTGCAAGCGCCACCCGGTGTCACGGCGGTCGCCGGGCTTTCCAGGCAGATAAGGCCCTTCCATGCATCGTTTGGCGGCGACTTGGTGGTGTCGAGGTACACACACTGGCGCTTGGTGCTGCCGACGGAAGCGCAGGTGCCGGTGCCGGCGGTGCAGCTCGCGGCGCAGGTGCCCTTGTCTTCGTAGGCCTGACGGATGCAGCCACCCATTTTGCCGGTGCCGGCTTCGGTGCAGCTCGCCGTTTTCGGGCTGCAGTCGAAGATCGTGTCAGGGAAGCAGACGCCCGCGGTGTCATAGTACGAGCAAGCGTAGCCGGGGTGACGGCACGTCGTCGCGTTGTTGCAGCTCGCGAGGCAGTAGCTCTTCATGCCGAGGCTTACGCAGCGGGCGCCCGCGCCACAGGCCGCATCGCTCGTGCATTCCGATGAGCAGTAACCACCCGGAGTGGCCGGGTTCATTGTGTTGTTCAGGACGTTGCTCTTCCAGCAAGACGGCGTGGGACCTGCCTTGCAGTCGGTGTCGGCAGTGCACGGCGCGCCAATGCCACCAGCGCCACCACCGCCGTCCGGACGAGCCATGTCACCAGGCGGCACCGTCATGTCGACCGGGCCACCGCCATCGGGGCGAGCCATGTCACCAGGCGGCATCGCCATGTCACCAGGCGGCATCGCCATGTCACCGGGCGGCATCGCCATGTCACCGGGTGGTTTCGCCATGTCGCACATTCCGGAAACCGGATCACAGCCGCCCATCGACATGTCAGCGGGTTGCATGGACATGTCCTCGGTGGACATCGTCATGTCAGGCGTGCCAGCCATATCCGCCGGGGGCGGGGGGTTTGGACAGCCTGAAAGAAAAAATACGCCGCTGAGCGACGCAGCCGCTGCCAAAACCTTGGCTCCGCGTAGGCTCATCATGTTTCTAGGAACCTCCTGGGCGCGCACCCTAACCCACAGCGCCTTTCCTGTGCGAGCAAAACTTTCATCGTCACAGAAGAGCTGTGGGTCAGCCAACCAAACCCGCGACTTTTGCACAAAAGCTAGTCGAGAATCGGCAGGTGGCCGGGGCGCAAGGCCAGGGGAACCGACGCGCGCAGATCGGGTCGTAGCTCGGGTCGGCGTTCGGCCCACGCAGCGGCAACATCCTGATCGAGCAGGTGGCTCGGGCGCACATTTTTTAGCGCGTGCAGCATCACTTGCCGGACATCGGGAATCGTCGTTTCCAGCTGATCGAGCAGCGATTCGACTTGTTTGCGCCGCAGCCCATCTTGCGACCCACAGAGATTGCACGGCAGGATCGGATAGCCAGCCGCCTTTGCATGCGCCGCAATCTCGCGTTCGCTACAGTCGATGAGCGGTCGGATGACCTCGAAGCGTCCGTCGTCGGTCAGATACTTGGCGGGCATCGCTTGCAGCTTGCCGGCATAAAGCAAGTTCAGCAGCAGCGTCTGCAAGGTGTCCTCGCGGTGATGCCCGAGCGCAATTTTGTTACAACCGAGCCGCTCCGCCGCGCTGTAGAGCACACCCCGTCGCATACGCGAGCACGGTGCGCAGTAGGTGTCGCCTTCTTTGACGAGCTGCTTTACGACCGAATAGGTGTCTTCGCGCAGGATTTCATACGGTGCGCCAAACGATTCCAGCCAGTCCGCGAGCGGCTTGCCGTCGTAGCCAGGCTGTCCTTGATCGAGATGTACGGCGCAGAGCTCGAAACGAAACGGCGCTCGCTTCTGCGCTTGGCACAAAAGATCGAGCATCGTGTAGCTGTCTTTGCCGCCGGACACCGCGACCATGATGCGGTCGCCCGCGGAGACAAGCGCGTAGCTTTTCATTGTGCGCTGCATGGTGCGCAAGAGCTGCATTTTGCCGGGGGTCGAAGGGTTCATTGCCAAAGGGGTCGCATGATACATTGATGAGACAAGCTGCCCAAAACAGGGCCGCTTTTTTGCGCTTAGCGCTTAGACAATCAACGTGGGCAAAGAACAGGAAAAAATCTGTATCTCCTGTGCGAGCAGCTATCCGGCGGCTTACTCGTCGTGCCCACGCTGTCAGTTGCCGCTGGTGTTTCCCAACATTGGGAAGGTCTGGCACGTCGACAAGCTGATCGGTCGCGGTGGCATGGGCGCGGTCTTTTTGGCCCACCACATCGACGATCCGGCGCGGCTGTCAGCGGTCAAAGTGCTGCAACTGGTCGTCGGAGAGCAGCGCGCCGATCGGCAAGAAAAAGTTTCGCGTTTTCAGCGCGAAGCCGAAGCGCTGGGCCGTCTGAAACACCCGGCCATCGTCGAACTGTACGATTTTGCCCGCGAGCGCGACGGGTCGCTTTACATGGCGATGGAGTACCTGCAAGGCGTGCCGCTGTCGCGGGTGCTCAAAGAACAAGGACCGCTTGCGCCGGCAGATGCGGTATCACTGATTTTGCAAGTTCTGGCGGCGGTGGGGGCGGCGCACCGCGTCGGGATCATCCACCGCGATTTGAAACCAGACAACATCGTGGTGCTTCGTGATCCCGAACTTCCCGACGGCAGTGTTCGTTTTGATCGGGTCAAAGTGGTCGATTTTGGCGTGGCGCGGCTAAAAGACGATCCAGCGACGGAAGCGGGGCAGGCGCTCGGCACGCCGGTCTACATGGCTCCTGAGCAAGCGCAAGGTGGTGAAATCGACGAACGAGTCGACATTTACGGTGCTGCGGCGGTCTTGTTCGAGCTGCTCGCCGGGCGTCCGCCGTTTCTGCCGCCCGACGGACCGAACGCCAACCTGCTGCTGCTTGCGAAGATCATGACCCAAGATCCGGCGCCGCTGCGCGAGCTTCGGCCCGAGGTGTCGCCGGCGTTGGAATCAGTGATCGAGCGGGCCCTGTGTCGCGACCGCACGCTGCGCTATCCAGAGGTGGTGGATTTTTCGCAGGCCCTGCATGCTGCGCTCGGTCAGCCAGCCACGCGGCTGTGGGCGCGTCCCCAAGTGGTGGCGCCGCTCAGTCTGCCTCCGCTGGTTGCGCAGGCGGTGTCACCGTCGCGGCCCGCGTCGCTTTCGCGCACCCTGCCGCCGCCGGTTCGATCCAGTGCGTCGCTGCCGCCAGTGATGCGCAGCGGTCCGACGAGCCTTTCGCGTTCATCGATCGGCACAGCCGCGATCAGCCGTTCGATGGCGGGTGGGGCAGGGCTGTCGCAGTCGACCTCGGCGCTCAACTCCCTGTCATCGCTGCGTGGCGATGGTGTGCCGGCGTCGTCCCTGTCGTCGGCGCCAAGTGGTCCGTACCTCGGGGGAATTTCCGGCGCGCATCCTCTGCCCAGCTCGTCTTTGTCAGGCATGCGATCGGGAGCGGTGGCGCTGCCGCGATCGGGTGTGACGCCGCCGCCGAGCGACTCGTCGCGTTCTTTGTCGTCGGGAGCTGGTCAGCAGCGGTCGATTACCTATCGAATCCTCATCGCGCTTTTGTATCTTGCCGCGGTGTCGATTCTCGTCTTCAGCCTTCTTTTTGATCGCTCAAGCTGCCGGGGCAACCGGGATCGGGCGTCGAGCCTGCCGCCAGCCATCGGCGGTCCCTGATTTCAGCTTGGCGCGGCGATGACGGTGCGGGCAAAACGAGTCCTGCTGGTGGGGATTTTGGCGTTGCTGTTCGGGCTTGGTTTTGTGCTGCGTCCCGACGGACCACTCGGGCACAAGGTCTGGCCTGCCGAAGCGATTGAACCGCACGTCTCTGCGTCGGGAAACCAGGTGGCGCTGGCCTTTATGGAAGTCGCTGGAAGCGGCGAAGTTGCGACGGCGATTGCAGTCAGGGGTTCACACGACGGTGGACAGACGCTTGGCGATGTTGAACAGCTGATCGCGCCGGGCCATCGCTTGTCGGCAGATCCGACGCTGGCGTTTGCGCCGGATGGTTCGCTGTATGTGTCGTGGCTGTCGTTTCGTTCCCACAGCTCGATTGAATCCGAGCCGTTTGACATGGCGATCGTCGTCGCGCGGCGGCGTCCGGGGCAGGCTCACTTCGATCCGCCAATGCTTGTCGCAAGGGATCCGCAAACGACCTACGACAAGCCGTGGAGCAGCGTCGACAGAGACGGCATTTTCCATGTTGTGTTTCGCAGCGCGTTTGCCAATCGGGCCGGGATTCATGAAGTGGCGCTGGCGGCGGACGGACGGCTGTCGACGCGCAAGCTGATCGATGAACCGGGTTTTTCGGGATCGCTGCCGACGGTGTGTAGCGATCCTGTATCGTCGCAAAGTTACGTCGCGTACCTGCGGCCCGAGCGTGGCATTGAGCTTCTGTCGTTTGACAAAAACACAGTCGTTCCGCCGCAGCTTGTCTCGAACGACGGCGAGCGGATTGCCAATGCCGGTCCGTCGTGTGTCGCGACGCCCAGCTCGGTGGTGGTGGCCTACGGTCTTTGCGACTCGCCGTGGGACAGTGCGCGATCGCCGCAGCCCAAAGCGCTGGTGCTTGTCCAGTACCGTGGGCCCGGCATAAAAAACGTGCGCAAAGAAATCGGCCAGCCCGGTCTGATCATGATGTATCCGCAGCTTTTGCCGTCGCTGGTTGGACAAGACTCGCAGCTTCAGCTCGCGTTTTTGGCCGGACATCGTGATGGCGATCCCGATGCGACGCTGCGGCTTTTGTCTTTGCCGGTCGATTTGTCGCAAGATGTGCCGCCGCGGGTCGATACACTGCGTCGCGGTCTGCGGATGACAGCGAGTCGGGAAGACCGACGCTGGCCAGGTGATTATTTGGGAATTGCGCGCAGCGACGGACACACCGTCATAAGCTACATCGACAACAGCGGTCGACGGCACGCCCGTCTGGCGATCCAGCCTTAAGGCTGTTCCGAAGGCAGACCGGCGAGCGCCAGCGCCAGCTCCTCTTCGCTATACGACTGGTCTTTGAGCTTGCCGGCGAAAAAGTCCATGTACGCCTGCATGTCGAAGTGCCCGTGGCCGCAGAGGTTGAGCAATATCGTCTTCGCCACCCCTTCTTCTTTGCAGCGCAGCGCTTCGTCGATGGCTCCGCGCACCGCATGATTGGCTTCGGGCGCCGGCACAATTCCTTCGGCGCGGGCAAACTGCACGCCGGCTTGGAAACACGACACTTGGTGATAGGCGCGGGCTTCGATAAGACCCAGCTCGGCCAGGTGGCTCACCATCGGTGCCATGCCGTGATAACGCAGACCACCGGCGTGGAAACCTGGCGGCGTGAACGTCGATCCCAGCGTGTGCATTTTGACCAGCGGCGTAAGCTTCCCCGTATCACCAAAGTCATAGGCATATTTTCCACGGGTCAGCGACGGGCAGGCTGCGGGCTCGACCGCGATGATGCGCACTTTTTTGCCGCCGCGGAGCTGCACGCCCAAAAACGGAAACGCGATCCCCGCAAAGTTCGATCCGCCGCCGGTACAGCCGACGAGAATGTCGGGATAATCGCCCGCCATTTCAAGCTGCGCGATCGCTTCTTGTCCGATGATGGTCTGGTGCAAAAGAACGTGATTTAGCACCGACCCGAGCGCGTATTTGGTATCGGCCCGCTGCGCAGCAATTTCGACCGCTTCCGAGATGGCAATCCCGAGGCTGCCGGGGTGATAGGGATTGCTCGCCAGCACGGCCCGTCCCGACTGGGTTTCCGAAGACGGCGAAGCAATGCAGCGCGCACCGTAGGTTTCCATCAGCGCCCGCCGATACGGCTTTTGATCATACGAGACGCGGACCATGAAGACCTGCACCTCGATGCCAAACAGCGAACCGGCGAATGCCAAAGACGATCCCCACTGACCGGCGCCGGTTTCGGTGGTCAGCTTTTTGATCCCCGCTTGCTGGTTATAAAACGCCTGCGCCACCGCGGTATTGGGCTTATGGCTTCCCGACGGTGAGACGCCTTCATATTTGTAGTAAATCCGCGCCGGCGTATCGAGCGCCTGTTCCAGCCTTCGCGCCCGAAAGAGCGGCGACGGACGCCACTGCCGATAGACGCGCTGCACCGGTTCGGGAATTTCGATTTCGCGCGCCGTCGAGACTTCCTGCTCGATGAGCGCCATCGGAAACAGCGGTTCCAGGTCCGCCGGCCCGATCGGCTGCCTGGTGCCCGGATGCAGCACGGGCGGCAGCGGCGTTGGCAGATCGGCGGCGAGATTATACCAAGACTTGGGAAGGCGCGTCTCGTCGAGCAAGTACTTGATCGGAGCATTCATCGCAAATCTCCTGTGCTGGCTGTTTTCGATCGACTGCAAGACCACGCTAGGCCGTTATTCCGTCGGCGGTCTAGTTTTCTCTGCATCGGCAGGTCGGCAGGAAGGCGACGCGCTCGTGGGCACCAAAAATTGGGGAGGGCTCGCTTATGACCTATACGACTACGACTGCGTCGATTGTTTTGGGTGCGCCACGGCGGCTGGTTTCTACTGTTGGACTAAAACAGATTTCCGTCGCTGATTAAAACCAAGCGACTGCGCCGACGGTGATGGTGTCTTGGCTGTTTTTGCTCTGGTCGCGACCCGAAGTGAAAAGTCCGTCGGTCGGAGCGGCAAAAAAGATGTTTCCATCGGCGTGATCGTGACGGTATTCGAGCCGCAGCAGCACACCCGGAACCCCACCAAATTCCAGCGTCGATGTTCCCGACGCCATCCAAGTAAGGTCCGACGGAGCAAAAAAGATCGGATAGTTTGGCGATGCAAACGACGACGGCTTGCGTTCCCAAAACACGTCGCCGCGAGCGGCCAGCTTCAGCCAGCGCACAATTCCGACCCGCACGTAGGTGGCGCCGGCAATCCACGACGCGGTGTTGTCTTGTTCGGGCTCGAAGCCGACGTTCATGTGCAGGCTGAACGCGAAGCGGTTGCCAAAATAAAGCGTGCTCCACGCATCGAACAGGTGTCGCCACGAGCGCGTCGCATCGAGCGGGTTTCTTTCGACGCCGGTAAAGTACAGCACCGAAAACTGGAGCCGATCGGGACGGTTAAAATACAGGTGAAAATACAGCGTCTTTTCACTGTTGTTGTCGACGACAGAGTTCCAGCCGTTGACGACACCGATGGTCGCGCTCCACGCTTCGCTGAGCTGCTGGGTCAGACGGACGCCCGTGTGATAAAAAGGCAGGTTGAAAAACAGGTTGGAACGCGAATAGGTCCAGTTGTCTTTGACGATGAGCGACTCGGGGCCAATCGGGGACAGGAACACGCCGCCCTGAATCAGCAGGCCGCGACCGAGCGGGACTTTGTAGCCAATCAGCGCTTGCTGGATGTATTTCCAGGTGTTTGCGTCGCTTGAGCCGACCACGCTCGTCGACAAATCCGCGCGCGAAACCGGTTCCGCCAGGTAATACGTATTTGGAGTGTGTCCTATTTGCAGCGCCAAACGTGCGGTGACACCGGACTTTTCGTATTGGGCATCGATCGCGGCGTTGGCGATGGTGAAGCTGTTGTGGCGGTTGTCGAAGCCGCGGTAGTTGGTGATGCCGCTCGGTGGGCGATTGAAATTCCACTGGTAAAAGCCTTCGGCGTAGCCGCCCAGCGTCAGTTTGCCGAGACTGCTTTCGACGATGACCGGACCGGGCCCAGTGGCATCCAGCGCGGGTGCTGCGGGGCGCACGGTCGGTGCGGGCGCTGTTGCGGGAGCCGGATTGGCGTTGCTTGCGACGGGTTCAGTCGGCGCGCCGATTGGATCGGCAGGGGGTTCGGCCCACGCAGCGCCGGTGTAAAACAGAAACACCGTCGATAGCACGGTGAAAAGCGGTGATTTTTTCATACGTTCTCCAAGCGGTGAAGCAACCGAGCCGCGCCATCCGCCAGGTCGGCGGGCGGACACAGCAGGCTCACGACCAGATACGACTCGGCGGCGAAATCGAAGAAGTAGCCGGGGTGCACGATCAGATGATCATCGTCGAGAAGACGCAAAACCAGCTCCTCTTCGGGGACAAAAGTGGGCACTTTCAGGACCGCGTACCAGCCACCTTCGACGGGAAGGACCGACACCATCGTATCGGCAAAGACCGTTTGCAGCGTCTGTAAGCTGGCGGAAATTCGCGCCGAGATTCCCGCCGTCAGCGTCGTGCGCTGCGCAAGCAGATCCGCTGCGGCAAGCTGGATCGGCGTTCCGACGGACAAAAACGTATCGGCGATAAGTTCCAACCGATCTTGCGCCAAGCTGCGTAGCGGTTCGGGTCCAGCGACGACAATCCAGCCCAGCTTGAGCTGCGGCAGACCGAGCACTTTGGAAAAACCCGATAGCACAAAGCGCAGCGCCGGAATGTCGGCAAGCGGCGACGGCAGTTGGCACAGAGACAGCAGCCGCGGGCCTTCCTGCGGACAGGGATCAGAAAAAGCGTAATCGGAAAAGACCTCGTCGATAAGCAGCGGGATATTTCGCGCTGCGGCCATGCCAAGCAGACCGGCGGCTTCCGCTTGCCGAAGGTAGTTGCCCGTCGGGTTGTTTGGACTTACTACAACAATGGCCCGACTGTGCGGCGTCAACAGCGCGCCAAGCTCGGGCAGGCTTTGGTGAAAGCGGCCATCGAAGCGCAGTGGATAGGGCACGGTTTCGACGCTGGTGAGCTGACCAAGCAGCGGCAAGAGCGGATAGCTTGGTTCGGGAAACAGCACCTGGTCGCCGGGGTTGCCAAAGAGCTGAAACAGCCAGGCATAGGCTTCGCTCGTGCTCGCGCACAGCACGATGTGCTGGGGATCGACGGTGTAGCCGCGGTCTTGGTAGTAGCGGGCAATCGACTCACGCGCGGTGAGGGCGCCCTGGGCCGACGGTTCGTACCGCAGCGCCTGTGGCGATGAAAGCGACGACAGCAGTGTCTGCGGATACAGATCGGGCAGTGCGCGCGTCGGATTCGACACGGTCAAATCGAGCAGCGACACGCCTTGGCTTTTGAGCGCTTGCAGTTTCGCGCTGACGCGATTGGGCGGCCTTCCCCACGGCAGGCGCGACGAAAAGTGGACTGACACAGGCGGGTATTATCACGACGCCGACACCGCGCAGCGGGCTTTTTCTTGGCCGGGGAGTACGCTTCGTGATACGCCAATGCCTTATGGGTACTAGGCCACTGCTTCCGCCGGGACTTCGGCATGTGGCAATCATCATGGATGGCAACGGGCGCTGGGCGCAGCAAAAGGGGCTGCCGCGGCTCGAAGGACACCGGCGAGGCGCGCGTTCGGTGCGCGAAGTCGTGCGGGCCTGCCGAGAGCTGGGTCTGTCGGCGCTGACGCTGTATGCGTTTTCGGAACAGAACTGGGAACGGCCTCTCGAAGAAGTGCAGGGGCTGATGCAGCTTCTCCACGACTACGTGATCGACGAACGCAGCGAAATCCTCGAAAACGGCATCCGCTTGCAGGCGATTGGCAACATCAGTCGACTGCCCGAATATGTGCGCAATCCGCTGTCGAGCCTGATCGAGGAATCGGCGCACAATCGCAAGATGGTGTTGTCGCTGGCGCTCTCGTATGGCGGACGGGAATCGCTGGCGGACGCGATGCAGAAGCTGGCGCAAGATGTCGCGGCGGGCGTGCTCGACGAAACCGCGTTAGATGAAAAGGCGCTTTCGGCCCGGCTGAAGACCGCGGGGCTGCCGAAAGTCGACTTGATGATCCGAACGTCCGGCGAGCAGCGCACGAGCAACTTTTTGCTGTGGGAATCAACGGGCGCGCAGTTTTACGCTACGTCCGTGCTGTGGCCTGACTTTGGCAAAGCGGAGCTGCTCGCAGCGCTGTCTGTCTACCGCACGCACGAAGGAGCCGAAGCGTCGGCTCAGCTTGGGAGTGGTGATGTCTAACTTGGTCCTGCGTTTTTTGACCGCAGTGGTCGCGGTGCCGCTGCTGATCCTGGCGATTCAGTGGAAAGAGCCGTATGGCGTGTGGATTTGGGTGCTGATTGCCCAAGTGACCGGCCTGCGCGAGTGGATGAACATGACGCTGCCCAAAGATCCGGCGCTGACGCGCTGGCTCGGAGTGGTGGCCGGTGTCGCGTTTGGCAACTTGCTGTGCTGGGTTCCTTCCGCGCACCTGCAGCAGTTTGGTCTGTTTGCGGTGACGGGGTTTGGGCTTTTGTACTTTTTGTTCGCGCACGGAAACATCGAAACCGTCGCGGCCCGGATGTCGATGTGGATGCTCGGAGTGCTGTATGCAGGCGTGCTGATTGTGCCGCTTGTGATGTTTAAGACAGCGCCCAAGCTCGGCGGTGGTTTTATCTATGTCTGTCTGTCGAGCGCGTGGGGTTCTGATACCGGCGCGTATTTTGCCGGACGGTTTTTGGGTCCGTACATTCCGGCCAAGCTGTGGCCGGAGGTGAGCCCGAAAAAAACCTGGATCGGATCTGTCGGTGGCATTTTTGGCAGTCTGCTCGCGCTGACGATTGCCAAGCTGTGGTATCTGCCGTCGCTAAACTGGCTTGACGTCTTCGCGATTGCGATTCCGGCCAACATCCTCGGGCAGCTCGGCGATTTGATCGAGTCGCTCATCAAGCGCTCGGTCGGCGTCAAAGACTCGGGCGTGCTTCTGCCCGGTCACGGCGGAATGCTCGACCGCATCGACGCGCTGCTTTTGGTTGTGCCCTACGTCTACGTCTACGCTTTCCTGCGCTTTTAGCCGCGCACGCGGTCGCGGTTTCAGCTCATGATTTGGGAACGGGTCAAGCCGTGGGGGACACGCGCGGCGGCGGCGGTGCTGTTTCGCTATGTCTGCTTTGTGGCGATGATTGCGCTGTCGCTGTGGGCGGAAAGCCGTCCGGCGCCGCACTTGCCCGATCTGCTCATCGACAGGATTCCCTATGTCGAGTCGGTCGATCGCTACAACTACTGGCTGCTCGCTGCGGGGTATGTGCCGATGGCGGTGTGGCTGCTTGTGCGCGATCCCAAGCGGTTTTGTCGTTACTGCGTAAGCGCCGGTCTTCTGTCTTTGCTGCGCGGCGTCTGCATCGTCGTGACCGGGCTTGGGCCGGTGCGCGGTCCGGATCTGCATGCGGGGATGTTTGATCGTGATCCGACTCTGTTTGCGCGTGCGCTTTTGGACATGGCAAGCCCGCTCGGACTGCTGCTGCGCGATGCACCGCATGTCTATTTGACCAAAGACCTGTTTTTTTCCGGACACACCGCGGCAACCTGTCTTTTGCTTTTGTATGTCTGGCCGTTTGTGACGCTGCGCCGGCTGATGCTTGCGACCCACATCGCCGTCGTCGCCAGCGTGTTTTTCGCGCACCTGCACTACACCATTGATGTCATCGGAGCCTATGCGATGGCGCTTGCGATGTTTGCGCTGCGTGAAGGCTGGCCACAGGGACTTCGGCTGCACGACGGCGCAACGTAACGCAGCCGCTGCGCCAAAAGCCGCGGGATGTTCGGATTCCTACGGCGGCGCCGGCAGATCAATGCGCAGATCGATGCGTCCTTTGCGGACCAGCGCTTCATCGAGTCGATCGGGCCGGTTCGATGTCGCGACGAACAGCACGCCGGACGGAAACTCACGCACCCCGTCGAGGATCGCGCACAGCTCCAGCATTCCCTGCACCTGTTCGGTGAGCTGTCCTTCTTCCGCGGCTTTGCCTTCCCCCGGAATCGTTCGCCGCGCCGCCATCCCATCCATGTCTTCGATGAGCAAAAGACACGGCGCCTTTTCATGTGCCAGCTCGAAAGCGCGGCGGATACGCGCCGCAGCAATCCCCACGAACATGTTGGCTACGTCACTTGCCGGCAGCGCGATATAGGAAAGCTGCGATGCAAACGCCGCGTTCAAAACCAGCGTCGTTTTGCCACTCCCCGGCGGACCACAGAGCAATAGCTTGCGCGGACCGTCTTTGTTGTCTTTGAAGTCCTGCACGCTCGCCAAAAAGCGCTGCGCTGGTTCCGAATCAAACGACGGTTTTGCCAAGCTGGGAGGCGGCTGCACTTCGATCCGCGCTTGGACGATATCGGTCACGCCCGGCGACTTGCCACTGCCCAGTCCCTTGAGGCTGCGGACAAAATAGAAGACAAAAAAACCAATCAGCAGCACCGGAATCAGGCTCAGCCAAAACGTCGTGTCGATCCGTCCAGCAGGCTTGAGCGAATAGGGAATTCCGCCCGATTGGACCGACTCAATCGCCGCAGTGAGCGCGATAGGGCTGGTCTCGTAGCGGCGGCCATCTTTGCGCAGCACCCGTAGCACGACTCGATCGGCGCTGTCCGTGTCGGGCTCAAGCTGCACGCTGCTGACCTGCGCGCTTTCTGCATCCGAGACAAACGTCGCCAGGCTCGGTCCATGTCCTTTGTCGGAAAGCGCGGAATAGGCCCCCGCAAACATCGCAATCAAAGCCAACCAGAGCAGCAGCGTCCGTTCTTTCTGTCTCATCACCGTATGCCTACCACGCAATCCCCCCACCCCAGCGACGAAAACGGGAGTGTACTCGCGTCAGCGCGGGGAGCGGCGGCGGGGGGGCAAGGCGAGCGACGCTCCACCCGTCGCTGCGAAGATGAGTAGGTTGATGATTTACGATTCGTAATTTACAAATTGTAAATCTATGCACTGAGCGCTAGATTCTCTCCATGCGAAGCCAAGCCGGGATGAAGCCGCAGGATGTTCTCGTCTTGCTCAAGCTCGTCGTCTGGAAAGAGAAGTTCGTCAGGTTGCCGTCGGGATGGCAAGGCTACCGCAGACGGTCCGGTTCTTGGCGTCAGCTCGACCTTGCCAGCGAGCTGGGACTCAGCCAGGCCGAAGTCACCCACTCGCTCAATCGCAGTCGGGTGGCGCGGCTTATCGACGCGGACAAGCGCGAGCCCATGCGTCTGGCGCTGTGTGATTTCTTGGTCCACGGCCTTCAGTACGTTTTTCCGGTCGAGCCGGGCGGGATTGTGCGCGGCATGCCGACGGCGCACTCGGCCCCGCCGCTCTCGACGATGATTCCTGAACAAGAAGAGCGCTACGTTTGGCCCGACGAGCAGGGAGAGGTTCGCGGCCAAGCCATCACGCCGTTGTATCCGACCGTCGCCGAGGCTGCACGCCGTGACCCGAAGCTGTATGAACTGCTGGCGCTGCTCGATGCACTGCGTGTCGGACGGGCGCGTGAAGTCCGAATGGCCCGCGATGAGCTGAGAAAACGCATTGTGGAGTCTGCGCAGTGAGTTCACCGAACCTGAACATGCTGGAAACCGTAGCCCGCGCGCTGGGCTCCTTCACGCAGGAAGTGGTGTTTGTGGGCGGAGCCACCGTGTCGCTCTATCTGCAAAATCCGGCGTCCCCAGAAGTTCGACCGACCGACGACGTCGACTGCTTCATCGAGCTTTCCAGCTATTCGTCCTACGCAGAGGTCGTGGAACGCCTTGCGAAGCTGTGATGGCAATCCGGCCAACAACCGTATGAAGCGGAAAAATCCGTACAGGCTCGACAGCAACTACCCTCGGTGATGGCGAAAAAATATCGAAATTTCGATATTGGTATCGAGTTTTCGATAGGAGGGGTCGTTTCAGAAATTCGCCCGGTCCACATGATGTGGAACGGCGCCCTTTGTGAAACAGCGCTTGCGCGCGAGGAGGTCATGCGACTCATCGTGCCTGGCAAACCGAGAAGACCCCCGCTTTAGCCTACTTTCTAATCCCCACCGCAGCGACGAAAACGGGAGTGTACGGGAATCGAACCCGCCGAACCGGTTCTTACACCGGTCCCACCAATTTTGAAGACTGGGCCGGGCACCAGTCCCGGACACGCTCCCG
>DAORGN010000111.1:0-16170 GCA_035340095.1 Pseudomonadota bacterium | reverse complement strand
ACCGGAACGTAGATCGTGATTTCTTCAAAGAGCCACGCGAGCAAAAAAAACGAACCCACCGGAGCCAGCGCGATCGCCGCATCATCGCCCAGCGTCCAGTGCATAAAACGCAGTCCAGTGGTCGTTGTGGCTTTTGTCGAATACAGATCCGGACGCAGCTTGACCAGCAGCCGATAAAATGCGTCGGAGTGCGCTTTCTCCTCGGCAACGAAGCGATCGAGTGCAGCCGCAGGAACAAACGGAATTTCGTGTCTGCGATGTTCCAGAAACTCGATCACATAGCGTTCAAAGTGAATGAACAGCTCGCAGGTGAAGCAGGCGAGCAGCCGATTGATCGCATTGCGGCCCCGCGGATCAAAGCCAAGCGACTCCACATCCATGTAGTGCGATTCGGTGATGACAAGTCGATCGACAGGAATCGGCGTGCGCCAGTCTAGCTTGTCCCAGCGACGACTGACCAGATCAAGAAGGCGGCCTTCATGCCCGATGCGTTCAGTTTGCATGTTCATTTCCTGCGTCAGAAAAAAACGGAAGTGGTGAGGATTCCGAAACCCGAAACGGAGCAAGCTCACAGAGCCCGCCCCCCAGAAACAGGTGATGCCAAAGCTGGGTCATGACCACCGCAGTGAAGCTGCCATCGACCAAATAGCGCCGCGGATGAAAGTCGGGAAGCTGGGCTTGGAGCGCCCTTTCGTGCGCGACTTTTTCGACGGAAAAGTAGCCCGTCTTGCGCAGTGATTCCGGCAGCAGAAGCTGATCAATCCAGGCTGGCTGCGGTTTTAGAAGGCAAAGGGAGTTGGCCTTGAACATGCTCTTTTGCGGCTGTCGCATGTTCGCGGGCAGGACACGCTGTGCGACTCTGCGCAGCAGCCACTTTTCTGTAAAACCACAGAGCTTGTATTCCGGTGCGAGCTGACTACAGAACGCGACAAACGACTCATCCAAAAATGGATAGCGCGCCTCTACGCCAGATTGCATCGCCACGCGGTCTCCCTTGCCCAGCAGAAGGTGCCCCGGAAGCATCAGCTTGTATTCCAGATACAGCGACTGGTTGAGCGGATGCCACGCCCGCATGTGGTCGACCGAAATGTCCAGATCCGCAAAGGGATCGTGCGCAGATACAGCCGCGGTCATCGCATCGGAATACAAAAGCGAGCGCGCGCGCGACAGCGGTTCATACACATCGAAGAGACTCGGCTGCGGATTCCCAAACCGATTCCCCCAAGTCGCTTGGGGTGTTCCCTGCATGGCATATTCTGCGACGCTGCGCCGGATCCAACTGGGCAGACCAGGATGCAGTTTGGACAGCCAGCGAAACAGCTTGGCCGTCTTGTGCCAGACGTATCCTCCCATCGCTTCGTCTGCGCCCTCGCCTGTCAACACAACTTTGAATCCTGCGGCGGCGACCTGCTTGGCCAGCAGCAAAAGACAAGCGTTGGCGGTGTCCATAAACGGACCCTCTGCGGCAAGAACAACCGAAGGAAGTGCATCCAGAATGTCGCGCGCGGACGGGACCAGCGTGTGCAGCTTGGCGGACAAGAGCGCTGCGGTTTGCTGCGTCTGCGGCCTCTCATCGGGCCCTGCACCATCAAATCCCACCGTAAAGGAATGCAGCGGCTGCAGCGGACGAAGCCGACTCGCCGTCGCCAGTACCAGCGAAGAATCGAGCCCGCCAGATAAATACGTCGCCACCGGACCATCACTTGCAAAGCGGCGGGACACCGCAGAATCGACGATCTGGGTCAGCTCATCGGTCAGTCTTTCTGTCCGATCTTTGCGCTCCTCACCCTGTGGTGGGAAGTCGAGATCCCAGTAACGGATTGTCGCGATGTCGCCTGAACGTACTCGCAGATAGTGACCAGGCCACAGGGAACATATGTTGCGAAATGCAGTCCGTTTGGTCCCTGCTGCAAACAGTGTGAAGACCAGATCGATTCCTTCGCGATCCACTTCAGGATTCACAAGACCCGATGCCAGCAGCGCCTTGATTTCCGATGCCCACAGCAAATATCCCTGCGCCACGGTGTAGTAAAGCGGACAGATTCCCACTCGATCGCGGGCGAGATACAGCGTCCGATCTGGCCGATCCCACAGCGCCACTGCAAACTGTCCCTGTGCGCGCACAAATGCATCGGTCTTCGCAGACAGATACAGCGCAGGCCAGACCTCGGTATCACAGTGCGAACGGAAGGAATGTCCCTGCCGCGCAAGCTCGCTGCGCAGTGAATCGGCATTGAGCAATTCACCATTTTGGGACACCACAATCTGGCCCCGCGGATCCGTCAGTGGCTGGCGACCCGCGGCGACATCCTGGATCGCAAGACGCTGCGTCGCCATGGCGATTCCCGGCGCAAGATACGCGAACGCATCATCTGGACCGCGATGACGGACACTTGCGGCCATGTCGGCAAGTCGCTGTGGATCAAAATTTCGCCGGCCTTGTAGATCGACCGCACCAACGATTCCACACATGACTAGCTGGACTCCGCCGCGGTTTTGCCGGTCAGAAAACGCCACAACCAGCGCATTCCCAGACGCGGTCCCATCCGCATTCCGATCGCGGAAAGCAGCGGCAGACTGGACTTTGCGTACAGCGCGTAGCCACGGAAGATGCGCTGCCAGCAAGTTGCCACCGCTTCCTGATCCGCCGTCGCGCAGAGCTGTTCCAAATACAAGACAATCGCCCGCACCGACCAAGCGGTATGACCCGATGCACCGTTGTCGATCGTGTTGTGTAGAACAAAGAAATACGGATCGATTCCGTGCTTCCGCAAAAGAGCCGTCGCGCGATCATAGCCCTTGCCAACACCTGCCAGCTCAATCGCCAGGTTCAGTCCCAGCAGCTCTGGAAAAAACGAATCCGTACAGCGCGAGATCGCAAGCCACAGAACCGGGGTGGAAAACGACGCAGGAAGGAAGCCCGGATATCGAACAAAATCGAGGCTGTCGCAGTCCGGAAGCACAATCCCTTCCGCAACCAGCACGCTTCGCATCAGATTGCCGTGATGCTGCTGCGGAACACCGGCCCCCAGCTCATCGCGATAAATCTGAAACAAAAGCGGCGTGACGATCTGCGCGGAAAAAAGCGGCGTGGTGATTCCTTGCAGCCAGGCTCCATCGATCAGGGCGGCTGGTGCAAGCTGGGTCAGCAACCACAGCACTTCGGACTTGTGCAGGTGCCGCTCGATTCCCATGTCCTCTTGGGGTTCTGTCTTTCCGCCGACATCTGGATTCCCAAGCACCTGCTGGCGAAGCTGCGCGTCCACCCAATCGGCAAGCCGCGATGCAGAATAAGGCCAGAGCTTCTGCTTGGTCAGATGGTCCACCGACCCCGCTTTTGCCACTTCGGTGATGCGCTCGGCAAGATACGTCTTTGCGCACGCGGTCCACGCTGGATCACCGGCATCGGCCAGCAAGTGATGATACAGCGACGGCAGATCAAGCGATGGCAGAGGCCCAGTACCACCAAACGGAGACCCCCCAAGAGTCTCCCATGCGGTCTCTGTTTTCGTCGCCGTGCCTTCATTGTCACGTTCATCTAGACCGTGATCTTGCGTCGCCTGCGGCGTGGCGATTTCCGGCACCGCGGAATCGGGAAGCGCAGCGATCCACGACGACAGGACGGCCAGTTCTTGATCGTCAAAGATGCCGAACATCGTCCCACCAAACTGCGTCGTTCGGCGCAGGATCAGGCTCTGCTCAGGTCGTCCAGGGGTCACAAAATGCGATCGGCTGAGCGCGATCAGGAATCCCTGCAGATCAGGCTTCTGGGGATCAAAAAAGCGGTCCAGTGATCGACCTGCCAGGTGGACGTGGCGATGGAAACCAAAGCCATGGCGAAACTTTCGCTGTACCAGCGCAAGCATGTTTTCCCAAGCAGTCGGCGGCGCGCTCGGAACCAGTGCATCCACAAATGCGCTGCGCAAGTCACGCAGCTTTGCCGCAACAGCCAGCACGCGCGGCCAGTTGGGATTCCCCGCTTCGGCATACAGGGTCAGCGTTTTTCTGATCAGCGCCAGCGCACGCTCCTGTCTGTCTGTGTTCTGTTCCCAGCTCTGCAGCTGGGATGCCGAAGCACAGTTCTTCATCGCTTGACAGACAGCAGGCGGCGGCCCCCACAGCATCATCGCCGCATGAATTCCCAGCACATCCGGAAGCGCAGAAGCTGGCTGATTTCCGACGAATAGTCCAAAGAGCGGCAGCGCAAAATCGGCATCACACAAGCGCGGATCTTCCACAAATGCGCGCGAGGAAAGCGGTGGCAGGCAGACCGAGACAGACGAAAGGAGTCCGCGATATTGGCTCGCAGGATGCTGTGCGAAGTCCCCTTCCCCGCACATCAGAAAAAAGGCATCCACAAGCGCGCCACCCAGCGCCGTGTGCGTCTGTTTCACTTGCACGCTCTGCCACAACCAGCAGCCCTGCGAAAGCGCAGTTGGCGCGTATCGCAGCAGCACAGACTGCGGCGGAAAAGCAGCCGGAATCGCTTGCGATGTCGAATCCTGCATCGCCCTGATCGCAGTGATCACAGCGTCGGGATCTAGGGCAGGCTCGGTCGCGGATTCCGCGGCAGACACAGGGGAAACGACAGATGGCATGGAATCAGGAAACTGACCCCGAACCCGCAAATAATACTCATTGCGAGTGTTTCTTATCTGTGCCGACGTCCCCAAGTCAGCCCTCTAGGAAGGTAAAAAACGCCAGACGGAAGCGGGCGTTCCCATCCTGATCGTGCGGTGAACCCAGGGCGCTGTCACGGACTATTTTGTGCCAGCCTGCACGACGATCCGTGCGGTATGATGGCGTGGGATGGTGTGGCAGGGCAGTCACCACCAGATCCCGCCACCGCAGCGCCATCTGGGTGTAGCATGGCGTGATGTCGCTCCCTCCCAACCGTCGACTGTTCCTTCAGATTGGAATTGGCTCTGCGGCGCTGCTTGCGGTGTCTTTCGGCCTGCTGCGTCATTTCCAACATGGCTATGCGGAACAGCTCTCCCCTTCCGACATTCCGCTTGCGCTTAGCACAAAGGCGTTTGCCATCGTCAAAGCCATCGTGCGGACGCTGACCCCCGCGGGGGATGGCTTTCCCGATGGCGTTGAATTGGGAATCCCACAGCGCATCGATGAGGAATTTTATGTCGCGCCTCCTGCCATTCGATCGGCTCTGGCAGCGGGTTTGCAACTTCTTGAACATGCGACGCTCGTACATGGTTATTCACATCGTTTTACGGCGCTCGCGCCGGACCAGCAGCGTACCTATTTGCAGACACTTTCGACGGGAAAGCAGGAAGCGCTGCGCCAAGTTGTGCTGGCGATAAAACAGGTGGTACATCTGTTTTACTACGCGCATCCGAGCGTCTGGGGTCACATCGGCTATGACGGTCCGTTTGTAAAAGAGCCGGTGTATCCAGACTCCCATGTGCTGTATCAGGATCTTTTGCGCAAGCGGAGGGCGTCATGAGCGGAAGCATCAAAACGTATCGTGATCTTGATGCGGGCGCGGTCGATTCCTGCGATGTCTGCATCATCGGAACGGGCTGTGGTGGCGCGACATTGGGAGTCCGTCTGGCCGAAGCCGGCAAGCAAGTCATCTTCATCGAGCGCGGCGGTTCCTATACCCGCCAAGACTTCGATCAGCGGGAAGACGACATGCTCGCCAAGATTGATGGGGGTCGCGGGCTCGATACATCCGAAGACATGTCCGTGCAGCTTACGTATGGCAACAACGTCGGCGGTGCCAGCGTGCACTACTGGGCGGATAGCTACCGAACGCCGCGCGATCGGATTGCGCTGTGGACTGAAAAGTACGGAATCGAAGGGCACGGGGAAGCCGATCTGACGCCGCACTTTGAAACACTGGAGCGCGATCTGCATGTGCATGAAGCCGAGCCGCAGTTTCGCAACCGGATGAATCAGCTCTTGGAAGAAGGCGCGCGCAAGCTGGGCTGGTCAGGGGCCCCGGTTCCGATCGCACGACTCCCTTGCGCAAAGAGCGGCTACTGCATGCAGGGCTGTTCCTACGACTTCAAACAGAGCCAGCTTGTCACCCACATTCCGCGAGCGCTCGCTGCCAATGCGCGCATCTACGCCGACTGTGAAGCGATCGAGTTGTCCTGGAATGGGAACCGCGCACAGTCGCTTTTGGCGCGGGTTCTGCATCGCGGCGAAGGACGCCCAACCGGTGCCATGGTCCGCATACATGCCAAGATATTTGTCGTCGCTGCGGGTGGTTATGGAACACCGGTATTTCTGCTGCGAAACGGACTCAAAGCGAAGCTCCCTGCGGTGGGAGAGCACACCTACTGCAACCCCTGTCCGATGGTTCATGCGCTGTTTGATGAAGAGATCATCCAGTTTCGCAACATTCCAGCGGCCTTTGGGATCGATCAGTTCCGCTTGGCGACGTTTGCAGGGGATAGGTACATCGAAGGGGGTTATCTGTTGATGGCAAACCAGCTTCAGCCGGCGACGCTGGCGGCCACCCTTCCTGGTTTTGGTGACAGCCATCGCCACCTGATGAAAAACCTGCGCAAGCTCGGCGGCACCATCTGCTGGATCGATGATGTGGAAGAAGGAAACATTCGGCTCGACGGGGATCAGCCCAAATATCGCGTTCCTTTGCATGGCGGAAATGGTCTGCGGATTCGCGATGCGTTTGCCAAACAGGCCAAGCTGCTGCTCGCGGTGGGGGCAAAGGAGCTGATCTTTGGCGATGTACACGACACCCGAATCACCAAAGAGAGCGAGCTGGAACGCGCGGTCGCGAAGCTTGACATCACCCCAGGAAAGTTTGTCCTCGCCGCGCCACATCCCGCAGGAGGCGCAAGGATGGGAAAAGACCCCAAGACATCGGTGGTCGGAATGGATCATCGGGTGCATGGAACAGACAACCTCTATGTTGCCGATCCCAGCGTCTTTCCCACCGCGCCCAGCGTCGATCCGAGCCTGACCATCATGGCCTATAGCTGCATCGCCGCGGAAAAGATTCGCGCCGTGCTCGGTTAGCGCTCTGTTGCGAATTCCCATCCCGCGCAACCCGAATCGCTAGACCGCCGCTGCACATTTCTTGCTTTTTCCGACAAATTCGCCTGTCATCCCAGCGAAATCACCGTGGCGCATCGCTTGCGATGAAATCACGTCGTTTTCGTGCACTGAAAACAGGAGCGCCCCCTATGTATCGAAAGATCACGCTTTGCGCGCTGTCTCTGCTCGTCCTTTTCTGCGATCGCGCGCACGCGCAGACAGAGAGCCCCGCGTCTGCACAAGTCCGTCCCAGTACAGACATCAAACAGACACACACAACCGATCCTCCCAGAGTCGATCTGAAGCCGCCACTTTCTATCGAAGAACGCCTGATCAAACTTGAAGACGAGCTGCGCCGACTGCGCGAAGAAAAAGCAGCAACGCAAACAGGTTCGGGAAGCCAGCCGAGCGATTTCGATCGCCCTGTGGAACCATTTTCGTGGGGCGATTTTACCTGGATAAACGGCGGAAGCCGACAGACCTCGCGCCTTTTGGACAGCAAGTATTTCACCCCCCAGATCGACATTGATTCAAACTACACGTATTCCCTAAACCAGCCGATAGACAACACGATTGTCGGATCGACAGCGACGGCAAGACACAACGAGTTGTCGCTCGCTTTTGCGGGCATAGGTGGCGATGTGCATGTCGGGAATGTGCACGCCAGAATCTTTACCCAGTTTGGCACCCGATCTTCCGCGGTGCCGCGCAACGATCTGACCGTCAATCGCGGCCAGTTCGATCTGCTGAGTGTCTACCGCTACCTAAGCGAAGCGTATGCCGGGTATCACTTTGACAAGCTGTATGGGATCAACGTCGACGTCGGACTGTTCTTTTCCTATGTGGGTCTGTTTTCCTATACACAGTTTGAAAACTGGGGCTACCAAGCGTCCTTTACTTCGGACAACACACCGTGGTTTTTTAATGGCGCGCGGCTTCAGATTTTCCCGACCGAGCGACTCAAAGTCGAGCTGTGGCTGATCAACGGCTGGCAGACCTATGGCAAGTTCAATCAGCTTCCTGGCGTCGGATACCAGCTTCACTACGCGCCGCGTGAGTGGATCAAAATGGTCTCTAACGGATACGTTGGAACCGATACCCAAGGGAGCGCAAGCAGAGTTCGTTTTCACTCCGACAGCAGCATCCTGCTGCGTTACCTGAATCGCAGCGAAAGCAAGGGAATCAGTCGCGCCGCCGTCTCATTCACATTCGATCTGGGATTCGAGGAAGGAGACGGAGTCACTGCATTCCGCGGCGTTCATGATCCCGGCAACTGTCAAAAGGAGCGACCGTGCGAGCAGGACTTTCTGTCTGCGATGGCGTATCACAACCTGTGGTTTTGGAAAAACCGCTTTGGTTTCCTGTTGGGAGGCGGCTTTATCCGCAATCCGGGGAGGTATCTGGTACTGGTTCCCACTGGCGTCGCTGCGGCAACGTTTGACACCCGACCCGGTACGGAATTTTTTGGCTGGGATGTTTCATCGAATCTAAGCGTTTACCCAAGCGACAACCTGACTGTGCGACTTGAAGTCTCGCATCATGAAGCATCGGTTCCGTACTACGCCGGTCCAGGCGGAGTCACCGGCCCAGATGGGTACAAGTGCGGTGGTCTTTACAGTCCGGACGGCACCATATCGACCTGTGCACCGAGCGGCTGGACCCCCGATCTGGCAAACGCCGAAACCAAGCTGATCTTGGCGCTGCTGTTTCGCTTGTGAAGGTGCGGGATGTTGGCACGCGCATCCTTTCATCCGTCCGCGGCGCCATCCCTGATATGATGGATCTGTGCGAGCCTGTCGATTTCGGCGTGGTAGGAGCGCCGATCGCAGCACAACTCACGCTCTGAGCGCTGGGAGGTGCCTTCGGTGAAACAAGTCGCTAGGTTGTCCAGAGCGCGAAACGTCGTTCCAGGCCAGGACAAGCAGGTTTCGGAAAAGACCTCCGAATCGGCGTTTCGCGGCTTCCGTCGTTTTTTTGCTTCCGCCTCGCTGCGTCGGGTCTGTGCGTTTGCGGTCGCGCTTTCCCCGGCATGCGATTCGCTGTGGTTTTCCTATTTGGAACCCTGTGACTCGTCGCGCACGGCCTGCCAGGATTCTTTAGGAGATCGCATCCTTCCCTCAAACGGCATCGATCCAGCCTGGTTTGGCGATGCCAAGGCGGCGCTCGAACCGACGCAGGATCTGGTGATCGACACCGATCTGGGCACGGTCGTCACGCTGGCCGGCAATCAGCAGCTCGCCGACGTCAGCTACCACCAAGTCAATGCGGCGGACTGCGGCAAGAGCTGGAAAGTCGGCATCGGCGTGTTTTCTTTTAAGCGAATCCGCATCCCCGAAGGCGTTCGCGTCCGTTTTGCCGGCACCCGCGCTGCCGCACTTTTGTCCCCTGGCCGCATTGAAATCGAGGGTCTGCTCGACTTGCGCGGCAGTCAGGCCGAATGCAGTGACATGCGCTGCGGCGGTCCCGGTGGTTTCCCTGGCGGTTATGCGCAAAATCCCGGTGTGCCCGGCGATGGCCCCGGTGGGGGACTCTTCGGTCATGGTGTCGGTGGTGATGGCGACGAAGCCGGCGGCGGTGGTGCAGGTTCCTGTGGCACCGGCGGCAGAGGCGGCGACGGCAACACCCCGGCGCTCTATCCAGGTGGAGCGGGCGGCCAGCCGTACCAAAGTGCAAACCTTATCCCGCTCTGTGGTGGATCAGGCGGTGGTCCCGGCGGTCTGGGCAAGCAGACGACCGATCTCACCCAGCGTGGCGGTGGCGGCGGCGGCGCGATTCAGATCGTGTCGAAGTCGGCGGTGACGATTGGCTCCTCTGCGGCGACGCCAAGTGGCATTCAGGCCGGCGGCGGCGGCGGCCAAAGCGACCACGGCACCAACTTCAACGACGGCGGTGGCGGCGGTGGCGCGGGCGGTGCGATCCTGATAGAAGCACCCATCATCACCATATCGAGCGGTGCCGTACTGGCAGCCAACGGTGGCAGCGGCGGCGGCGGTTACAACAACGGGAAAGACACCGCCAACGGTGTGCCCGCCGATCTTTCGTCGACGCCGGTACTTGGCGGTTTGGGAGAAGTACGATCCGGCGGATCAGGCGGCGCTGGCTCTGCACAAAATGGCAGCGATGCGACCGGAGCCCCAGGTGATGGCGGCGGTGGCGGCGGCGGCGCTGTGGGTCGGATTCGACTGAACACCCAGGACGGAACCGCGACGATCAGCGGTGTACTGAGTCCCAATATGGGCAACTGCACCACAATCGGAATGTTGACCCTGCGCTGACTCACAACGGCGTGCGGCGCACCAGATCCCCAATCCCGCGGACTATCTGCAGCGCACGTTCAGTTCCGTCACCGCATTCGCCGCGACATAGGTGGGAATCCGGCCCTGCTCGTCGAGATCAAAACCCCAGTGCGGCAAACATCCGCTGGGAAGTTCTATCGGATACCAGCCCGGCTTCACATTCACGAAAATCGCCGATCCTTTGCTCGCGGTGCTCTTGCGATTTTTGTCGAGCCAGTTGCTGTCGTTAAAGTAGTAAGGACTCCCAAGCTGCTCACTACGGAGCTCGCGATTGGCGGCTCCTCTCCATTCCTCACCGTCGGGTTCCTGTATCTCGAAATAGAGCAGACCGGTGTCCGGTTCAAAGTTGTCTTCGACTTTTTTGGCCTGCAAATCGACGACAAAGTTGTCCATCATCGCGGGTTCCCAGACCGGACTCCCATCGACGCTCCGCTTGGTGTTGATCATGCCGATGAGCGGCCAGTACCCACTGTTTTCCAAACGAACGCGCTGCTGGCTGGCTTCCGGAAGTTCCGAAAAGACAAACTCGCCCCCCGCATCGCTCGACGTACACGACTTGGGGTTGTCCATTTCATCCAGCAGACAGACGCTTGCGCTGCGCAGCGGAATGTTAAACGCGATGCCGCGCACTTTGCCCAAGATGAACGCGCCTTGGTGGTCGGTGTTTTTGAAGTTGTCGATGGCTTCTCCACAGCCAGCAGCGACGACAACCAGACTCAATTGGGCAAACAAAGACAGAAGCCGCAGCGTCATGACCGCGCACCGTACTATCAGCCGCTACCTGTGTGTCAAGGCATGCTTTTTTCGCCCAAGTGATCGCGCAAAACGCTGCAAAAAATCGCGGCGTACATCGGCGACAACGTGGACAGACACACCACCCGCTTTCTGTCGACGAAACGGCGGCGACCGACCGGCAAAGGAGTCCTTTCCAATTCCCCCCATACCTGTAACGATAAGAAGAGTTTGCGCACGATGGCACAAGCCGTGGGCGCAGACGGGGCGAGTGCACAGGAAGTCCGGGGGCGTGCACCAGTGCTTGGTTTCCGACGACAAAAGCCGAAAGACAGCGCGCAGTCCCAGCGTGGGCCAAGCTGCATCCTGTTTCTTTTGCTTCTGCTCTTGTCGTTTGAAAACACCGCTTCCGCCGAAGTCCGGGGCGACTGGGTGGTGAGCCAAATCAACCAGCGCAACGCCAATGTTCCGCCGCCGCTGCGCGCCGAAAAATACGGAACGATGTCGGAATCTATCTTCGCATTTTTCCGCGCCACCAATCATCTGTACTGGAGCGACTACGGAAGTTCCCCGCTGCTGGCGACGTTTGGCGGACCGACGACGCGCGTCTGGCTGCAAGGCGATGCGCACTGCGACAACATCAGCGCGCTTTTGACAAACCAAAATGCGGTGGTCTTCGATCTCGATGACTTCGACGACACGCTGATCGCCGACTACCAGCTTGATCTGTGGCGGATGGCGGTCAGCATTTTGCTCGCGGTGCAGGAAAACGGCGGGCTGCCGCAAAAGACACAAGAGCAGCTGATTGACGCGCTGTCGACGAGCTACTTAAACACGCTGCGAAGTTATCAGGACAACGCCAGCGAACTTATCACCACGTATTCCGTCGCCAATACGCCCAGCTTTCTGTCCGACTGGATGGCACAACTGTCGGAGCTGACCCACCTGCGGGTGCTAAAAAAAATGACCACGGTGGCGTCGGGCAAGCGAATGTTTGATTTCGACAAGCCGGGCGTACAGTCGGTGGCACCGTCGGTGATTCAAGCGCTGCAAGCCGCCATGCCGACGTATCAAGCGACGCTGACCGGACGGCTGCGGCAGATTCCGTCGTATTTTCGGATCAAAGACGTGGCGCAAAAGACCCGCGGCGGCATGGGCTCGCTGGGTGTGACGCGCTATTTCGTGCTGATCGAAGGCGTGTCCGCGAGCCAAGACGACGATCGCATCCTGGATATCAAAGCGCAGTCGCAGCCGGCGGGCTGGCCGTATATGGACCCTGGCGTGCGCGATCAACTGCTGACGATGATTTCAGGCGACCAAGCGATGCGGGTGGTGCTCGGTTATCGAGCGATGGGCTATCGCGCCGATGAGCATCTGGGAACGCTGTCGGCGCTCGGCGAGCGCTTTTTTGTGCGCGAACGGACGCCGGTCCGAAACTCGTTTGAGCTGACCAACTTGGTCAATCCGCAGCGCGCGCTGCCGCTTGTGCAGCAGTGGGGTGCGGTGCTGGCGACGTCGCATGCGCGCGCCGACAGAGATTCAAGTCCGATCATTTCCTACGACTTTGAAAAAGAACTGCTGACGAAAGTCGCGACGGAAAAGCAGCGGCTCGCGTTCCTTGCGCGGGTGCGGCAGGTCGCGTTCTTTTATGCCAAGCAAGTCAGCGACGACTACAAAGCCTTCAAAGAGTGGCATGCGCAAAACGCAGCGCGCACGCAGGTCGCAGGCAAGGAATAGTCGGCTATTGTGCTGCGGTGTTTGCCGCGTGGAAAAGATGGCGCAGTCGCAGAAAGCTCCCCGCGCCGCGTCCGTTCCGCTATGAACGCTTCGGCGGCATCGTGCAGCTTGGCGGTCGTTTTGGCTGGCCGCAAGCGCTGGTGTTTGTCGATCGCGCCCGCGCCGTATCGCTTGGCTATGACGCGCCGCCGGCTGGACTTTGGGACGGGGATGAGCCGCCGCTTGACGATGGATCGCCGCTGTCTGCGCCGCTCGAAGCCCACCTGCAATTGACCAACCGCTGCGAAGCCGGCTGCGCGACTTGTTATACCGGCGCATCGCCGCAAGGCAGTCCGCATGAATGGGGTCTTGCCGAGTGGTGCGCGGCCATCGACGAGCTCTCTGCCGCTGGCGTGTTTCACGTCGCGCTTGGCGGGGGCGAAAGCGCGCACCTTCCGTGGCTTGGCGAGCTGCTTGCGCACTGCTGGCAGCGCGGCGTCATTCCCAACCTGACGACGAGCGGCCTGTACGCAGCCGATGTGCGCAAGCGCGTCTGTGATCTGGCGCGGCGCGGACTGTTTGGACAGATCAACGTCTCGTTCGATGGCGTCGGCAAAACCTATGAACTTGTGCGCGGCTTCGATGGCTTTGCGACTGCCGATGAAACGCTGCGGGCGCTCTTGCGGGTGTTTCCCGATGTCGGCATCAACACCGTGCTCACGCGCGTCGGTTTTCCGCAGCTCGCCGAGCTGTTTGACCATGCCAAGCGACGTGGCGCGTCGGAAATCGAGCTTCTGCGGCTCAAGCCAGCGGGACGCGGCGCCAGTCCCAAAACCTACGAAGCCCTGCGCTGCACCGACGAACAACACAGAGGCTTGGTCGAAACCGTTTTGTCCCTGACAAGGACGTATGGACTGCGCACCCGGCTCGACTGTTCGCTGGTTCCGTTTGTCGCGCATAAGCAGTTTGACGCCAAGCTTTTGCGCTTTCTGTCCATCTATGGCTGTGCCGGCGGTGATTTGCTGACGGCAGCGCGTGCAGATGGCAGGCTGTCGGCGTGTAGCTTTGCTGTACCGACGGCGGAAAAAGTGACCGACCTGCGACGCCATTTCGCCGATCCGGCGGCCTTTCCGCCCTTCCGCGCGTACTTGCAAGCCGACGAGCCGTGCCGCTCTTGCCACTATCTTTCGCTGTGCCGCGGCGGCTGTCGGGTCGTTTCGCTGCACAGCGAAGGCAGCCTGCGCGCCCCCGATCCCGAATGTCCGCGCGTCATCGACTGGCGCACGCAGCATCCCGCCGAAACAGCGCCTGCGCCGCGTCGGCTAAAAGTGTTACGGTAGCGCGACATGGCTGAAACGGGTCCGCTGCGCACGATCTTTATCGTCTCTGATTCCACCGGAGAGACTGCCGAAAAGATGGTGCGGGCGGCGCTGCGCCAGTTTGATCTGCACGAGGCTGTCACCGACCTGCGGCTGATCCCGCACCTGCGCCACGAGCTCGACATGGACGTGGTCGTCGGCAATGCCCAGCGCACCCAGGGTCTGGTGGTGTCGACGCTGGTTCGCGGTGAAGAACGCAAAGTGCTGCAAACCAAGTGCGAGCAGCGCGGCGTCCCCTATGTCGATCTGATTGGATCGCTTCTGGGCACCATGGCGCGCTTTCTGTCCGTCGAGCCACGCGAAGTGCCGGGGCTGCTCCACACGGTGTCCGACAGCTATTTCCGCCGCATGGAAGCGATCGAGTTTACGGTCCAGAGCGACGATGGACGCTGCCCGGAAAATCTGATCAAGGCCGACTTGGTGCTCCTGGGGATCAGCCGGACATCGAAAACGCCGCTGTCGATTTATTTGGCGCAAAAGGGTTATCGCGTCGCAAATGTGCCGCTCGTGCTCGATTTGCCGCTGCCGCCCGAGCTAGACCAAGTCCCGCCCGAGCGAGTCTATGCGCTGACGATTCAGCCCGATGCGCTTTTGCAAATCCGCCGGGAACGACTTCTGCGCATCCACATGGCGACCGACACAAGCTACGGCCAGCGCGACTACATCCTGCGCGAAATTTATTACGCCCGCGACGTGCTCCGCAGCCATCGTGACTGGACCACCATCGATGTCACCGGCAAAGCGATCGAAGAAACCGCCGCCGACGTGCTGCGACTTTTTCACCAGCGCACCGGCACCCCGATGCACTAGACGCCGATTCGACCGCCGAGCAGATCGCCGATAAGCTCACACAGCCCGAGCCCTTCGTGATGCGTCGTGATGTGCTTGGGAACCGACGCGCCAAGCTCGGGAAGATAGCGTTCGATGTTGCGAACACCAACGGACAGCGCAAACCGACCGGGCGCAAACAAGCTCGCATCGTTGGCCGAATCACCGACCGCGACCGCCGCTTCTGCCAGCTCTTGCGCAGGGGAGCGGATGCCCCGACGGGCCAGCAGGTGTTCGGCGCCAGAAGCTTTGCTGCGTCGCTCGGCCCCGTCCAGCATGAAGTGAATGTGGATCGAGCTGGCCAACATCTGGCCTTGCTGGTTGCTCTCTTCATCGACAAGACGCGCAATCTCTGCGAGCAGCGCCGCTCCCTCTACCCCGCCCGGCAGATCGCGCACCACGGTGTAATCGCTGACCCGGTACTGGTTGTCCGCCGTCGTGCAAAACGTCCGCCCGAGCCGCCTGGCTACCCGCGCCTGTAGATCCCCAAGCTTCATCCGCAGATCGCTATCCAGAGGCCGAAAGAAGTGCAGGCCGTGCTCGTGATCAGATCCGCGGCTGCCGTCCGCAGTGTGCAGCGAAGGAGCCGGCGTGTGACGGTCAAGCCACGCCCCGCCATTTTCGACAATCACCGCGCTCACCATCGGCAGATATGCCAAAAGCGTCGCCCCATAACCCGCCGGACGCCCGGTGTTGAGGATCACTTCGATCCCTGCGCGTTCCGCAGAAGCCACCGCATCTAGCACTTCGGGGTGAATGCCGCCGCGCACCGTGAAGGTGTCATCGACGTCAGCAAACAAATAGCGAGGAAGCATGGCCGCGCACTGTAACAGAGGCGGCGAAAAAGACGGGGGTTTCGACGAGCTGCCGGACTACATCCCACCGGGGGCCGGAACGCGATGGGTCGGGCCTCCACCACCGAACGGCGGCGGCGTACCCGGTGCGTGACCAGGGGCCGGCGCGGGCGCGGGCGGACGGTATCCACCCGTCGGGGCTGGCGCGGGCGCATGATACCCACCACCGGGAACGGGCGCGGGCGCGGGTGGCCGGTATCCAGGGGCGGCAGCCGGCGGCGGCGTGTACACGGGTGCGCCATAAGGCCGGGCGGGCGGCGGCGCTACCACCGTGGGCGGCGCGTAGACGGGCGCGGGCCTATACACCGGCGCGGGCGGCGGCGGCGCTACCACCGTCGGTCC
>DAORGN010000110.1:0-16176 GCA_035340095.1 Pseudomonadota bacterium | reverse complement strand
CCGTTGCCGGCAAATCGATCGTGGTGGTTCCATCGCGAGGCACCGTCACCGTCGTTCCTGCCGGACAGTTTGGCGCGGTGGTGGTTGCGGGACAGTTGATCGTCAGGGGACTGGCGCTGTAGACGGCGGTGGTGGCATCCCGATAGCTGCGCAGGTCCAAGCTGGCACCGATTCCCAGATCGAATCCTTTGGGAACGTACAGCCGCCAGCGCGTCCCTACTTCATTGCCCAGATAGGAAAGCGGGTTTTTGTAGTCGTAGCTTCCGACGGTAATTGGCTCACCGCGAAGGCTTAGGACCTGCAAATCGACGCTCTGTTCGATCACACCACTTAGGTCGGCGCGGAATCGATACGAAAGCTGCCCGCGTGCCCACACACTACCGCCCTGATTGATCCGCAGTTCCTGAACCACCTTGGCATCGATGCGATTCCCATCCAGATAGGAATACGTCCGATCGAACGACTGCCGCAGCTGATAGGTGCCCAAAACCCGCGTTCTCCAGCGACGGGATTCAGTGAACAGAAAGTCGAGCACCGCGGTGACACCACCCTGAAACGGCGCAAACGTCTTCAGCCCGGTGAAGTTGGCGTATCCTTCGATGCGAGGCCGGAACAGAAACCAGCTCCGTGGTCGCCACTCCAGTCGCAGCGGAATCACATGTTCTTGCAGCGAATAGGAGTCGTGGTCATTCGAAGGCGACGTCATAAAAAGCTGCGTAAAGCGGTATCCCGTCCACAGTGCGGTGGTGCGATTCCCATACAGCCGCCCCCCGAGATCGAGCCCGACCGTGACCGGAATGTCATACTCGCTGACCGACGGAACCGCTTCTCGGTAGTTTGTTGCAATCGCGTCTTTGTAGTTGGTGAGCAGACTTTTTAAGAGATCCAGGTTGCGCTGGCGAAGCTGTTCGCGAAAGGCCTGCGTCGAAGTCGTGGTCTGGCGCGCTCCCGTCGGAACACCACCGATGGTTTCGGCCTGTCCGCCTTGAATGACGTTCGAGTCATAACCCGTCGTGACGCTGAGGTCGATGGACAGCCGCTCATGAAGCATCGCCGATTTGGTTTTTTGCAGCAGCGCTTCGGCATCTTTTCGATCGTCATCCGACGACAAGCCGATCTTCAGCGCTTCTTCGACGTGCAGCTTGGCTTCCAGGTTTTCATCATTTGCAAAGAGCTGATTGGCAAGCTCCAGCTGATAATCGGCTTCTTTGGGAGCGTACTTTACCGCGTCGCGAATCGCCGACAGCGAAAGCTCATCATTGCCGCTGTTGCTCGCGGCCAGCGACAAAAGGTAAGCAATCAGCGCGCGATCGTCGGCTGCCAGCTCATCGTGGTCGGCTCTCGCCAGCGCTGCTTGAAACTTGGCAATCGCACCAGCGATGTCTTTGGCTTTGAGCAGCTTGCGACCTTCGAGCGCCAAGTCCCACGCCGTGGTTTCACTTGGGACGGGCTCACTTTGAGCTTGGGCGCTGCTCGGTGCGCTCGCACTGGCCGTCGCATCCGAAGCCGCCGGAGGGGTTTGGCCACGGGCAGCAGCCGTCCATCCCAAACCAAACCAAAGGGCAAGCCCCAAGCGGAGCTTCGCGCAGTTTGCCATAGACGCAGAATAGCAAGCCAAGGGGCGCCGTGGGGACATGCAAAGACGCATTTGGCTCTGCGCGTCTGCCTGTTACACTCACGGCGATGTCGTTCGATGGGTCGTCCAAGCAGCCAACCGCCGAGCACTTTCGCGATGCGTCAGGGCTCGACATGTTTCGTCTTCGCGCTGGAACTGCCGTCTGCGAGCTGGCCCCCGGTCGCGGCGGTCTCATCACCCGCTTTGCCGTGGGCAGCGATGAGGTGCTTTACCTCGATCGGCGCACCTTTTCTGACCGCAAGCAGAATGTCCGTGGTGGCATTCCGGTGCTGTTTCCGACCGCTGGGCGGCTCAGCGGAGATCGCTATTCCAGCGGCGGCAAGAGCTATCCGATGCGACAGCACGGCCTGGCACGACATGCCGCGTGGGAAGTCGTCGACGTGCAGCTTGCCAAAGTCACGATGGAGTTTCGCAGCACACCGATGAGCCGCGTAAATTTTCCGTTCGACTTTGTGCTGCGGATGGTGGTCGACCTGGGCCGCGCCGGTTATCGGACGCTTGCCATCGATGTCACCGTCGAAAATACCGGGCATGAACCGATGCCGGTGCACTTCGGCCTGCATCCGTACTTCCTGGTGTCCGACAAAGATCGCGACCGCATCCGCGTCGAGGTCGATGCAAACTACGCCTTTGACAACAACTCGGGCGAAACCGGACCGTGGAATCGCGAACTCGATCTGACCGTGCCCGGCGTCGATCTGCACTTGACCGATTTGCAGTCACAGACGGTGCTTTTGCATCTGCCGGGGAAAACGCCGCGACGGATCGAGATGTCGGATTTTTTTACGACGGTGGTGCTGTGGCAAAGCGCCATGCAGGACTTCCTGTGCGTCGAGCCATGGAGCGCACCAAGCGATGCGCTCAACACCGGCGTTTGTCTGCGCACGATCGAACCGGGCGATTCCATCTTCGGCGAGGTTACGATCAGCGTGTAACCCATGACGGAGGCGTCAGGCACACCACCTTTGCCAAACCGCAACCTGGGGATCGATCTGGCGCGCGGTCTTGCGGTGGTCATGATGATCGAAACCCACGCGCTCGACGGCTGGGTGAACGCCGCTGACAAGCTGAGCCTGGGCTATCGCTTTTCGCGCGTCTTTTCGAACATCCCGGCGCCGCTGTTTCTGCTGCTCGCGGGGCTGTCGCTGGGCTTGCAGGCAGAACGCGCCGAGCGAACCGGCAAAGATCCGGCGCAGCTTCGGCACAGCATGGCGATGCGGGCTCTGGAAGTCGTCGGCTATGGCTATTTGGTCAGCCTGATCTACGCGATCCTCGACTTTCGTTTTGCGCTGGCGACGATTCTGCGGGCCGACATTTTGCACTGCATTGGCCTGTCGCTGCTCGTCTGTACGTATTTTCTCGTCGGGCGCTCGGCGATACGTGGACGGGTGCTGACGCTCTGCGTGCTGGGTCTTTTGCTTGGACTGTGTCAGCGCTTTGTGCCGCCGCTGCCACTGCCCCTTGCGTCCGTGCTCGGGCTTCTTGTCGACGTCGCTCCGATCACCCGCTTTCCGCTTCTTCCCCTCTGTGGTTTTGCGGCGATTGGTTTCTGGGTCGGTCACTCGCTGCGTCCGACCGAGTGGCCGGTGCCCAAGTGCCTGCTGTGGGCGGTGGTGGCCGTCGCGCTCGTCTATCCACTTTCGATGCTGACGCACTGGACTTTGGCTGCGCTCGGTGGTCGGCTGTCGCGGGCCCATCCGGCGGTGGTGTGGAACTTCCTTGAAGGCACGGCGCGCGCGCTTTCGGTGCTGTCGCTGTCGCTTGCGCTGGCGGTCAAGCTGCCGCCTTCGACGTATGGTTTTTTGCTGCGGCTGGGCCGAGGTTCGCTGCTCGCGTATGGGTTTCACATTCCGCTGTGCTACGGACGGGTGGCGACACCGATTTTGGGCAAGCTGTCGATCGGGCCAGCGACGGTTCTGTTGGTGCTGCTGATCGGCCTGACCTGGCTTGTGGTCTGGGGTCGCGATACCTGGCAAGCATCCACATCGCCACCGCGCGGTCCTGCGGGCAAGTCGGCAAAAGCCACGGCGTTGTCACTGATCTTTGCGCTGCTGTGGTTTGTTCCGACGCACGCGAGCGCACAGGTAACGAACCCGACCCAAACCCCGGCGCCACTTTCGACGCCAAACCCGGTGCCGGCGCAAGTGGCCAAACGACTCGCGGCGCAAGGTCGCTACGCGCTGGCCTATTCGCTGACGGAAGCGCCGGAATACCGCGAGCGGATTGCGACGCCGACCGAGTTTTTTTTGCGCGCCGAGATCGACCGATCGCACCAGCTTTTCAAGAGCGGCCTTTTTCGCGAATCCGCCGACGCCTACGCGCTGCTGTATGTGATGCGTCCGGATCTGCCACAGTCGCTTTTTAACATTGGGCAAGCGCTGCGGCGGGCGGGCGAACACGAGCCGGCGCTTACGTTTTATCGTCGCTACCTGGATGTCGAACCGCAGACCAGCCTGCGCGCCGAAGTCGAAGGCTACATCCGCGAGCTCACGGCGCTTTTGTCGGCGCACGATCAGCTTGGGCGGAAGCCGACGCCGGTTTACAAAAAAGCGTGGTTTTGGCTGACGATTGGTTCGGCGGTTGCGGTGACGACGGCAGTGGTGGTCGGAGTGACGATCGGAACGCGCAGCCCAGCGCCGCCGCCGACTTCGGAACAAGTGCTCGGACCGTTTGAGGTGGTTTTTCCGCGCTAGCTGGCCTTTCGCGATTCCGGTTCGCTGTGTTAGCGTGCGCGCCATGCGTTCGCTTCTTCGTCGCGCACTCCCGCTGCTTGTGGCGGCCTTTGCGCTGGTCTTGGCCTTGCGGGGCATCAATCTGCGCGAGCTGGCAGAGATGACCCGCGACGCGCCGCTGCTCTCGCTGCTCGGTTTTTCGGCGCTGATGGTGCTCCTCAACTGCGCCGCCGATACCTTCGCGATGTATTTTGTCTTCAAGTGGTTCGGGATGACGCTGCGCTTTTCGGAGCTGTACGTCATCCGCGCCGCGACGTACACGCTGGCCGTCATCAACTATCACGCCGGGCAGCTAGGCATCATCGGATACATCCACCGCGTCAGCAAAGTGCCGCTTTCGCGAGCCAGCGCGTACATCCTGTTTATCGTTGGTGTATGGGTGGCGCTGCTGCTGATTTTCGCCGCCGGAAGTCTCCTACTCGGCGGGGCCAAGGCCGCGGCACTTTTGCCCGTGCTGGTCATGTTTTTCGCCGGAATCATCGTCTACGCGCTGCTGCTGACCTGGCCGCCGCGGTTTCTTCTGTCGGGACCGCCCAAAGTCACCGAACACGAGAGCCTTTCGGTACGGGTGTGGCGACGGCTGTGGCGCGTGACCCACAAGCTGTGGGAGCCGCTGCATCAAGCCGGAATCAAAGGTCACTTGCGCGCGCTCGTCGTGCGGGTGCCACATCTTTTGGTGCTGCTGGTTTGGCACTTTGTCGCGCTGCGCTGCTTCCACGTCGATGTGCCGGTCCACATTGCGGTGCTGTACCTGCCCGTGGTGTTCGCGGTCGCATCGCTGCCTATCAGCGTGCAGGGACTTGGTACGTCGCAGATGGCCGCCAAGTATTTCTTTTCGGAGTTTTCACCTCGGGGTGATGCGGCGGTGCTGGCGTACAGCCTGACGATGACGGCGATTTCGACGGCGAGCAACTTGCTGATGGGGCTTTTGTTTCTGCGCGCCGGGGCCAAGCTGGGCCTCAAAGAAATGACCGCCGAAGCCGAACAAGAGCTGAGCGAAGAAGCTGCCGAAGCAAGCGCCGAAGCGACCAGCAGCGAAGAAAGCGCACAGGTACAAGCGACTCCGTAAGCGAGCGGCAAAACACTTGCAGTGACTGCACTTGCCGTCGCGTTGCAGACCGAATCGGCCCGATTTTCCGGTACTATGGTTTGGGTGTCGCGCCCTGCCCGTCCCCTTCAAATTACGCAGCAGATGCTGTCGCTGCGACGGATGGCAGAAGCCGAAGCCCAAGCGGAGCTGCGAGCGGCCCGCGCCGAGCTAGAACGGGTCCGGCACAGCGAACAAGCCGCCGGACAAAGACGCCAGCAGATGGCCAAAATGCTCGCCGCCGCGGAAAAAACCGCGCAGAGCACGCGGACGATTGCTGCCAACGAACTGGCGGAACAGGCAATGCGGCTTCAGCTGCTGCGCGGGGAACTGCGACGGGCGGAAGCAGATGAAGCGGCGCGAGGCCACCAGGTAAACCAGCTGCGTCGCTTGATCGAGGAACTGCAAGCGCACCTGCGGCTGTGCGTGGCCCGTCGAGAAGCAGCCGAGCAGCACGAAGCCGCCGAGCGACGGGAACAGCGGCGTCAGCGCGAGCGCCGCGAACGCGCGATAGAAGAAGATGCCCGCGACCGCGTGCTGTCCGCTTCACGCCCGCATCGTCGCGCCTAGAACGGGTCCGGCCCGCGCTTTATCCCGGCCAGGCCAGCAGCATCGATCCCGCCAAAAGCGCGACACCACCGACGGAAGTGAGCGCGGCCCCAGGCGGCAGCGTGTCGTAAATCTGCCCGCACTGCATCGACGCATCCTGAAGCCCGGCGACACAGTGGTTGTTGACCGCCAGTGCCGAGATGCCAAAACCAACGGTCACGGCTCCTAACACCACGGCAGATGCCCCAGTGACAATGCGCCAACGCGGACGCTGCCCGGCGGCAGTCTTCGCCGGATTCGACGGCTCCTCGCTGTACTCGGGCAGAAGTGAGCTAGGCACTTTCGTCGCGTCGCCGAGCGTCCCCAAAAGCAGCGTCACTTCCACCGTCTGCCGCTGTCCCGCTGTCACCGTCACTTCGCGCTGAAGCGGCGAAAAACCGCGCTTGCTGATCACAAGCGGATATGTTCCCGCCCAGACCGTGCGCTTCAGCGGTGTGTGTCCCATCAGTCGCGCGCCCAGATGCACTTCGGCTCCGTCGGGCACCGACTGCACAATCAGCGTCCCGCGCGGTCGACTGGTGGCTTCCGGCACAACGACACCGAACAGCTCCGTCGCGATTTGTTTTGCTTTGTCCGCCGTACAGGCCGTGCACATGCGTTCCGCACTCGCTGCGGGCTCGGCAATCGCCGGATCGTGCGCCGCCAGTCGCAGCTTCAGATCACGCGCCCCTCGCCAGCGCTGCGTCACTTCGACGCTGAGCAAGAGCAGCCAGTTGGCCTGGTTTTCCTCGCCGAGCGTCTTTTGGCAGTTCCAATCGGCCAGACAGTTTGCCAGATGCGGCGCCGCCAGCAGCGCTGCCGCTTGCGTCTGCAGCCCGAGCGGCTTGCCCGAAAGTGCGCTCTGCGCCCCTTGTTCCAGCGCCGACACCTCGTCGGGTGAAAGCGAAAGCGTCTTTTGTCCTTCGCTCGCCGTCGGAAACAGCACAAGCAGCGCCGCCGGTTGCAGCGTCGCCACCACCACGTCCGACGACAAGTTGAAGCGCAAGTCGGCTTTGCGGGCGGCCAAGACTTTGTACTGTTCTTCTTGCCGTTTGCTGCCGGACAGGACCGAAATTTTGTGCGCCCCCGTCGACAACCACAAAGGCGTCAAAAGCGGCAACACCCCGACGGGATGATCGTCGACGTAGACCAGCGCCCCGCGGTCGCCTTCGACGTTGACTTCACCGCTCGGTAGCAGCGGCCCAGCGACGGCAGATTGCGCCAGTTTTTGCGACTGCGGACCTTCCGTCCCCATGTCAGCGAGAAACCGCCGGAACAGATCGCGCGCCGCTTGCGCCTGGCCTTCCGCTTGCGCCACCTGGGCCAGCAGAAACAGCTTTTCCGGCTGCGGCGCCTGCCGATACGAATCGTCGACCAGCTTGTGGGCTTCGGCAAAGTCCGATCGCGCAAGTGCAGCCTGGACTTTTTCGCGAAGCACCGCCGGAGTCGCTTTTACCGCGCCCCGCCGCGGCCCTTTGCCCGACGCGCCCTGTGCCATCCCCAAAACAAGGAGGATGAGCACCACGGCGCGAACAGACGCGCTACCGGCAGTTGCGAAGCTCGACCGTCTCGCCCGCATCCAGTTCCACCGGCTTGCGCACAGCCCCACCGACGTTGACCAGGTGCTTGCCGGGCGGCATGTAGACTTCGACTTTCTGACACTTGCCAGCCAACGTCTTATACAGCACAAGCCGCCCGAGCTTGCCGCGCAGCCGCTCGACGCCTTGCTGCGCCGCGTCGCTGATCGCCAGACCACGCGGTCGCTTGCCCCCTTTGCCGCCGCCTGTGCCTTGCAAGACCTTTTGGTACTCGGTCATCGCGCTAGCCAACTGGCCTAGGTTCTCATAAGTAACCCCCAATTGGTATGATAGATTACTGCCAATTTGCGTACACTTGGGCACATCGCCACGGTACGCCGTACACATCTGGCTGGTCTTTTCCAGTGCTTTTTGGGCCCCGCGATAGTTGCCGGCCTTGAACAGCGCGCTGCCACTTGCAAACTGCTGATCAACAGACTGGCTCTTGCGGGCAGCCTCGGGGGATAGCGCCGGAGGGGACTCGCCCATCGCGTTTTCGCTGTTGCCTGCGGCGGAATCGGTCTTGCCGTCCGCCTTTGCGGCATCTGGCCCTGCATCACCGTCTTTGGACAGCGTGGCCTGAAGCTGCGAAAGCAGTTCAAATGCCCGCGCCCGCACCGCCACGTCGTGGTCTTCGGCCAGCGCCCGCAGCGCCGGTAGTGCCGCCCGCTGCGACGGTCCCGGCTGGCAGTGATGCGCGACGACATCGACCAAACGGAAACGCACCGTTGAATCAGGATCGCGCGTCGCTTTGAGCAAAAGCGGTGCGGCTTCTTCCGCGGGTAGCTTTTGCAGCGCATCAATCGCCATCAGCCGCTCCAGCACATTCGAGCTGGCCAAGAGCGTGTCCAAGTCGGGCGCTTTCGATTCCGTTTGCGGCGATAGCTCACCCAATTTTTGTAGCAGAGCATACGCTCGGACACCTTCACTGCCGCCGCGCTGCACGGCTTCCCGCAGCGTCTGCACAAGCGCCGGTTTTTTCTGCCCTTGCGCGACCAACAGCGCCGCTGCGCCAAATCGGACCGCAAAGTCTTGATCGTTTGTCAGCGGCACAAGCAGCTTGCTCGGCAGCTTGGGATCGGCGTCCGCTTCTTCGATAGCCCGTCGACGAACCGCGACTTCTGCCGCGCGCAGACCTTTGTGCAGCGTGTCCCGATATGAAGCATCTCCAATGCGTAATAACGATGCCGCAGCGACGATTTGTTCTTCGGGAAGTCCCGTCTCGGCCCGCTTGCGCAGCGATTGTTTCAGGCTGTCTTGCTCACTTGGCTTTTGCGACTTGCGAGCCACTTTCACCGCCGAACGCATCGCGGTCATTCGCACCGGCAGCGCGGCATCGTCCATGGCACGGACCAAAAGCTGTACAACTTGCGGAGTCGGTGCCGGTTTCGCGCTTTCCGCAGTTTCCGTCCGCTTGGCCACCGCCTGACGTTCCGGTTCTTGCGTTTCACTTTCGCCCAGCAGCGCAACCGCCGATTCTCGCACCGACCAGCTTTCATCGTCGAGCGCCTGCTTGGCCCAGGCCATGTTCTGTTGCGCCGACAAGTCCGGATCACGACTGGTCAGCGCAAGCAGCGCCCCGGCACAGCCCTGTTTCAGCCGTTCGTTTGTTGCACCATCCAACAAAAGCCGCGCCAAGAGCTGCCCGTCGCGTCGCTCGCCGCAGCGCGCCAGCCCCGATGCTGCCACCAGCCGTTCCGGAAGCGCCCGGCCCGCATCGACCACCACGTCACGCAGCAGCGGCAGAAACGTCGAATTTTCGTTTTTGCACAGAATTTGCGCCGCCCGCGTCTGGGCAGGACCGGGCTGTTTTGCCGTCGCGACCAGCAGCTCGCGCGATTCCGCGACTTCTTGCCGCAAAAACAGCTCCGCCACGGGCAGGTCTTTTACGTCGAGCGGTGGCGTCTTGGGCAAAGACGACCGCAGCAGCGCTTGCGCCGCATCTTGACCCCGACGAGCCGCCCACAGCCTGGCTTCCTGCGCTTCCTCGCCGGTCTGTCCTTGCAGCTCTGCCACAAGCCGCTCGGCTTCGGCATCACCTTGCTCGGCCAGTAGCTGGGCGGCGATTCGCTTGGCACGCACGTTGTCCCCGGTGAGCAGCGACGAGACTGCGGCCCGATTGACCGACTTTCCCAGCTTGTGGATGCTCTGCGACGATGTGGCACGCACAATCGGATCGTATTCGCGGCCCAGATGGGCTTCCAGCGTCGGCAGCGTGCGTCGCGATCCGAGCCCGCCCAGCACTTCGGCGGCGCGGGTTTGAACGCTGGGCGACGGATCATCAAGCAGCGGCTCGACCTGCGCCTGCCAGCCAATGTCCGCGCCGACCAAAAGCCCCGTCAGAGCCTGCTCGCGCACAAGCGGCAGCGGACTGCGCAGTCCGGCTTCAAGTGTGGTGCGGGCCAGATCATGCAGCTCGCGAACCGTATACGTCTTTTCAGCGACGGGTGGCTTGGTGCGAGGTCGGTGCAAAAGCAGCGCCAGCGGAACCAGCAAAAGCAAAATCAGCGGTCCGGCAAGCAGCCAAGTCCGCGGCTTGCGCAGCGCGGCCCGGACATTTTCCAGCGGAAGCGGCGCCCGCTTGGGAATCGTCGCCAGGGCTGCCGAAAGAAACGACCGCAGCGAATCGAACGGCGGTGTTTCGATCCCCAGTCCACGTCGCAACACCGGTTCCAGATCATCGCCCAGGCCGGAAAGACGCCCGACCCCGTCGAAAAGCGAGCGCCTTGACAGCGGCAAGGCAGGCAGCGGCTGCGCAAATGGCTGGGCCTGGACAAGTCCAAACAGAAACGTGGCTGCGACGGAAATGCTGATATGGGTCGGCGATTGCTCATTCGATTTGTGAACCGGCACGAGCGTTACATCGACCAGCTTGACTTGCAGGGAACCCGCCACGCGGCGCACAAACAGCGAGTCGGGCGACAGCGCAGAAACCGCAGCGCCGGCTTGGTCAATGGCCAGCAGCGCGGCTTCGACTTGCTGGGCGATTCGGAACAGCCGACTGACCGAAAAGCGATGTCGCGAACACCACGTCAAAAGCGGCTCGCCGAGCAGTTCCTCGCTGACGAAATACGGACTGTCCAAGATGGTGCCGCTGTCAAAAATGTCGATCAGGTTGCGCTGGCGGATTTGACTTATGCGGCGAGCTCCGTCGAGAAATGCCTGTCCGTGGCTGCTCGTTTCGCGTGGGTCCAGCACATGGCACGTCGCCACCCGTCGCAGCTTCTGATGTTCGGCCCGGTAACGAATCACCGAATCGGTCCGCGACAAAAGCGCCGTCAGCTTGAATTCACCGACGGTTTGTCCAATAAGCGACTGTGGATCAAAGCTCATGGCGTCGCCGTCGCCTCGGCCCGTTGACAGCGATCCAACTGCACAAACGCCACCGCCGCGCTCAGCCGCACCAGCGCATCGGCATCGCGCAGCAGCGGCACCACAAGAGACACGTCGCAGGGACGACCGCCGTGGACCGAAAGTGCCGCCAGCGCCGCGACCGCTTTTTGCCGCACCATGCCCGACGGATCAGAAAGCCGAGGCCGCAGAAGTTCCTTGGCCCGCACATCACCCGATTCCGCGAGCAGCGTGCGAAACGAAAGCTCGTCGGGATGCTGCATCGCCAACTGGTACAGCGCATCTTGTCCATCGCGACGGCCCAAAAGCGAAAGCACTTCCGCCGCCTCACTGCGCAGGTTCGGATTGGCATCGGTCAGCGCGCGGTCGAGCCGCTTCACCGTGCCCGGATCTTTCAGCCGCAACAGCTCGCGCAGGGCTCGGCGATACAGCGTCGGACGCAGACCGCCTTGCTCGACCGACTGGAGAACCGCCGCGCGCAGCGCCGAAGGCTTGAGCGCCCCCGCTTGCACAAGCGCCAACTGGGCCCGCAGCCGCACCTCGACATCCAGCGACGGCTTCGCCACCGCAGCAGAGAGTCCCGCCACCACCGTCGTGTCACCGAGCCCCAAGCGGGCCGTCATCGCATCGACGCCAAGCGCCCCACCCGCTTGTTCGCCAAGCTGTTTGAGTGCGGCAATCATCGCCGGGTCCACCGCCACCCCATAGGATCCCGCCGCTTGCAGCGCCGCTTTCGCCACCGCCGGTTCTGGGTCACGCAGAAGCTGCAAAAGCCGGTCATGCAGCGCCGATCCACCGACGTCGGCCATCGCCAGTGCCAGCGCCCGCCGTTCTTCACGCGGTCCTGCCAGCGCCGCCAAAATCCGCTGCTGCGCCCGCTCTGCCGGCGAATGTTCGGAATCGGTGGGCGACTGCGCCTGCACCTGCATGGACGGTTTCTGCGAAGGCATGGGATTCCGCAGAAGCCGCCACAGCAGACCCGCTCCCAGCAGCGCCAACACAGCGCCCAGCGCGACCAGCCGCACCATTTGAAGCCGCTGAAGCCACGACGACCGATGGTCTTCCGGAATCGAGTTCCCACTCGCGGCTGTCTCGCCAAGCGAGTGCTTCCCCGACAGATCCGGAACTTCCACCCGCGGCCAGGCCGTCTGAAGTTCATGCAGGAACGTACCGACTTCGGGATAGCGGCCTTCCGGTTCCTTGCAGAGCCCTCGCAACACAATGCGGTCCATCGTCGGCCAGTCGATGTTGGGCCTGTCGATGCGCTGCTGGCGCGCAACTTCCGACGGCGGCACCACCGATTCAAACAGTTGTTTTGACAGCAGCTCTATCGCATTGCCCACAAACGGCCTTTGTCCGGTCAGGGCTTCATACAGCATCACCGCTGCGGCATAAATGTCCGCCCGTGCATCCACATGTGAGGAATGCCGAATCTGTTCCGGCGCCATATACGCCGGCGTTCCCAGCAGTGCCCCACTCACCGTCGTCATGTCCGCACCTTGCTGGCTCAGATTCTTCGCCACCCCAAAGTCCAGCAGCTTCACCCCCGCATCCCCCAACATCACGTTGTCGGGTTTCAGGTCTCTGTGAACGATTCCTTGGCTGTGGGCAGCAGCGATGGCAGACAGCAGCGGTGCAAAAATCTCGGCGATTTCCTGATCAGAAAGCGGTCGAGTACGCAGCCGGCTGCGCAAAGACTCGCCGTGCAGAAGCTCCATCACAAAGTATAAATTGCCGTCTGAAGTGCGACCAAAGTCGTAGATTTCAACGATGTTTGGATGACCGATGCGTGACACAAGCTCTGCTTCGCGCTGGAAGCGGGCAGCCTGAATGTCGCTGCTTGTGGTTCCGGTGCGCAGAACTTTGATGGCAACCTTGCGACCAAGCTCGCGATGCTCGGCTTCGTAGACGACCCCCATGCCGCCTTCGCCCAGCTTTCGGATCAGCCGATAGCGTCCCAGTTCGGTTCCTTCACCGACGGCAGCTTGGCTGGCGTTATCCGGGATGGGCACTGACGCAGGCGACATGATGGGCAAAGCCCATTTTACCCTGCATTCTGTATTGCTTGCGCAACGAAGCGCGGTGTTTCCGAAAACCGAACCGCGGGCACAGGAAGCTGCACGAGCAGCGATTGGTTCCATGCAAACGCACGACACGCTTCGTCCACAATCGCTGTCATTTCATCGCCCGAAAGAGGCAACAGATCGAGCTGCTGACGATACATCACGCGCATGGCAGGCACGTCGGACACAAGTGGAAATTGATAAAACGAAAGACCTTCCGGCCCGGATATCCCAAGCCCTAGCTGCGCCATCTTGTGAAGCACCTGTCCACCCGACAAGTCGCCAAGGTAGCGGGTGTACGCATGTGCAGACAGCAGGTAGGGCTGGGTATGGGACAAGCGGACGAGCGCACGCGCGTACTCGATTGCCACAGGGGATGGGGAAATGCGGCGCTCAAAGTCGGGACCAGCGAGACAGATCAGATCGCGCCGCAGCGCTGCCGATCGAAAAAGCGCCGGAAGAAACAGCGCAGACAGCTTCGGATTCCGATTGTGAAACGAAAGCTGCTGTTCCAGCGCGGAATACACAACGTACAGATCACGCAGATACTGCAAGTAGCTTTCCCGGTGCAGCATTCCCTTGAGAAATGATCGAATGAATTGAACTTTTTCGACGGAACGATGCACTTTCCGGGTACCAGTCCGAAGCCTTACAGACAGCGGTTCAGTAGCACCTATGGATGGATTACACACTGGGAACCTCAAACAGGAAGTTGTACAGATAGTCCGCAGCCAGGTCTTCCCCGAACATAAGAGACATATATTTTGCCTCTTTTCTGTTTTTCCTTTCACTCAGCAGCCAAGCTCGCTGTTTGGATGCGGCAGAATCGGCCCGCTCGGCAGGCAACACAACAAACGGACTGGTTTGCTTTCTGGCGTCCAGCTCCATTGACAGAAACGTCGCGCATGCCGACTGCAACTGCGCTTCGTGTCCGGGTTTTCCTGCGCAGATCAGGGCCAGCGGAGAAAACGTATCTTGGCAGAACTCGGGTCGCTTCCGATGCACCACCGAATCGTCTGTCATGCTGTGGAGTGACCGCAGACGCGGCATGCTTCGTTCGGAATATGTCGCATCATCGGTGGGTGCCAGGTCGATGGCGACAAGTGAGAGCGATCCGCCCAAGCCAATCAAATCGACACCCAGAATCGGGGCGCCCGAGTCCTGCGTTGGGAGTCCAATCACCGTCAGTGAACATACCGAACCATCGGAATCTCGCACGATCCACGCCATCGTGATCGACCGATAGTGGTGGCCCAGGAAGCGCCGCGTGTTCAGCGTGATGTTTTCTCCGCGGAGCGTTCCTTTCATTTCAGAAAAATGCGCAGGAATCGGCACCGGGGTGTACGAGGAATCTCGTAGGAATGATGCGCAGTCCTGCTGAAGCGCAGACAGAATCGACGAGACAGAAACGCGCTGCATGTCTTTTCACCTTCCCTATCGAACAACAGCGAACCACAGCACAAGCGCAATCCCCAGCACGCAGACAAGCAGGATCAGCGGGATCGCAATGTTCCGCCCCCAAAGGACTGACAAGTCCACCACAAAGGGAGCCGAATTTCGGTTCTTCAGCGACGGTTTCTCTTCATGAACCACAGTGCTTTCGACCGCGCGACCGACCTGCGTCGAAGCTGCGCCGTCCACTGCAATCACAGGATGGGAGCTGGACTGCGTGGCGATGACGTTTTTTCGATGCACACTTTCGGAATGCAAGACTCGGTCGGCGATTCGCTCAAACTTCTCACTTAGCTCGGTAAGAGACTGCGGTCTGTCTTCAGGTCGTTTTTGCATCATCTGCGCGATGAGCTGCGCCAGTTCCGCATCAATGCCCGGAACCAACGAAGCCAGCGGCAGCGGCGCCATCGCGAGATGGGCATTCAACAGCTCATCAAGCGTACTGAAATCAAACGGCGGATGTCCGGTCGCGGCGTGATAAAGCGTCGCCCCCAGACTGTAAATATCGGCCCGAAAATCGATCTGTGCAGGCGTAGATATCTGCTCCGGTGAAATGTACTGCGGAGTGCCACTGATGAGCCCCGCGCGCGCCAGCTCGTCGACGGTGGTTCCATCAGGAAGCAGATACGTCGCGATGCCAAAGTCGGCAAGCTTGATCAGACCGTCTTTGCGCACCAAGATATTTTCCGGCTTGACGTCACGGTGCAGAAGTCCAGCGGAGCTTGCAGCGGAAAGTGCAGCAGCAACCTGCGCGCCAATCTGGGCAAGCCGTTCAGATGAAAGACGCCCGATGTTGTCGATCAACGCCTGCAGGCTTAGCTCGCTGACATACTCGAAAACAATGTAGGGAACGCCGTCGGATTCATCAATGTCGAGCACCCGAACGATGTTGGGATGATCCATTCGGACCATCAAGCGACCTTCCTGCACAATCCGCTCGCGGCTGCCCATCCGACGAGAAAGCACAGCGGGTTTGAATCGTTTGATGGCAACGGGCATCTGCAGCAGTTTGTGATAGGAGCGGTAAATGACCGCCGTACTCCCCTCCCCTAACACTTCTTCCAGATCGTAGCGTCCGAGCGACTGACCGACTTGGAGCCGGGAGCTTTCCGGATGGTCTGGACTGGGACGATTCTCCGGCACATGTTCCGCGCGCAGTGCCTTTGTATCCTGCGATGTACTGGCAACAATCTCGATCGCAGGAATCTCTGCATCCGATCGAACCAAGGGAATGCTGACATCAGGGATCGCTGATCGGCTCTGTGCCGCAGGGACGGCCACCTCCGCTTTCGCGCCAGGCGTGTCCCTTGGTAGTACCGGCGCTTCCTTTGGAACGACAGGAGACTCCTGTTTTTCCACTTGGGGGGCCTGGGCCACTTTTGTTTCTGGTGCTGCAGTGAGTCCAAGCGTGCTTCGCATTTCGGCATCGGAAGCGCTTAGGTAGCCCATCCGCATGGCTTTCAGGGTCTTCGCAGTGACCCGATCCAGAAGCTGTTTTTCAACGAGAAAATCAGCAAATGGACGCGGCGCTCGTTTTCCATCTGAATCCAGGTTTTGCCACGCTCGATGATGTTGCTCCGCTTGCTCCATGCGGAGCCCATGTCGCTGCTGGAGATACTCCAGAAGGAGTCTTTCTTCAGATGTACTCGTACTCATGGACGGCTCCAACTGATCAACACAAAACAGAAAT
>DAORGN010000109.1:0-16176 GCA_035340095.1 Pseudomonadota bacterium | reverse complement strand
GTGACAAAACGGTGCAGGCCCACACCGAGCTCTTCGTGCCGCGCTATCAATATCCGGACGGTTTTTCTGTCGAGCTATCGGAAGGAACCTACCAATATGAAGCATCCAAAGAGCTTCTTATTTGGCAGACTCCTGATCTGGATGCAGAGCTTACGATCACCATTTCGCCAGCCACCAATCCCTGTCCGTCCGCGGTGTAGGCCGTTTAGGAAAACGCGCGGCAGACCAAGGATTCAGCGACGGATTTTTGCGCAACAAGGCTGTGCGCCAGGGAAAGCTGGCCTTGCGCGCGCACCAAGTTGTGTGCAGCGCGGCTGGCAAAGCGGGTGGGATCAAAGCGGAAGTAGCTTTGGTTTACGACATCGGCTGCAAAGCGCGCCGCCAACTGGACCGCAATGCGCAGCGTCCCGGTGACAAGAAACTCGCGTTCTTCCACCGTGACAAACTGTTTGGCACAGCCCGCATAACCGCGCAGCACCGCGTCCAACAGTCCGGTGTCAAAATACGCATCGCTGCGATCTTCGCCGAGCGGACTGCACCAGGAACGTAGTGCATCACCCAGTTCAAGTCCCAGCCGCAGACTGGCCAGCGTATCCAGATCGAGCAGACAGATTCCGCGGCCATCGTCGGAAAAGCGCAGGTTGTTGATCTTCAGATCGCCGTGACAGATCCGCAGCGGCCCCGGCACATCCGCAGGAATCGTGTCCGCCAGCGCGAAGATGGCATCCGCGAGCGGAAAGAACGCGGCAGGTGTGGTGTCTTTTTGCGCAGCGTGTTCACAGGCCGCACGCAAGTTTCGCAAGTGCTTGGCAAAGTCGTGCGCACCGCTGCGGACAAAGTGAAAGCGGTGGTCCAGATCCGCGACCGCGGAATGAAAGCGCGCGACCAGTTCTCCGGCTGGCATCGCAAGCTGCGGGGTCATTTGCGAAAAGGAATGTCCCGCCACGTAGGAAAGCAGCCGCCAGACACCGTCGTTTCCCCGATCGACAGCGAGCGCGCCTTGCCGCGTCCGCAGAAGGCGTGGCGTCGGCAGACCCTTGTGCGCAAGGTGCGTGGTGATCGCTTCGATGTCGTCGTGGACGGCGATCCCGAACAGCGGATTGACGCGCTGAAGCACCGCCCGCACAGGGCCCGCAGGCGCGGCCAGCTCGACGAGAAACGTCTCGTTGATCAGGCCATCGCCCAGCGGACGGACAAGCTGTGGGGACGCAAGCTGCGGCGCAAGCGGCACGCCCTCGAGCGCAACATATTCGGAAAGCGCAGCCCGCGCCGCATTGGTCACGTCGCTCACTTGCAGAACGCCCGCACCGCTTGCGCAATCTTGCGCGCCGACAGACCGTACAGATCGAGCAGTTCCTCGGGCTTGCCCGAGTGCGGCAGTTCACAGACGGCCAGCTTGCGCACCCGGACCGAGCCACTTTCAGCAAACACTTCGAGCACCGCATCGCCGAGACCACCTTCGATCCAGTGATCTTCGACGACAATGACGCGGTTTTGGCCGGCCTGTGCCGCTGCGCGCAGTCCATCGGCATCGATCGGCTTGACTGAGTACGCATCGACGACGCGAATCGCGATGCCTTCCGACTGGAGCTGATCCGCCGCTTTGATCGCTTCGTGTAGCGTAATTCCCGCCGCGACGACCACGCAGACATCGGAAGCGCTCTGCCGCAGCGTCTTGCTGCCGCCGATCGGGAATTTTTCCGTCGGGCTGTACAGCACAGGGGTCGCGCCGCGCGTCGCTCGCAGATACGCCACGCCATGCATCGCCGACAGCGCATCGACGAGCGCAACCGTTGCGTAAGGGTCCGCAGGATACACCACCGTCGATCCATGCACGGCGCGGAACATCGCCAGGTCTTCCAGACCCATTTGGCTTGCGCCGTCTTCGCCGATGCTGACGCCCGCGTGCGAGCCGCAGACTTTGAGATTGGACGACGACAGCGCCGCCATCCGAATCTGGTCATAGGCGCGCGACAAGAACGCCGCAAACGTCGCCACCCACGGCACGGCAGAAATTGCACCAGCGCCCGCCGCGAGCCCGACCATCGCTTGTTCGGCGATGAAGCACTGCACAAAGCGATCGGGGTGCGCTTTTTCAAACTGCTCGGTAAACGTCGAATTTTTCACATCGGCATCAAGCACCATCACCGACGGATTCTGATCCCCCAGTCGCTTCAGCGCTTCGCCAAACGCCTTGCGCGTCGCGATCGTCTTGTCCGCCGGGAAAGACAGCGCCGCCACGTCGGTAAGTCCGCGTTCCAGATGTGGTGCCCGTCGCGGCGTCCCGCTCGGTTTGGCAATCTTGCCGATGACGCTGGGATCGTCTGCGCCCAGCTCGGCGAGCGCGCGCGTCGCATGCGCTTCGTCCATCGGCTTGCCGTGCCAGCCGTCGTGATCGGCCATAAACGACACCCCGGCGCCCTTTTGGGTCCGCGCCAAGATCGCCAGCGGACGACTGCCGCCGCTGTGGCTGGCATGGGCCATCGCCCGCACGCACGCCGGCAGGTCTTGTCCGTCGATCACCAGCGTTTCCCAGCCGAACACCTCAAACTGCGAAGCGTAGCGATCCATGTCCCAGCCGAGCCGCGTCGCGACGCTCTGTTCGAGCCGGTTCACATCAACGATCGCCGTCAAGTTGGAAAGACCGAGTTCCGCCGCGATAGGCGCTGCTTCCCAGTTCGATCCTTCCGCCATTTCTCCGTCGCCACACAGCGCCCACACACGGGCCGGCGAGCCAACGACATTCTTCAAAAATGCCGCCATTCCGATCGCATTGGGCAGACCTTGGCCAAGCGATCCCGTCGCGACATCGATCCACGGAATCCGCGGCGTCGGATGGCCTTCATAGATGCTATCGAGCCGTCGCAGCGACAGAAGATCCGCTTCGCTGATAAGCCCCGCCGCCGCCCACGCCGCATACAGCACCGGCGCCGCATGCCCCTTCGAGAGCACGAAGCGATCATTGTCGAGCCGCTTGGGATCGGAAAAGTCATAGCGCAGCGCCGTAAAAAACAGCGCCGTCATAAGCTCTGCCGCCGAAATCGACGACGAAGGGTGCCCCGATCCCGCCTTGGTGGTGGCCAGGATCGAATAGCGACGAATCCGACGAGCAAGAATCTGGAGCGTATCGAGCGAGGGGGCCAAAGGGGTCATGTCCGACGAACTCCTTGGAGGTTTTAGTCGAAAGCGCGGCGGATGGTACACTATCTGTCCCAGCTTCGTGTCATGAGTAACGCAGACAACCCTATACAGAACGAACCACCGTCGGAGCAGGAGCTTTTTGCGCGGGCCGAGCAGCTTCTTTCGCTAGGCCGGACGGCAGATGCGCTGACGCTGCTCGAACAGCTTGCCGATGCGCTTGTCGACCAGCCGCAGCTGTATTATCTGCGTGCGCTGGCGACGCAGCAGGCGGGCGGCATCGTGTCGGCGTTCGTCGACGTGCGCACCGCGCTGGCGCTTGGACGACGGCAAGGCATCGACTTGCACGCGCTTCAGTCGCTATCGGACGCGCTCAAGTCGTCTTTGCCCGAAGAAATTCCGCTCTTGTCGGTGTCGCGAGCGACGGCAAATCTGCGCCGGCTGATCGCCGCCGACAAGCAGCGCGCCGCCGAAGAGATCGCCGATTCGCTCGCTCCGCATCTGGGCAGCTATCGACCACTCTTGCTGCTCGCCGATGGTCTGTGCCGATTAAGCCGCGGTCGTCCCGATCAAGCGATCGCGCCACTCGAAGCCGCCGTCTCGTCGCTGCCGTCTTTGTGGCCTGCGGCCTATGCCTGTGGTCACGCGCTGCTTTCGATAGGCGACCGCGAAGGTGCCCGACGGGCGTTTTTGCACACTGCGGAACAGCGACAGCAACATCCGGGCGGTTTCATCTATTCCGAAGCCGAGGATCTGCTCGCTTGCGTGCCCGGTATGGCGTTTTCGTCGCGCAGCTTTGCATTTGAGCGCGCCAGCCTGCTTCACGTCTTGGGTCACAGCGACATGGCGCTGCAAGTGCTCGCTGAGCTTATCGCCGAGGAACCCGAAGCATCCGACGCCCACCTATCGCAGGCAGTGCTGCTGTATCAGCTTGGACGCCTTGACGATGCGCTCTCGGCGCTGGCACGCGCCGAAGCGACGCTGCGCCCCGCCGATCGCCAGTCGGAACCCGAAGATCCGCAGCGCCGGATTGAACTTTTGCGCTTGCAGGTGCTGCACGGGCTCGGTCGCCACGACGAAGCCAACGCGCTGGCCGCCAAACTGCTGCCCCCCGACGATACCGATCCGCGTTAGGTCCGGCTTACCGACGGGCTTTGACGCCGTTTTCCAAAATACGCAGACAAGCTTGAATTCCATCGCTGAGCGAGCGCAGCGTCTTGACGCCGCTTAGATCCGCCCCGGTTTCCACCAGCTTGGTCGCGACCGCGGACGAAATCCCCGTCAGCACGCAGTACGTCCCCAGAAGCTGTGCCGCCCGCGCCACCTTGACCAGATAGCTGGCGGACTCGGCATCCACCACATCGACGCCGGTGATATCGAGGATCACGCAGCGAGCGGCACGCTGCGACACCGCGGTCAGCACCGATTCCAACAGAACGTGGCTTCGAATTTCGTCGATCGCGCCGACAATCGGAACCGCCAGCACATCTTTCCAAACTTCCAGAACGGGCGTCGACAAACGTCGGATGAGCGCGTCTTGCCGCTGCACGGTTGCGATCTGTTCGGCCAGCTGTCGCGACACTTCAAACAGCGAGGCATGCTGAAAGTGCAGGTTCTTTTTCCACGAATCAGCCTCGGGACCAAACGCATCTGGCGTGCGCAGAAGGAATGAACAGCTCGCATCGCCACGCGCCACGCAAGTCGGTTCGATCGCCAGCACCGGGGCCCCAAAAAACGCCGTCGCCCAGCCGCTGGCATAGCCGGTCAAGGTGTGACAAACCGGCCCCGAGCTCTTGCCAAAAAGCTGAATGTGCAGCTCGGCTTCATACGAGCTTTCCCACACACCCGACATTTCGAACTGGTTCCGGGCCCGATCATATGAAAGCGCCGTCGGGGTTGCCCGCACGAGCCCTTCCCAGCAGTGCATCGTCGGCCCAGCGGACAGCCGATCCACTTCGGAATCCCAGCTATACTGCGAAGTCAGCGACTCATAATCACCGATTCCGCAGCGGTAGCCAAACTGCGAAAGCAGCGCCGGTGCCAGCTCTGGACCGAGCTGTTCGTAAAGCAGTTTGCGCAGCGCGCCAAACGCATCCTGCCGAAACAACAAAAATCGCTCATTCCCAAGCAGAAGCTGCCCCTTTTCAGGAACGAAGCGCAGCAGCTTCGCGACATCAATATCGTTTGCACGCATGCCTTTGGAGCGGAATCGGACGGAAACCGCGGATCGATAGTAATCGATCATCCGCTCGCGTTTCGACGGGAAATTCGACGATTCAGACGGTAATCACGGAGGGGACGACGCACCGCTTGCGCGCAGAAAGGCGCACTTTCGGCACACGAGGAAACAGCGCTTACGATGCTTTGAGACGACGAATCAGCTCGCGAATCCGACGGGAACCACCGCCATCGCGGTAGACAAACTTCAGACCCACGCCCGATTCGTTCTTGGTGGCGACTTTGCCTTGCAGTGGTACAGGAACCGCACCACCGGGAAGCAGTACATCTACCACCACGTCGTCACCGACCGCCGGCAGATCCTGGTCGCTGCGCAGAAACGCACCACCAAGGGAAATTTCGAGCAGCTCGCCGGGCAGGCTGTCGAGCGCGCCTTCGCGATGGAACGTCACCGGAATTGTCACCGGCAGACGAGGATGCCGCCGCTTGCGTGCCACCACTTGGCCCGACAGCGCCGCCAGCATGAAGTCCTTCTTTTCGGATTCATCCGACAGAAACTCGACGAGAGCTCCAGCGCGCACGCGCAGACGGGGCAGCGCCGGACGCCACGACTTGACCTCGCCGCGGAGCAAGACTTTTCCAGGGAGTCCTTTTACGAACAGCTCCACCACCACGGGATCTCTTTCTGACAGCGGTGTTGTCGTCGCAACGAACATTCCGCCGTTAGGAAGGTCACGGTGATAGACCTCGTTAAACTCCTCGCGATTGTGAAAGCGGGCCTTCAGGATCTGCATGGCGCGCGGACCATATCACAAAGCGTCTTGGGTACAAGCTGTAGTACAGGAAACCTCGCGGCGCAGGAGAGGCCCGCCGATCTGCGTCGCTGCAAGCCGATTGCGTCATTCATATTCTGGAATCTAGCTTCCAGAATTTGGAAGCAATGAATGCCGCACAAACGCGCCCGCGCAGCCGCCTGCGGAGGTTTTGCGGTTAGTTTTCGGGGAATGAAGTCCAGCCCTGCGTCCAGTCATCCCCGTCGGCAGGACCAAACGCCCCCAGATACGGTGCCGCCGTGAAGAAAGCGTCCGTCGGCTGCTGCGCTGCGTCGGTGAGCGCCGGCGAGCTGGTCTGTGGACGGAAATCCGGCGCGCTGCTTCCTTGCGCATAGGGTCGTCGCAGCTGCGGATTGACTTCACGATTGCCGCTCTTGCGCAGCGCCGCCGCCACATCACAAGGCGTCGTCACCGACGAAAGGTTTGCAGTTGCGTCGCGCCCGTTGTCAAAGAAAATGCCCGCCGTCACCGTCAGTTTCCCCGACGCCAGCTCGGTGCAGGTGCTGTCCTGGGTCATCGTCACGCCCATTTCGGTAAAGCCCAGGACGATCACGTTTTGGATGATGCCGTCGGTGCCTTGGCGCAGCGTCATGCCCAAGCGCTTTTCGCCTTTGGGACTGCTGCCGGCGCCCGTACCGATCAGTGTCACGTTCGAAAACACCGGCGAAGATCGCGGCATAAGCGAGTTGTTGTCGCGGTTGTTGTCGGCTTCGATCCCGTTGTTGCCGTCGGCCAGGATCTGCTGCGAGACCAGAAACTGACCTTTTCCAGAATAGCCCTGATCCCAGTCAAACGAATCGTCGAGCGCGCCCGTCGCGACCAGGTGACGAACATTGACGGTGCCGCCGAAGAACTCGAATGCATCGTCCGATCCGCGGTGAACCTGCACGTAATCGATCACTGTGCCGCTGCCGACGCCCCCCAGCGTCAGCCCGTTGAGTTCGTTGTCTGGTGCAACTTCCCGACCAGCAAACTCGATCCGCACGTAACGCAGTACACCACTTGAATCGTCGCTGCGCAGCGTTCCGCAGGGACCATACGAACCGGCGTTTCCTTCCAGGCTGCCGCACGCACTTGCATCCCCTGGCGGCAGGTTGATAGGGGCGCGACCACGAAGCACCACGCCACCCCAGTCGCTCGTGCGACGTTCACCGGGCTTGCGGCTCGACGTAAATACGATTGGTTTTTCGCGGCTGCCATCCGCAACCAGCTTGGCGTCTTGATCAATGTTCAGAAAGCTGACCTTTTGCGGATCGGTCGCGTCGCCGCACACGGTGGTGCCGGGTTCGATGGTCAGCGTCGCTTTTTGGGTGACTTTGACCTGTCCAGACAGCAGCCAGCGCTTGTCCGCGGTCAGTGTCTTGTTCTGCGTGATGGTGCCGCTGAGCACTTCCGCCGGCATCCCACCGCACGTCGGCATCGTGACTGACGCCGGATCGGGATTGGGAGTCACCAGGCTGTCATCACACGCCGCAAGCAAACAGAGCGCCGAAGCCCACAGTCCAAGTGAGCGCTTTGTCGTTGAAATATGAAGCATTTTACATGTCTCCTTTTTGGCCTTACAGGTCATAGGAAAGTGACAGACTCAGGGTCTGCCCGGTGGTGTAGCGCAGGGTGGTTTCTTCCACCTTCTGTCCGTCGGGGTTTCCGGCTTGCGGCAGCGTGCCGCGCTGGACGATCTGGACAGGGGAATTGATCAAGTTTTTGGCCGACAGCCGCAGCGAAAAACCGCGACCTATGCGCTGCGACAGCGTCACATCAAGCTGATGGCGTGGCTGCTCGAACTTGTCCGGCAGACCAAACGCACCGACTTGATCGATCCGCTCGCCAAACACGTTGTAAAGAACGCGAAGCTGGGTGCCCCACTCCGCGCGATCGAACTCTGCAAACAGGTTTACGACATAGGGTGACTGCCCTTGCAGCGGACGCACTTTGCTGGTCTGTTGGCCAGCCACACCGTCGAGATCAACCCGCGAATAGAGCAGCGTGAAGTTGCCTCCCAAAGACACTCCGCGCAGACCCCTTTCGCCGATTGCAAGCTCTTTGCGGACTTCCAGTTCCCCACCAAAGTTATACGCCGCGCGTGCATTGGCGAAGCTGCGGATCAGGTTGCCGCCTGCGCTGATCGTCGTCTCGATCGGTGCATCAAAGTACTTTCCGTAAGCCGACAGAGCGATCACATCGGCGCCGCCCAAAAACCACTCCCAGCGCAGATCGGCGCTGCCGATTCGGGTTCGCTGAAGCGACGGATTTCCTTGCACCAGCTCGCCCCCAAAGAAGTCGGTAAACTGAAACGGAGCCAGCTCCCGGAATTCTGGACGTGCGACGGTCATCGACGCTGCTGCGCGCAAGTTCATCTTCGCAGAGAGCTTCACCACCAAGTTCAAAGACGGCAGCGGATCGTAAGTATCCAGTGCCACCGCAATCGGCTGATCCGCGTTTTGTGGATCAAAGGAATACAGCCGCTGCTGCGCCGCTTCGAAACGGAGTCCGCCAGACAGACTCACACTGCTGCCGAGCGGCAGATCGACACGACCATAGGCCGCATAGACACCTTGCCGCGCGCTGTACTTGTCTGCGGTGTTGGTGTTTTCGCGCACATCGACCGCGCTGCCCAAATGTTCGGATGAAAAGATGTCAGAAGGAGCCGCCGTATCGTCGATGTCACCGAGTCCGCCAAAGCCAAACTTGAAGCGCCGCGCGGAAAAGTCACGCAGCCGCACCCGCGCCGCCGCGCCGACTTTGAACGCCGATTGCAGTCCTTTCCACTGCCGAAAGCTCTGCGAAAAATCGATCCGCGCCGCGACTTGATGTTCCAAGTTATGGGCAAAGAAACGCTGACCGCTCTGCCCTTTGGGTGTGAAGTGAAACAGTCCGTCGTCTTTGCGCAGATACGTCACTTCGCGGTTGTCTGGCTCGTCGCGCATCGCCGCCGAATAGCTCACCGCCCAATCGAGATCGGACGGACTGCGCTGCCCCGGTTCGAAGTGGTGTGTACCACGCAACTGCACAAGTCCCAAGCTGCGCGCGATGAAACGCAAGCGGCTGTTCCAGACATCCGAAAACTGCTCTTGGCTAAAGCCTTGGTAGATGCGCGATTCACTGTCCGAGGTCTGCGAAAACAGTCCGGTCAGCGAAATCCGATGCAGCGCAGAAAGCTGCATCGCCACCGTTCCCAGCGCGCCCCAGTTGACGCCGGAAGTGGTCCGGACAGAATACCTTCCGCTTCCCTGATCGAATGCCCCCTCGTCGCTGCCAAACCGGACAAGAGGACTTAGCTTGGGCCCCTGCGCGGTGTCGACCAAGTTCAGCACTTGCAGTTCTTCGGCGCGCGTTTGGGTGTCGGTGCTGTAATGAAGCGCAAACAGATACCCAATTCGCTTGCCGGCCACTTCCGCGCGATCGCCAAAGGAAGCCGACAGCGAATAGTTTCCCGATCCGCGGGTCTGGCGATACGGGGACCAGTTGTTGGAAAACGCCCGGCCCAGCTCTGCGCCGCTCAGCTTGCCTGCCGGAATCGCCCGCGATCCGTCGTCAAACCCGAGAAAATCCGTCTTCCCACCGTGCTGCGTCAGCATCGGCTGAAACACCGTTTGCAGATTCCCACCGATTCCCAAACCGACGTGAGCAACGCGCTGGGTAGGGAACTCTTGCAGCGCGATTTCCACCGAACCACCGGCAAAGTCGGCAGGCAAGTCCGGGGTTGCGGTTTTTACAACACTCAGGCTCGACAGAAGCGCCGCCGGGAAAATGTCGAACGGAACCGCGTGCTGCTCCGGTTCCGGACTTGGCAGAGGCAGACCATGCAAAAGCGTGCTCGAATACCGTTCACCCAGGCCGCGCACATAGACAAAGCGATCCCCGACCACGGTGGCACCGACAACACGACTTGCGACTTGGGAAGCGCTGCTATCAGCTGATTTTTTGATGTCTTCGCTGCTCACAGAATCGGTCACCGTGGTGGCTTCCCGACGGCTCTGAAGCTGCGCCGCGGCCCCTTTCAGATCCGGTTCGCGAATCACCACGGTTTCGGCAGTCACTTCGGCTTGGGTGCCGCTCAGCTTCATGGCGACGGGCGCTGTCAGAACCAAGTCCCCACTGCTGGGCACAGTGATCGAAATGCGCTGGCGGTCGTAAAACTCCGATACAAACTCCAGCGAATGGGAACCCGCCTCAAGCGAAAGCGTAAACTCTCCCTTTTCATTCGTGGTCGTCGACAGTTCACTTCCCACAACCTGCACCGTGAGATCATAAATACCGTCTCCGGTGGCTTTTTCGACGACACGACCGCTGACTTTGGCCTTGGCCTCTGCTTCTTTGGGGGTCGGTTCCGGCGCTTGTGGAGAGACGACGGAAGCAGGCGGAACATCACCCACCGCGCTGGCCGAAGGAGTCCCAACGGGTGGCGCCACGGGATGCGGAGTCGGTTGCGGAGTCGGACTAGGAGTCGGTTGCGGAGTCGGTTGCGGAGCCGGTTTCGGAGTCTCTGTTCCTGACGGTGCCTGCACCTGCGCGGATGCCGGTGGATCTTGTGGAGCCGACCAAACCGCTGATGGAATGCCCATAAGCAGCGGCAGAAGACCACTTGAAATTGTCAGAGCCCGACGCTGCGTCCGTTTTTTCCATGCCATGTGTATGCGAGCCACGTTGTTTGGCTCGAAGTATAGGCATCAGGAATCGATCGCTTGGGGCAAGTCCGTGACGAGATTGTGTCAATTGGGTGACATTCCAGATTGTGTCAATTGGGTGACATTCCCATTGTGTCAACAGCGTAACAACTCGGACTGTGTCAGCGAGGCAACAAGCGGGCGTAGGAATCGGATCTGGACGGAAACACGTCGGTTAGTCCTGGTTCATGTTCCAGGTTGCGGCGCTGGTTTCACCGGGGGCGGGCGCTTGTTCGGTGGGCTCTGTTCCGGCCAAAAAGACTTCTTCGATGCTTGGGGCACCGGGCGCGGGAAGCTTGCCGGACACCGGATCGATGTTCTGGATGACCACAGAAGCGGGCTGGACAAAGTTTTGCACCCGCTTGTCTTTGACCGCCACCTGCATCACATCCAGCCAAATCGGCAGCGCCGATCGCGCCCCCTGTTCCTTTTCCCCAAGTGATCGCGAGTCATCAAAACCAACCCACACGCCAGCGACGACATCAGGGGTGTAACCGACAAACCAGGCATCGCGGTTGGCGTTGGTCGTTCCGGTCTTTCCTGCCGCCGGTCGCCGCAGCTTGCCTTTGATTCCTACCGCGGTTCCTTCTTCGATCACGCTCTGCATCACATGGCTCAAAAGGAACGCCAGATCCGGTGTCACCGCTTGGTGCAGATCACTTTGCTGCGGCGGTTCCGTCCCCACTTGCAAAATCCACAGCGGATCGCCGCGCCGACCTTTCGCCGCCAGCGTCGCATAGGCATTGGTCAGTTCCAGCGGTGTCACCACCGACGCACCAAGCGCCAGCGCATAGGTTTCTTCGAGCGGGGACTCGATTCCCAGCGACTTGGCCATCGCGGCCACCGGCGGCGGTTTCAAGTCGTACATAAGCTGCGATGCCACGGTGTTGAGCGACTGGGCCAGCGCAATCCGCAGCCGCACCGGACCCATAAAGGTTGTGTTGTGCGCGCCCGCGTTCTTCGGTGCCCACGCTTTCAAATCCGGCAGATCGTAGACCTGTGGCGAGTCATTTAGCACGCTCGCCGCGGTGTAGCGCCGGGACTCAAAGGCCGTCGCAAAAACAAACGGTTTGAACGCCGATCCGGGCTGTCGCTTGGCCCGCAGTACGCGGTTGAAGCTGCCGCGCAGATACCCATAGCCGCCGATCATCGCCATCACTTGCCGCGTTTCGGGGTCCATCACCACCACGGCACCTTGCGGTCCGGCATCCAGCACCAGCATCGGACCTTCTTTGCCAATGCGACCCACTCGCACTTTGACAACATCGCCTTCGGAATAGCGCTGGGTGGCGGCGATTCCTTTGGGATTGTAGCGGTCCCCAACTTGCGGAAGCGGCAGATTCCCAACCACCGCGCCCAGATCAACCATCGCCCAGCCGCCGTTCTTTTCTCCGTCGAGAACTTTGGTCACAACGCCTTCGACCACCCGCCCCATCGGGGGCCCGGAAGGAAATTCCTTTTTGAGTTCCTCCAGGTGTTTTTTGCGATCACTTGCGCTTGGGTTGCGGACTCCCTTGCGGTAGCCGTTGCGTTCATCAATGCGCACAAGACCCTGTTCCAGCGCCAGCCGCGCCGCGCGCTGCACTTCCACATTGCAAGCGGTGCGGACATTCAGGCCCAGGTACGGAAGCTTTTCCTGACCGTATTTCTCGACGAGGATCTTTTCGACCTCTTCCACATATTCCGGTGCAAACAGACCCATGGGCTGCGGCTCGGCGGTCAGCAGAATCGGCGCTTCCGCATACTTGAGCGCTTCGGCATCCGAGATGTGGTGATACCGCGCCATCTGCGAAAGGACATAGCGCTGACGCAGCTTGGCCCGTTCCGGATTGCGACGCGGCGAGATTTCTTCCGGACCTTTGGGAAGCGATGCCAAAAGCGCCGCTTCACCCGGATTTACGTCGGTGACTGACTTGCCAAAATAAAACCGCGCCGCTTCTTCGATGCCGTAGCGACCGTGCCCAAAGTAAATCTGGGTCAGATACAGCCACAGGATTTCCTCTTTGCTCAGCTTCTTTTCCAGCCGCAGCGAAAGATACATTTCCTGCACTTTGCGCTTGAGACTCCGTTCGTTGCTTTTCAGCACATACGTCTTCACAAGCTGCTGGGTCAGCGTCGATGCGCCGCGCAGATGCCGCGCTTGGACCAGGCTTTGCAGTACGGCCCGCACCATGCCGACATAGTTGAGTCCGTGGTGTTCAAAAAACTGCGCATCTTCGGCATCGACAAATGCATCGACAATCACGCGCGGAATCCGCTCACGCGGGACCACGGTGCGACGCTCTTCGAAAATTTCACCGATGAGACGCCCGTCCGACGCCAGCACCCGCGTCGATACTTTCGGATGGTAGTCCGAGATCGTATCAATGGTCGGCAGCGACGGGTCGGATGTGTAGTAAAGGAAAATCGATCCCACCGCGATCATCGACAGACAGACTCCCAAAAGAGCCAGGAGGATGACGGTGCGAACGATGCGATAGATGTGGGCAGCGCGGCGTGACTGACCCGGAAGGGAAAGCCCGCTGCGAGAGCTCTTGTCGGTACTGCGCTTGGCCATGTTCTAAGCTTGTATAGCGCAAGTCAGCCAACTTGCGAAAAGCCCAAGCCCAGCAAATCACGCCGGGGCGACGGAAGACGGCGCGTTAAAATGGCCTTACGATCACCATGATCACGATGCCGATCATCAGAAGCGTCGGCACTTCGTTTAGCAGGCGAAACTTTTTGTGCGAGTACGCGGTCGGATTTTCGATCAGTTTCTGACGGTAATACATCGCTTGGCCGTGGCTTATCAGAAGCCCCAAGACAAACGTCAGCTTGGCATGCATCCACGGCATTTTTAGATAGCCCGGATTCATGACCAGCATCGTGACACCCGTGATCACGCTGATCGCACCCGCCGGATGGGCAATTCCGCGCAGCAGCTTGCGTTCCATGATCTTGAAGCGCTCGCGACAGACTTCTTCGGTTTCCATCGCGTGATAGACAAACAGACGGTACAGGTACAAAAGACCCGCCATCCAGCTGATGACCATGATGACGTGGAGCGCTTTTATCCAGAGCATCGTATCGGTTCCTTTGGGTGTGTTGGGAATCGTTTGGGAATCGTTTGGGAATCGTTTGGGAATCGTTTGGGAATCGGTCACACCGCTGCCGCGTGATGGCGTGGCGCAGGACGCGAGAGCGTTGCATCAAACACCGCAGCGACGGTACGAAGCAAGAGCTGACCGGGCAGTTCGATCCGCAGCGAGTCGGCGGAAAGGCGGCACAGCCCATCATTTTGCAGCGGTACGAGCGCTTCGATTTCGCGCGCAAAATAGCTGGCGAAGTCGATACCGTGACGGACGGAAAATTCAGGAAGCCGCACTTCAAGGTTGCACAAAAGCTGCATGATCAGATCACGCCGAATCACATCGTCACGGCACAGCGAGTAGCCGCGCACAATCGGCAGCGTTCCTTGTTCGATGCGCTCGCAGTACGGAACCACGTCACGTTCATTTTGCAAATAGTGGCTGCCGACTTCCGAAATCGATGACGGACCAAACGCCAGCACGTCGCTCGACTTGCAGGTCGTGTATCCCATGAAGTTGCGGCGCAGCTCGCCTTTTTGCCGCGCCGCGACCAGCTCGTCACCCGGCAAGACAAAGTGATCGAGCCCGACATAGACATAACCGAGCGCAAGCAGTCGAGACAGCGCCAGCTCGAACAGCGCCGCGCGGGTCTTTTGGTCGGGCAGCTCGTCACGCTGAAACACCGCTTGGTGTTTGCGAAGCTGCGGCATGTGGGCATAACCAAACAGCGCCAGCCGGTCGGGCAATAGCTCCGCCACGCGATCAAGTGTGTGGGCAAAGCGATCGACCGATTGCAGAGGCAGCCCATACATCAGGTCCAAGTTGACGCTGACAAAGCCGAGCTTGCGCGAAAGCTCGACGAGATCCCGCGTCTGTTCAAAAGGCTGGGGCCGGTTAATCCGCTTTTGCACCACCTTATCGAAGTCCTGCACACCCATCGACACGCGGTTAAAACCCAGCTCGGCCAGACGGGAAAGCTGATCAGGACTGGTGACGGGCGGGTGAATTTCGATCGACGCTTCGATGCCACGCGCCATCGGAAAACGACTCGTCAGCGTCTGCCACAGCGTCGAAAGCTGATCCGGATCAAGATACGTCGGCGTCCCACCGCCCAGGTGAACCTGCACAACTTCAGGACGCGAAGGCAGAAGCTTGGCCACGCGATCCACCTCGGCATCGAGCGCTCGCAGATAGCGCGCAACCAAGTCCTGACTGCGCGTCACCATCATGTTGCAGCCGCAGTAAAGACAGAGCTTGCGACAAAACGGAACGTGCACATACAGCGACAGCGGACTCGGGCCAATGCAGGCCAGCGCCGTCTGCGCAAGCGAATCATCCTGTTCCGACCACAGGTTGGCCGGCGGATAGCTTGTGTAGCGCGGCAAAGGCCGGCTGCCATAGCGGGCCAAAAGTTCCGGATGAAGAAGCGTCGCACTCATCGTCCACCGTCTCGCTTACAGTCGTTCGTCGACAAGCAGCACCCGCAGAGGCCGCGGCCTGCTGAGGTATTGGCAAAAGACAATCTCGGTCAGACGACCCCGCCACAGCCGAAAGAGCAGCTCGCTGGCCGCCATCGCCGTCAGGAACAGCCCGACCCCGGCCCCTGATTTTTTCTGTTCGAGCGGACTTGCATGACGCGCCTGCGCCGTCGCACAGCGGATCAAATAATCCAGCACCGTATTCCGCCGCAAGTGTCCCAAAAAATCGGCCACACCGACGGCAACTCGAACCCCATCAGAAGCAAAACGGACCCGCGCCGATTCGCCCGCAAGCGCCCGCAAAAAGACCCGATCCGCCGGACTTACCGACGCATAGCGTGGACTGCCTGACGCATCACGCGGCGCGTCATACAGCGCATTTAACAGCAGCTCATCGACTGCTTGTTCCAATGCCAACACATGTCGTGACGGCAGCCCTTGCGCGCTCGCCCAATCCGCGACAATCCCGACGGTGAGCGCTTTTTCTCGATAGTCCGAGACTTCCATTTCAGTCACGCGACAGGATGCCGACAAAAGTGGATGCAGCGGTCTGCGCACCGTCCCAGGACGCAAAATCCGCTGCCGAATCCCGTCCAAAATGTCTACGGGGAGCTGTGCCGCCGAAACCGCCCCCGTGGCGGAAGACTGCGCAAGCGCCGTGGCCAGCCCGAGCAAATCCGCATCCGGCAAGAGCAGCAAACGCTCTTTGCCCCCAGGCGCCTTTCGCTGCTCCGGTTCGGGATCGCGGCTTGACCCATCGGTCATCCCGGCTCGTTCTCCTTGCCAACGGGCGTAAGCACCATTTTCCGAACCC
>DAORGN010000108.1:0-16179 GCA_035340095.1 Pseudomonadota bacterium | reverse complement strand
CCGGGCCGATTTTCCCAGCCTGGTCTCTGATGCACCGGCGGCTGTCCCGGCGGCAGGTTCTGCCCTGGTCCTTGCGGCCACGGCTGATGCTGTCCGGGCCCTTGCGGATACGACGGTCCGTGCGGATAACCGGGTCGCGGCGGCGGTTGATACACCGGCGGCTGCTGGCCCGCTGGATAGCCAGGGCGAGGATACGGCGCAGGATAACCAGGGCGCGGCGCAGGATAGACAGGGCGACGATAGACCGGCGGGAAACCGGGTCGCGGCGCCGACACCGTCGTCGATCCCCATCCCGGACGCTGATACGGCGAATAGTACGTGCGCGAAACCAGCGGCACGCCCGGTCGCACCACGATGTGCGAGCGCGGCAGCGAAATCTGAATCGACCCGAGCGGCGCCGGCACGATCCGGGCACCACCAAAGTGATGCAGCGGCGGCCCAATGATGACCCGCGTCGAACCAATCGAGCGAAAGTCGTTGGTAATCGCGGTCCGAACAAAAATATTGGGCAATAGTGGCGGCGCAATCCGCAAAAGCCGCGGCGCCATGATCTCGTGGGAAGCGACGAAATTCCAGTAGTGCCAGCGCGAACCAACCACCGGTCTGGCGATCACCATGCCACGCGGAGGCAGCGGTGCCCAGCCCACGTAGCCGCCACCCGTCCGCCAGTGAACCCACGCCGGTCCCCAGATGCGACCCGGAACCCAGGTCCAGCCGTAGCCCGGCAGCGTGATCCAACGACCATAATGGAACGGCGCCCAACCCCAGTTGTATTCGGAAACCCAGGTCCAGCCGTAGTCGGTGTAGTTCCAGCGTCCGCCGGAATAGTACGGCGTAAAGTCGGCTCCAACGGATTCAGGCGACGGCACCCAAACACTGCCGTACTGCGCACTTTGCACCCACTGACCATAGGGAGCGAGCGCATCGCGGAAGTCTTCATACGCCGCCGGATCGTAGCCGTCATCGACGTTGCTGTAGCTTTGGTAGTCTTCGTCTTTGCTACAGTCGTATGACTGGTTTTCGTCGTCGAAACAGACGCCGTCCGGGGGTGGCTGGTAGACCTGGCCGTCGCCGTTGTCGACGACCTGATTCGGATCACCTTCGTCGTAGCCAGGATAGTCCGTCGGGCCATCAGCGCGTGCCGTCGAAAACGACACACCGAGCAGCGAAAAACACAGCAGCGCACGCAGAGTCAGGGTCATGGAAAGGGGCTCCTAACGCTTCATGACGAGTGTACGCGGCCCTTTGTTCAAGCGGCAGCCCAACCTTTGCCCAAACGCGCAAAGCCCCGGGATCTTCGTCGCCCGCTTGACCGGCGTGGACGGCCCTGGCTAAAGCCGCGACCGTGCCTGTTCCAGCGCCGCCCGCACTTTGGGCGATGTCTTGACCGGGTCGAGCGCAAAGTCAGGCCGCCGATGCAGCACCTCGCCAAAGCTCCCCACCGCCAGTTCGATCTGCCCGAGTGCGACGTAGCAAGCAGCCAGCAGATCGAACACCTGAATCTGCTGATCCAGCGACGGCTGGGTTTCCGCCAAAACACGCAACAGCAAAAGCACCGATGCCGCATAGCGCCCGTCTGCGTATTCGCTCCGCGCCGCGACAAGCCGCGTCTCGATCCGGCCACGATCCTCGCGCGCTGGACGCGATTCTTCCCGCGGAACCGATGCCACGGCGCGCGGTCTGGGCATCGCCACATTTTTGCGCGTCACGACGGGGTTTTTCGTCGGAAACGCTGCCTGTGCAAAACCCAGTGGCAGGATCGAAAGACAGAGCGACAGCCAGACCCAGCTTGCGGCGCGCACTAGCTCCCCCGAGGCAAAAGCGGCATCTGGACGTGAAGATCCCGACGCTCACCAGGCTTTAGGTCGATGCGCTGACGCACCGGACGAAAGTACGGACCGCGCAGCTCCAAATAGCGCACACCGGCGCGCAGCCGCAGAGGCGTCGCAAACGGCGTCGTTTCGACAAGCTGTCCGTCGACATACACCTCGGCCCAGGGGTCGGCTGTCAAAAAAAGCTGCGCTGTCTTGGCATCGGGTTCCCAAGCAGGCACGAGCGGCGACGGAAAAGTGGCCGAAAACAGCCCGCGCCACAGCGTTACCGACAGCAGCAACAAACCGAGCAGCAAAAGATGCGCAAGCGGCGCCCGATAAACCTGCGGGATCGTCAGACGCCGAGCGCGCTGCGGCTTGGGCGATGGCAGACCCTGAAGTTCCCCCGGTGGCAAAAGTCCGCGCTCGACCAAAAAACGCACGATGTGGGCTTGGCCGCTCTCGGCCACCGTCTCACCGACAAACCCTTCGAGCGCAACCAACAGCTGCTCAGGTGTGCGATAGCGTTCCGCCCGTTTTTTGCGCAGACAGCGATCAATGATGCGCACAAGCGCCGGCGGAGCATCGGGGCACAGCTTCTGAAGCGACGACGGCGCCTGGGTACGAATTTTTTCCGGCAGCGAGTGCTGCGCGTCCTCGGCAAATGGCTTCCGTCCGGCCAGCATCTGGTAAAGCACAATGCCCAGTGAAAACTGATCCGATCGCCAGTCGAGCCGCTCGCCCAGAATCTGCTCGGGGCTCATATAGCTTGGCGTGCCCAGCGTCGCTCCCGTCGCTGTCAAGTCACCAGAGTGCCGCGGATCATCGGCAATCCCAAAGTCGCCCAGCTTGACGATCCCCGCCCGGCTGATGAGGACGTTGGCCGGCTTGAGGTCACGATGCAGCACACCCATCGTGTGCAAATACGACAGCGCGCGCGCGATTTGCAGCCCGACACACGCCACCACCGAAGGCGGCAGCCGCGGCACTTTTTCCAAAAGGTCATAGAGGTCGATCCCGTCGACCAGCTCCATGACGATGAACAGCGCACCTTGCTCGCGGAGAAACTCATAAACGTGAATCAGGTTTTCGTGCTGAAGCTGCGCCAGCGTGCGCGCTTCTCGCTCGAACCTTTGGGCAAACGCTTCGTCTTCCTGCACCGCGGTTTTGAGCGCTTTGACCGCAACCGGGCGATCGAGCGTTTCCTGCACCGCACGGTACAGAACCGCCATGCCCCCCGAGGCCAGCTCGCTCTCAATGCGACAGGAGCCAACCCGATCGAGCATGACAGATCGCTTCTGTGCCCTGCGCGTTCGCAAAGAACAAGCCCGCAACCAAAGCTGGCGGGAGCAAGGGTGTTTCTAAGTGCACGTCTCTGGGATACCATATCAGGCTCAGACATCCTCTGTGATTTTGAGGACTTGGGTGCGCGACGAGGCCAACGAAATGCTCATGCTCCGCTTTCGCGACGGCGATCCGCGCGCCTTTGAGCTTTTGGTGGAACGACATCAGAGGCCGATTTTTCAGTTCGTCATGCGATCGGTTGGAACCAAAGCCGTCGCAGAAGAGCTGACCCAAGAGACCTTTTTGCGCGTCATCAAGCAGAAGGACCACTACGAACAGCGGGCGCGTTTTACGACGTGGCTTTATACGCTGGCGCGCAACCTCTGCATTGATCACTCGCGACGGATGCAGCACCGCCGCGCGAAGAGTCTCGACGCTGTCGATGAAGAAGGGCACTCGCTGCTCGAACGCACCGCCGACAAAGGGCTGGGCGTCGATCGGCAGGCCATTTCCGACGAGCTTCAGGCGCGCATGCGCAAAGCGATTGATTCGCTTCCAGACGATCAGCGGGAAGTGTTTTTGCTTCGTGAGGAAGCGGATCTTTCGTTCAAGGAAATCGCCGATATCGTCGGGATTTCCGAAAACACGGTGAAGAGCCGGATGCGCTATGCCCTTACGAAGCTAAGGTCGCTGCTGGAAGAATATGAAGACATGGCACGGGCACTCTCATGAGCGAGCAGTGTAAATACGACGAACAAGTGCTCGACTACCTGTACGGCGAACTTGCCGAGGCAGAGCGTGCCGAGTTTGCGAATCACCTGGCCACCTGCGCAAGCTGCCGTCTGGAAATTGAATCGCTGTCGGGCGTGCGCAAAAAAGCATCGTCCTTGCCCCGTCCCGAGCTGACGTCCGACGCTGCCGCCAAAATGCGAGCGCAGCTCATGGAAGCGGCAATCGCAGCGACGAAAGATCAAAAACAGTCTCTCGGTGGCGGCAAGCTGATTGCATTCCCGACGGGACGTGTGCGGCGTTTTATGACGCATCCAGCGACGGCACTGGTCACGGTGGCGGCGGCAGCGCTGTTTTTGGTGGTGTTCAAAGGCAAAGACCAGCCAGCCCCGGTGCTGGATTCGCCGCTTCCCGTTGCCAAAATCGAAGCTCCGGCCAAGTTGGAACCGGCAGCGGCGCCATCACCGACTGGGGCAACGCCGCCCGCGACGCAAGTTCCGGTGATTGCAGAAATCGACGGAAAGCCGAGCGTCGGCAAAACCGCCTCGCCAGCCCCAAGCTTGAACGCCGGCGATGTTCCCGTCGGAGGGATCGCGGCAAAAAGCGAAACCATTTCCCCGTCGATGCCGACGGGAGGCGTGTTTGATCGCAAGCTGGCCGATGCCACCGCGAGAACCCGAGTCGTGGCTGGGACCGCAGCTACGACGACCGCTGCACCTGCCTCGAAAAAGCCGATGGTGTGGGGTCCAACCCCTTCGTCGACCCCGCAAGAGTATGCAAAATCCGATCGTGCAGCGACGGAACGCGGCGACACAAATGATGGGCGTCGGTTTGCCCAACCGCCCCCGCCGCCGGCTGCCGAACCGCAAGCGCCCCAAGTCGTCGCCCAGGCCGCACCACAAGCGGCGCCGGCTCCAGCCATGAAAGCCGCGGAAGAAGAAGCGCCAGGCAACATCGTCGAGCAGAGCAAGGCCCGTCAGCATAAACGCACCGTCGATGAACTAGAACGCGGCGAGCTGGCCCAAGCACCGAGCGGCGCGATGGACAATGAAGGCTATGCACGGCGACCGGCTTCGACGGGAAGCTATGGAAAAGCGACCAGCAAAGTCAGCAGCCTAAACAAAGACAGCGACGACGATTTGTCGAATGTCGGCACAGCTGGCCCCGGCGCTGTGGCAGACAAACAGGCCGAAAAAAACAACCAGGCGACGCCGATTGCGCAGGTCTATGAGCAGATTCGCGCCGGCCACTGCACCGAAGCCCGCGATCTTTTGGCAAAACTGGAGCGATCGTCACCGTCGATGACCGGACTTGCCGACGCCAACACCGCCTGGCAGCGCGACTGCGGCGCCAAACAAATGCTGCAAAACAACATCCAGCAGCAAAACGGCATGCCGGTGCGCGAACAGCAGCTTCAGCAAAACTACCAGAACCTTCAGCAGCGCAACCTGGCCCTGCCCCCAGCGCCGAGCCAAGCGGCTGCCCCAGCGAAAATGGAGCGGTCGTTTGAACCGATGGAACAGCGTCGGGCGATGGCGAAAAAAGCCGCCCCATTGCCAGCCCCGCCGATGAAGGCCAAAGCCCCGGCCAAAGCCAAGGCCGCAGCTGCCGACGCCGCGTATTAGCCGACGGTTAGCCGGGCAGGTCGAGCTTTTGCAAAAGCTCACGTTCTTCGCGCGCCGACAGACCGAGCGCCGCCAGATCGGGTTTTTCGCCGCGCAGCATCGACTTTATCGCGGCAAGCTCCATCCGCGACAGCGACACCGCTTCCAGTCGATAGTCACGGAACGCTTCCCACGCTTGCGGCACCCACTTTTCGACGATGCTGCCGATCACATCGGCATAGACGCGAATTTCGTACTGGGCATGCGAATCCATCCGCAGCGACAGAAAATGCAGCAGGTTGTGGAGGTCCACTTTCCAGTACCACTGCGTGTAGTAATTCAGCGTCAGGTTCATCCGCGCCAGCTCGCGCGCCAATTGCGGATCACCTTCGCGCCGAGGATTGCCGTCGTCGTCTTCGTTTAACAGTTCCTCGTAGTGGTCGTAGCAGCGCTCGGCGTCGGTCTGAAGCAGCCGCAGCACGCGCGCCGACTGTTCTTGCGACAGAAGTTGTTCGCGCCCCTGCCGGTTCGATCGCGACTGCTCGGCGAGCTGATCGGGATGCGGCAGATAAAATTCGCGGTCGAGGATCGAATAGCGCGCCGAGTATTCGTTGACGTTGGCGGTGCGGTGCCGAATCCACTGTCTGGCGACGAAAATCGGCAGCTTGACGTGCAGCTTGATCTCGCACATCTCCAGCGGCGTCGTGTGACGGTGCCGAACCAGGTAACGAATCAGACCGCGATCGCTGCTCAGTCGTGTCGTCCCGCGTCCATACGAAACGCGCGCGGCCTGCACGATCGCAGCATCGTCGCCCATGTAGTCGACGACGCGCACGAAACCGTGATCCAGCACGGAAAACGGTTCATGAAGCAGCGACTCGAGCGCAGCGACGGTGGGACGACGGGTGGCGGCGGTTTGGGATTGGGCCTCGCGGACGGCCTCGACCTGGGCAGCAGAAAGCGACATGGAGCCCCGCGTCGTATCGAAGTGCGCGGCGATCTGTCAACCACCTAGCGGGCCGAGCGGTGGTCGCGGGCTGTCGGTCTCACACGGGACGGCCTCAAGCTCAAGGGTGAACACGGTACCCGCGGCGCTCGTTTCGACGCGGATCGTCCCGTGATGATCGTGGATGATTTCCCGCACAAACGGCAGGCCCAGCCCAGTCCCCTGCGCGCGCGTCGTAAAAAACGGCGTCCAGATTTTGGGCAGCACATCGTCAGGAATCCCCGGACCGTTGTCACGCACTTGGATGGCGCAGCGCGTCTTGGACACAAGTGACACCGAAAGTGTCACCAATGCCTCCGCGCGCCCTTCACAGGCCTGGACGGCATTGCGCGCCAGATTTTCCACCGCTCGCCGAATCTGCTGCGGATCGGCCTTCACTTGGACCACCGTTGCGTCGGGAAGCACTGTCTTTACGGCCACTTTTTCACCGATCGCTTGGACGCTGTCGCAGACTTCGCCAAGCAGCGTCGCCAGGTCGACGGTTTGCAGCGCCGGCGACGGTCGTCGTGCATACAGCAAAAAGTCGGCGACGACACGCTGCAGGTGCAATAGTTCGCGCAAGATCCTGTCGACGTAGCTTCGCGCTTGCAGGGGATCGAGCGGAACGTGCTCATTTGGGGTTAGTTCTTCCCGCAAAAGCCCGGCAAACAGCTCCATCCCACCGAGCGGATTGCGCACTTCGTGAGCGATCCCGGCCAGCATCATCTGCATCCGTTCATCGCGCGCCAAAAGCGCCTCACGCATTGTTTCCAGCGTCTGCGAAAGCACCGCGACTTCGTCATCGCCACGCAAAAGCTCGCTCGGCACCGGGCGATCGAGGACACCGCGGCCCACCGCCTGCGCTCCTTCGCTCAGACGGACCAAAGGCTGGCTGACCTGCCGTCCCAGCCACAGCGCCAGCAGCGTCAGCAAAAGCGACGCCAGCACCCCGACAAAAAGCAGCGTCCGCTGCAATCCGACCAGATCGGCATACAGCGCTGCGCTGCCATCGACTCCGACAGCAAAATGGACCGCCCCCGAGTCGCTTTCGATCGCGGCAAAACCCGATTTGTAGATCTGTCCGTCGTGGCCGCGAAACAGCACCGACGAAACCGAACGTGTCGCCTGGGCAGAAGCCGCCGCAAAAATTTTCCCCAGTTCACTGCGATTTCCGTCGAGCTGATACAGCTTGGCCCCGATCGGGGAACCAGAAGTGTCGACGCGCAGCGAGTGATCGGACGCAAAAACGTACACCCGCGAAAGCGACGCGGTATCGCGCAACTCTGAAAGCCGTCGGCGCAAATTGCGATGGGTGCGGCTGTCTTCGTCGCCAGGCTGAAGCAGCGCCACACTTTCGTCGGATATCTGACGGGCAATCAGCTGAGCGGCCTGCTGAAGACGTCGTCCCAGTTCAGCTTCGACAGCGCGGGCCGCGGCTTGCCGTGCCAAAAGACCGAACACCACAAAAGCGATCAGCGACGGCAAAAGCATCGCCAGGATCAGCTTGCGCAGCAGCGAAAGACGTCGCATACAAAATGCCCAACGCACCAGCGGTTACGACGGCAGCGATGCCACCTGCCACGGCTGACCGACCCAGATCGCGATCGCCGCCGAACCAATCAGCGCCACGACGAGCAAGATCGCAAGCCCCGCGAAGACTTTGTCAGCCGGCGTGTCTTCATCGGTCAGCTTCGGTTTTACAAACGTAAGCAGCAGAATCACGCCCGCGACGAGCCCTCCGAGGTGCGCAACCCAGTCGACGTGTGGCCGCAGCGAAACCAGCACATTGAGCCCCAGGTTTATGAGCGCGTTTTTGCGCAGCTGCGTCACCAAATCCGCCGGCAAGCCAAAATCGCGAAAGCCCAGCACCGCCGCTGCGCCGATAAGCCCGAACAAAGAGCCCGATGCTCCGACGCTGACCTGAAAACCGACAAGCTCGCCGAGCAGCGTCCCAAGCAGCGTCCCGCACAGCCCCGAAACGATGTACAGCACCGTGAAGCGCTGCCAGCCGAATAGCTTTTCGAGAAACGGCCCAAACGAATACAGCACGTAGCTGTTTAACAAAATGTGCAAAAGTCCGCCGTGCAGTGCCGTCGCTGACAACAGACGAAAATACTGTCCTTCTTTGATAAGCTGCGGCACCTCGGCGCCCATCGCGACCAGCGTCAGCACACTGTCGGACCCGCCCCACAGCTCCGACAAGGCGAACAGCACGACATACAGCCCGATGAGCCCAAACGTCACCCGCACTTTTCGTCGCCGCAAAAGCGCCGCAAACACCGCCATTTCGTCGAAAATCATCGGTTCCCGCTGTTCACCGCGGCCAAAGAACGGACCCCACGACGAGGAACCTTCGCTGCTGCTCATAAGCCATCATATAACCCCACCTATGTCCGGTTCGTCCATGTCCCGTTTCCGCGTCCTTTGGGCGATCGGGCTTGTGTGGCTGCTTTTTGGCCTGCAAAAAAGTGCGTTTGCCGACGATGAAGGGCGCCTGAGCGGTCGCGTCTTCGTGCGCGGATCGATTGTGCCGCTGCCCGAAGCCGCCATCGAAGTCCGCGTCGCAGACACCTCGCGACAAACCCACAGCGATCCGCAAGGCCGCTTTGATCTGCAAGTTCCCATCGGTGACGCCCAGATCAAAGTCAGTCATCCCGATTTCGAGACGCTGCGCACAAGCGCAAAGATCACGCCGCACACCTCCATCGAACCGCGGCTGCAACGCCGACCGGCCTATCAGCAGCCGTTTTCAGCCACCGTCCGCAGTCCGCAAAACAAAGCCGAAGGCCAGTCGATCAGCCTGCGTGGCGATGAGCTACGAACTTTACCAGGTAGTTTGGGTGATCCATTTCGCGCGGTCGGGCTCCTGCCTGGTGTGGCGACGCCGGTGCCGCTTCTGCCGGTCTACGTCGTGCGCGGTGCGAGCCCCGGCATGAATGGTTTTTATCTCGACGGGATGCGGGTACCGCAGCTGTTTCACTTGCTCGTCGGTGGTGGCGTTGTCCATGCGCGGCTCGTCGAGCAGATGGATTTTTATCCGGGCGCCTATGATGCGTCGTTTGGTCGCTACGCCGGCGGCATCATCGACGCCAAGACCCGCGCCGCCCGCAGCGACGGCTATCACGGCGAGCTGGAGCTGCGACTGTTTGATCTGTCGGCACTTGTCGAGCTGCCGCTGCCCAAAGACGTGCGCATCACGCTGTCGGGACACTATGGCTATCCGGGGCCGATCATCCATGCGATCGACAGCCGCGTCGACGTTGGCTACTGGGATTATCAGCTCCGGCTCGACTGGAAAGGGCTGACTGTGCAAGCGCTCGGCTCTTACGACAGTGTGTCGATTAGCGATCCGTCGCTGTCTGGCGGCAGCGGCAATCCACCCGTCGACAACACGTTCCGCACGACGTTTCATCGCTTGCAGGTTCGCTATCGGCATCAGATCGGACGGCACGCAGTCGAAGTCGGTGCCGTCGGTGGCATTGATGAGATGACGATTTTTCAAGGCAACGGCGTGCGCAAAATGGCGCTCAATCTGCGGGCGCAAGCGCAGCTTGTGTGGCCCAAGATCAAGCTGCGGCTCGGGACCGATACCGAGTTTTCCCGTTTTTCGGCGCAGAACTTTGGCGATGTCGATGTGCGCGCGCGTCCCGACGACATTGGCGATCTGGGCGGGTCTCGCGATGGCATCGTAGCGTCGGCGTATGCAGTGCTTTCCGTCGAACCGTTACCCTGGTTGACCCTGACCGGCAGTGGTCGCATCGACCTGTATCACGCCGGAGCGGTGACGCTGCTGGGCATCGATCCGCGCTTTCAGGTGCGGGCCCGTCTGACGGACTTTCTGCTGATCCACGCTGGCATCGGCTACTACCAGCAGCCGCCGAGCTTTCCCGTCGCGCTGCCCGGCATTGATACCTACGCGCTCAGCCTGGGACTTCAGCATGCGACCCACGCCGCCGTCGGACAAGAGCTAACCCTGCCCTACTCTTTGTCGCTCACGCTCGCGGGCTTTTACCAGAAATACCAAAACTCAAACGATGTCGTGATCGACTTTACGCCGCAGCTTTGTACGTCGCCGCCGCCGGAATCGCTGTCAGGTTACGCCGCGGTGATCACCCGCCAAGTCGACGGTGCGTCGTATGGCATGGAGCTGATGCTGCGGCGGCACCACGGACGATTCACCGGCTGGGTCGCGTACACGCTGAGCCGCGCCGAGCGGGCGTTTACCTGCGGTCTGCGTCCCGCCGATTACGATCAACCGCATGTGCTCAACACCGTCGCACAAGTGCGCCTGCCGTGGAACCTGATGATCGGTGGGCGTTTTTTTTATTCGACTGGCAGGCCGGTCACGATTTTGAAACCACCCGACGGCAGCGCCACGGTCCGCAATGCCGATCGGCTGCCCGACACGATCCAGCTCGACCTGCGCATCGATCGCGAGTGGATCTTCAAGTCGTTCGCGCTCGACGTGTTTTTGGAAGCGGTCAACGTCACGTATTCGCAGGCGGTGTTCGGTCTTACGTACCCGCGCGAAGGCAGCATCACCCGCTACGATCAGCCGCAGCTTAACGGCTTTCGCTGGGTGCTGCCGTCGATCGGCGTGCGCGGTCGATTTTAGGAACTTGACGACGGCCTGCGTCGCGAAATACACCGCTCGACATGCGTACCGTAAGCAAACCATGGGGCCACGAGCTGATTTGGGCCCACACCGACCGTTACGTCGGAAAAATTCTTCACATCAAACGCGGCGAGTCGCTGTCGCTGCAATACCACCAGAAAAAAGACGAGACGATCATGGTGCTCGCGGGCAAGCTCCGGTTTGAGCACTATTCCGAGGGGGAGGAGCCTCGTCACACCGATCTTTCGCCGCGCGAGCCGTTCCATATCACGCCGGGACTGCGCCACCGCATGATTGCGCTTGAAGACACCGATGTGGTGGAAGTCTCGACGCCGGAACTGGATGACGTGGTGCGGATCGAAGATCGCTACGGACGCAAAGGCACAAGCGCACCGTAAGCGCATACCGCCTGGGCCCGCCACACAGCGCTGGGCTTTCGACGCAGCGATCAGACGCCGATGTAGAGCCGGTTGCCGAAGTTGGGCTCTAGGTTGGCTTCAAAAATCTTCTGCGCCGCCGAGTCAATGTCGTAGGCAACCCGGCGAAACTCGAAGATTCTCGTCTGATCGTCGTAGATGCAGTAGCTCGCACGGTTGTCGTAGTCACGCGGCTGTCCGACGGAACCTACCGAAATGATGTAGCGGTAGCCGGGACGGACTTCGAACTTCTGCGCGACGACTTCGTGCACTTCGCTTTTCGACAGCGCGAAGGCTTTGCACAGGTGCGAGTGACCGATGAACGTCACCTCGGCGAGCTGATCCCAAAACGGCAGGCAGCGCGCCGCCTGTTCCGTCGAGAAAATGTACTCGAACTCTTCGAGGTTGATGGGTGAGCCGTGGCAAAAACAGATGTGGCCTTCGCGACGCTCATACGGAAGGTTCTGAAGCCACAACATGTTTTCGTCGGTCAAGATGCCCGAGTGCAGGTCCAAAGCCTGCCGCGCTGCGTCGTAGTAGTACGAATAGTCCATTCGTCCAGCGACAGCCGCATCGTGGTTGCCCAGGATGCAGAACGCGGCGTGCTTGCGAACCAGATCGCAGCAGCCATTGGGGTCCGCCCCGTACCCAACGGTATCTCCGAGGCAGACCAGCTTGTCCACGCGCGCCACGCGAAAACACTCTAGAACGGCTTCAAGGGCCTCAAGGTTGGCGTGGGTATCGGAGAAAATACCAATCCTCATAACGGAAGCCCTACTGTACTTTGAAAACTGCCCAAGCGGCAACGGTCAGCGCAAACTCGCCACCGGTCCGACGCTCGCGGGTCTTGCCCTGCTGCCCAATCGCACGCACAATCCGCCCCACCTTGCGCGCCAGACTGGTTCCGGCGTTCGCTTGCTTGTTCTTTTCTTTAGATGACCGAGAGCCCCGATGCACAGCACCGCATCTGAACATTCCAGCCAGCCGCTTTTGCAGCCGTCGCCAAGCCGCATTTCAGAGCTAAGCCAGGCCGCCTGTGACTATGTACAGCGGGCGACCGGGCTGGAGCTCGATTCAAGCGAGGACTCGCTCGCGTTTGCCGATCACTACCTGCGGACGGTGCAAAGCGGTAAAAAGCTGCGCCCCGAAGTTGCCGATCTGGTCGCTTCAGCTTTGGGTGTGTACCTGGGCGAGCTTTTGCTCAGCAAGTTTGGAGGACGCTGGCTGGCGGTTCCGACCGAGCCAACTGGCGACGACAAAGATGGAACGCCAGTGCTCGATTCGATCGATGATCCGCTGGGTTTTCGCGTCCAGCTTCACGCCGCGCCGCTGATTTGCGATCCGGTGCTGTGGGCCCGGCAAGCGCTGCTTGTGGGAAGCGACGATGACACGCAAAGCGATGAAGGGGGACTTGTGGTGCCTCCGTCGCTGCAAGACAAACTGCACGCCGCGATGGCACGGCTTCCGCCGGTCAGCGAGGAATACTATTTTTCGTTCACGGGCCGCTTTGAGACGGTGTGCTATCTGGTCGAGCTGCTCGCCAGCCTGCTAAGCGAAAACGCCGACGACACAAACGAAAACGATGGCGGCGAAGCAGGGTCAACGGACGGCGCCAACATCGCGAATCCACACTAGGAATCGGTCGACGCTTTGTATTCGCGGACGCCTCAATTAGTATGGGCACATTAAGCCGGACCACCGGAGGGACAACGCATGGAAGCTGATATGAAGACCTCGAACCTCATCAACAACCTGGTTCTCGTCGACGCCATCCTGACGATGGGTCTTGGACTTGGACTTGGTCTTACTGCGCCAGCGCTGGTCATCGGCGGTCTGGTCCCACTGCTGGGCGCACTTCTGTCGCTGTTCCTTTTGGCGACGGGCCTGGGCCCGATGTTCAAGGGTGCCGGTGCCGTCGAAAACAACGATCCGAACCTGATCGCGGCAGAAAAAGCCGATGCGCAGGGCCGGATGATTTACCTGGTGGTGTCGATCGCCGCGATTCTGACGCTGGCGCTCGGCCTGATTGCCCACAAGACGGAGCTTGCGCTCATCGCGGGCGGACTGGTTCCGATCGGCGGCTTGGTGCTTGCGCTCGTCGCTGGCGCGGGCAGCGTGTTCGGTGGCAAAACCGAAGCCGAGTCGCTCCAGAACTTCACCTCGTTTGGCCCAGTGGAAGAGCAGACCTTCGTTGTGTTTGAGCGCACCTCGCTCGAAACCGAAAAGCGCGCCTCGCGGATCGCCGTGCTCAGCGTCGGTTCGGTTGGCCTTCTGTTCGCGCTCATCGTCCTTGTCTTCGGCGGCAAGGGTGAGCACGTAAACCCGGCAGCGGCCCCCGCCCCGGCAGCGGAAAAGAAGTAGTCCCGCTTCTCGCCCCGCCTCGTCTTTCCCTCGCTGCTCAGCGCTTTACCATCACAAAAATCGGATTGCCGTAAAACCACAAATCGGTCCACGGATCGATGTCTGGCGGATCGATCTGCGGCACGACAACGGGGGTGTTCGTACCTCGCAGGCGCAGATAAAAGCTGCGGCGACAGTCGGTGAAAACGTGGCGAAAGCTGAAGCGGTTGCCGGACCGCCGGCACGCTTTGGCTTCGATGCGCCGAAGCACCCGTGCGGTTGGATTGCGAAAGCTATCGCCGGTGTTCGCGCCAGGCACGATGTCGCCGACGATGAGATCGACGTGATCGAGGCTGGGCATGATGCCGCCGAGGTTGCGACGCGATGCCACTTCTATTTCGACGACCAGTTCGACGGTGGCGCCCGGCGAAGGGATGTGCAGATAGCCGCCCATCGGGGCCGTATGAACGCCGTCGTGGACATAACAGCGCAGCGCATCGATCATGCCGCCGAGGCAGGTGTACATGTTGCCGCTGCGCATGCCGGATAGGACCGAAAGGGGGTCGCGTCGATCGGCAAAGACCTTGGTTTCAGTGTAGATCCCCGGCGCGTAGTCGGTGTCGCCTCGCTCGTCGGACGGACCGTAGCTGCGCGACTCGCCGGTGGCGGTGACAACGCCGGTCGTCTTGTAGTTTCGCCGGTCGAACTTTTGCACGTCGCCCAAGTACAAGTGCGAATCGGAGTTGCAGGTGATGTAAAACGGTCGTCCCTCGGACAAGAGCGCGTCCCACAGCCCGCCAACCTGCGCCGTGTAATAGTCGTAGCCGCCGTGGGTCCGATACGAATCGAGAGGATAATCGGCAAACGATCCAGCGCTCGGCTTGTCGGAGTAGTGCCCGCGTCTTTCACCGACAAGCGGCGCGGCAGCGTGTCCGGGCGCGCCCTCGAAACCCCGCATCACGTCGGGACCGGCATCGCGCCAAGCCCGCAGCTCGTGCGGACTGTCGAGCCCCCGTCGAGCCGGATGATTGGCAAAGAGCAGTGGCTTGTGTGGAAGCGACTGCAAAAAGCTCACGCCGGCGATGGCATCGGCTTCACCAAGCGGGGGCGTTTTGCGGCTTTTGCTGTCAAAGCGCGATTCAAAAAGTGCGATCAGGCGGGCTTCATCTTCCGTCGGTGGGATGATGATGCTGCCGTGCTCTGCCGCCGGAATGTTCCACTCTAGCCCGGCAAAGATGATGATTTCCGGACAGGCGCGACGGGCTTCGACAAGCTCTGCGTAAGCGCGTGAGGTGACGACTTTTTCGTGCGCCGGGCCGCCGTGATCGGTAATGACGCAGAAGCCGAGACCGTTTTGCGCCGCGGCTTTCACCTGCGCCAAGATTTCGTAGTTGCCGTCGGAGCTGTACTTGGTGTGGATGTGATGATCGCCCGCGAGCCACAGCCCGTTTTGATACGGTGTGGCGACGCTGGCACGGGCGCGCGCTCCGTCCCGCGGCGGCGATCCAGCCAACACGAGCAAGCTGCCCGCATGCTGAAGAAACCGCCGTCGCGAGAGCGCAGAAGACAAGACTAGTAGCGGTAGTGATCCGGCTTGTACGGCCCGTCCTGCGGAATCCCGAGGTAATGGGCCTGCTCCGCCGTCAGCTTGGTGAGCTTAACGCCCAGCTTCGCAAGGTGAAGCGCCGCGACTTTTTCGTCGAGCTTCTTCGGCAGCATGTAGACACCGACGGGGTATTTGCCGGGGTTACACCACAGCTCGATCTGCGCAATCGTCTGGTTCGAAAAGCTGGTCGACATCACGAACGACGGGTGACCCGACGCGCAGCCCAGGTTCACAAGCCGTCCACGCGCCAAAATGGTCAAGCGCTTGCCGTCGGGGAACACAAACTGATCGACCTGCGGCTTGATGTTGACTTCTTGTACGCCCGGCTGCGCGCACAGCCACGCCATGTCGATTTCGCAGTCGAAGTGGCCGATGTTGCAGAGGATCGCTTGGTCCTTCATCGCCAGCATGTGCTCGCCACGGATGACGTTCATGCAGCCCGTCGCGGTGACGAAGATGTCGCCGAGCGGTGCGGCCTCTTCCATCGTCGTGACTTGGTAGCCTTCCATCGCGGCTTGCAGCGCAATGATCGGGTCGATTTCGGTCACGATGACGCGGGCTCCGTAGCCGCGCAGCGACTGGGCGCAGCCCTTGCCGACGTCTCCGTAACCAGCGACGACAGCGACCTTGCCAGCGAACATCACGCCAGTGGCGCGCTTGACACCGTCGGCGAGCGACTCACGGCAGCCGTACAGGTTGTCGAACTTGCTCTTGGTCACCGAGTCGTTGACGTTGATCGCCGGGAACGCCAGCTGGCCCTTCCTGGCCATTTCATACAGCCGGTGCACG
>DAORGN010000107.1:14851-16270 GCA_035340095.1 Pseudomonadota bacterium | reverse complement strand
AAGACGATGGCGCGGACGGTCTATGCCCAAGGCGTGCTGACCGAACAGAACAAGTCCGAAAAACTGCAGCTTCCCGAGGGAAAAACCGGTCCGTTCGATGTCACGGTGAGCGGTACGCTGAAAAACGAAGGCTCGCAGAACAGCTCGGCGGTGTACGACCTGCAAGTGGCCGGTGAAGGCGCAAGCGAGACCCTGAGCGGCGAGTTTTCGGTGCGCACAAACCAAATGCGGGTTCGTCGTGGCACATCGACGTGGACCGAACAGACAAACCAAGTCGAACACCGACTCGCGCGCAGTCTGCGGGGAAATTCACTGACGGTGACGGTCGAACACATCGACGATCTGTTGGCCGATGGACTGCATGTGTCGGTCCATCCGCAAAGCTACGATCCGAAGTGGTTCTTCCTGCTCGGCATTTTCGTGGTGCTGGGGATGATGTACGCCGAAAGCAAGATCGGCGATGCCAAGATGAAACCGCACCTGATCATGGCTTCGGCTTCGACGCTGGTGTTCGCATTCCACTTCCATGAACACGCCACAGCGTCGCGGGTGGTAAAGCCTGCGCTCGATTCACTGATTCTGGCGGTGCTGACGGGTGGAATCGGCGGAACGATGATTGGTGCGGTGGTGCGACGGGCGTCGGGCCGCGACAAGGTCAAGGCCAAGGACGACGAAGAAAAGAAGCCCAAGGCCAAGTCGGACGAAGAATAGCGACTAGCGAATGCCGCGGCGATCTTCTCGCAGCTCGCGGCGGTCTTCCTTCAGTTCGGTGCGCGAACGGGCCAGCTCGGCTCGGGCCAGCTCAACAAAGCGAACCATGATCTCGCGTGAGCGAACCAGAATCGGCACCTGCGGTCCCCACGCATACTCGGCGGCAGTCGATCGCTCCAGCTCGGCGAGCAGGTTGCGTTCCTCGACAAGCGCCGCACTTTCCTTCATTGCATCCCGACGGTCATCGCGCGCATCGCGGGCGTCTTTGCGGTTCTGATCCCGCATCTGCTCGCCGCCCGATCGCATCGCTTCGCGGTTGGCCTGTCCGACTTCGCGCGTCTGCTCGTTGACTTCGGCGCGACCCTGCTGCACGAAGCTGGTCAGCGCGGCCCGAACACCCATCGCATCGCGACGAGCCACGGCAGCGTCAAAGGCGTTGAGCGTGTTTTGGAAACGGATCAGGTCGCGGCGGTCGTCGGCAATCTGCGCTTTGTCACGGTGGACTTCCATCCGATCGTGGCGAAGCTCGGCTTGGCGTTGACGACCTGGCATCGGCTGGGCAGAAGCAATCTGCGTGGTGGCGATGGCAAACAGGGCGGCGAGGGTCACATGGCGCATGATGTCTGTCTCCGTTTGAAAGGTGAAACTGGTTGTCTGTTCTGTTCTGTGTCGACGTGCGATTCCCCAGCTTGATTCACTGCGAGTTTA
>DAORGN010000107.1:0-14751 GCA_035340095.1 Pseudomonadota bacterium | reverse complement strand
TCTGTTCTGTTCTGTGTCGACGTGCGATTCCCCAGCTTGATTCACTGCGAGTTTACGGGGGGACGCACAGACCGGCGGTGCGATCGCGTGATCCAATGCGCGAGCCGGCCAACAGCACGTCGGCGCAGATTTCCCCGGCATTGGCGCAGACGTTGCTTGCGATCATGGCACCCGCGGGGACGAGCAGACCGGGCAAGTCGAGCTGCATGCCGTCACCCTGAACACAGAGCGCACGACAGACCCGATCGGCGGTGCGCGCCGCGTAGAGATCGCACTCATAGCCGTCCTGGCATTCCCCCAGGTTGCTGCACGGCGATCCGGGGGTCTTGGGGGCGGCGGTCTGACGGAAACAGATGTTGCCTTTGAACGCATCGCGCGGGTTTGACACATTGCCGTGGCTGTCGACGCCCGCATCGACGTAAAGACACTGCTGCGATGGGGCAGGCGTTCCTGCGCGGGCATCGGCGGGGCAGGTCTTGGTTCCCAGCTTGCACTGCAGGTGACAGACGCCGCCATGGTCGTCTTCATAGGCGACACGCATACAGCCGCCGAGGTATTTGTCGGCGCCGTAGTCGCAGTAGCCTTGGTTTGCGATGGGGTTGCAGTCGAAGTTGGCATTCGGGAAACAGATTGCGTCGCTGCTTCCTTCGAATGCACAGGCGTAGCCCGGCTTGCGGCACGTCGAAGCGCTGTCGCAGCGAGCCATGCAGTATCGTTTGCTCGCATTCGGGAGGGTGTAACACTTGCCGGTTCCGCAGTCGGCGTCGGTGTCACATTCACGGCTGCAATAACCGCCCGGCGTCGGCAGAAGCTTTGGGTTGTTCAAAATGGTGGCAATCCAGCAAGTCGCCGCTTTGCCGGCGTTGCCTTCGGTGCAGTCAGCGTCTTTTGCGCACGCTGTGCCGATGCAGCCGTCGCCTTGGCACAACGTAAGTCCAGCGTCGGGGGTGTTCATGGTCGGCGTATTGGTCGTGCCGCAGCCAACCTGGCCCAGCAATAGCATTCCAACGACAGCGCCTAGTCCCCTGTTAATCCAAGTAGTCATTAGGTCATCCTCCCGTGCGCGTCATTTTACCCGCCAATCGACAGCCGACGCACGACAGATGTGAGGGGTAGAGGACGTAGCAGGAGGTGCGGTAGATTAAGGGCTGCCATGGCTCATTACCGAATTGATACCGTCCTCCGTGTTCGTACCCGTCATCGTCCCGGCCAGCTTGCGCGTGTGGCCACTGTGATTGCGCAGGAGGGCGCACTCATCGGGGAAATTTCGACGCTGCATATGGCAGAAGGTCTGTCGACCCGTGAAATTACCGTCGAGACCGAAAGCGAAGAGCACACCGAACGACTGGTTTCGGCTCTCTCTCGCACCGACGGCGTCGAAATCATCAGCGTCCGCGATCGGGTGTTTGACTGTCACCGCGGTGGCAAGCTCCACTCGAAAAGCCGCGTCGAGCTACAGCACCTATCCGACCTTCGCTACATCTATACGCCGGGCGTGGCGCGTGTTTCTCGGGCCATCGCTGAAAAACCCGAGCGAGCGTTTGACTACACCGGACTCGGCAACTCCGTCGGCATTTTCACAAATGGTACGCGCGTGCTCGGGCTTGGTGACATTGGCCCCGTCGCCAGCTTGCCGGTCATGGAAGGCAAAGCGGTTCTGTATGACCGCTTCGCCGGGATTTCTGCAACGCCGATTCTCGTCGACACCAAAGATGTCGAAGAGTTTGTCCAGACCGTCGTTCGGGTGTCGCGCAGCTTTGGCGGCATTCACCTTGAAGACATCCGCATCCCCGAGTGTTTCCGCATCGAGGAAGAGCTGAAGCGTCGACTGCGCAAGCCGGTGATGCACGACGACCAGCACGGCACCGCGGTGGTGACGCTGGCGGCGATCATCAACGTCTGTCGGCTGACCGGGATCGAGCTGCGGCGATCGAAAATGGGGCAGGTCGGTCTGGGCGCGGCAGGTTCCGCGATTGCCAAGCTGGCGCTCGCTTACGGCGTTGGCGAAGTCATGGTCACGGATCGCAATCCAGCCGCGGTGCAGCCGCTGACCGACGCTGGAGCGCACGCGATGGATCTGGATTCACTGCTTCAGCGTGCCGACATTGTCGTCTGTACGACCGGCAAAATTGGGCTTATCAAACCCGAGCAAGTCCGTCGCGGTCAGGTCATTTTCGCGCTGTCCAATCCCTATCCCGAAATTGATCCGGACGTCGCGCGTGATGCCGGCGCTGCCTATGCTGCCGACGGCGCTTCGATCAACAACGCGCTGGCCTTTCCGGGCATCTTTCGTGGTGCGCTGGCGGTTCGGGCCGGGCGGATCGATCCGCAGATGTACATCGCCGCTGCGGAAGCGATTGCTGCATCGGCGGGCAGCGTCGAAGTGGTGCCATCACCGCTGTCCACGACGGTCCACGACGCAGTCACCGACGCGGTGTCTAGCTGCGCGACCCGACTGGGAATCGCCAACACCGCCGAGCTATAAAAAAATCGTCCCGCGGACTTATTCGTAGCGCAGGGCGTCAATCGGATCGAGCCGCGCCGCCTTGCGCGCCGGATAAAAGCCAAACAGCACGCCAATCGCCACCGACACGCCGAAGCCCAACACCATCCAGAACGGCGAAAAATCGACCGGCATTCCTCCCCCGAAACGTGAAAACAGCGTCGCCATCAAGACGCCAAGCCCAATTCCGAGCAGGCCTCCTAGCACCGACAGCACGACGGCTTCGACGAGAAACTGCAGCAAGATGTCGCGCTCGCGCGCCCCAATCGCCAAGCGGATGCCAATTTCGCGGGTTCGTTCGGTGACGGACACCAGCATGATGTTCATGATCCCGATCCCTCCGACGAGAAGTGATACCGCGGCGACGTTGCGCAGCATGCCGGTCTGGGTTTCGACGATCTTTTGTTGCGTCTGCACAAGCTCTGCCAAGTTGCGAATGGTGAAGTCGTTTTCCTGTTCATCGGTCAGCTTGTGCCGCTGCCGCAGAATCGACACCACTTCGCTTTCCGCTGCCGCCAAGTCGTCTTCGCTTGTCGCTGCAACCATGATCGTGCTGACGAATTGCCGGTTTTGGTTTAGCACCCGCGTGCGCAGCGTCAGCGACGGCATGATCAGAATATCGTCCTGATCACTACCCATCGCCGACTGACCTTTGGGGGTCAAAACGCCGATGATTTCGCACAGCATTTGCTTTACGCGAATCTGCTGTCCAACCGGATCGGTGTCACCAAACAGGTTCTGTGCCACCGTCTGACCGAGCACGCAGACTTTGGCCGCGGTGTCATTTTCAGCGCTCGTAAAAAATCGCCCGCGACCGACCGGCCAGTCGCGCAGCGCCGCATATTCGGTCGTCGTTCCGAGCAGCGGCGTCTGCCAGTTGAGATTGGCGCTGATAACCTGGGCGATGGTGCGATCGACGGGAACGGCGTAACGGACCGATCGCGCTTGCAAGATCGCCTCGACGTCGTCGCGCTGAAGCGGTCGACCGCTGCCGGTGCCGCCCATAAAACCACCTTGCGCCGACGCGCCTGGCACGATCATCAGGATCGCCGATCCCATCGTCGCAATCTGGGCCGCGACCATTTTGCGGGTCCCTTCGCCGAGCACCACCGTCACTAGCAGCGCCGCGACGCCAATGATGACACCAAGTGCCGTCAGCGCCGATCGCATGCGGTTGCGCAGCAGACTTCGCAGCGCCAAGCGGAGCGCCATGACGAACATCATGTGAATGCCTCCTCACTGTCGCGCCACTCGGCGACCGCTTGTTTGGCGGACTGGGGCGGGCGTTTTTCGTCGGAGCGAATCCGTCCGTCTTTGACGACAATCAATCGACCGGCAAACGCGGCAATGTCGGGTTCGTGGGTGACGAGCAGCACCGTAAGACCCTCGGCGTTTAGCTCTTGCAGAAGCGCCATCACTTCCAGCGACGTGCGAGAGTCGAGATTTCCCGTTGGTTCGTCCGCGAGCAGCAGCATCGGCTTGGTCACCAAACCACGCGCAATCGCGACGCGCTGCTGTTGCCCGCCGGAAAGCTGATTCGGGGTATGTCCGCCACGATCGCCAAGCCCCACCCTCGACAGCGCTTCTTTGGCTCGCTTCGCCCGCTCGTCGGACTTCAACCCGGCATACAGCAGCGGCAGCTCGACGTTTTCGATCGCCGTCGTCCGTGACAAAAGATTGAAGCCCTGAAAGACAAAGCCGAGCGTCCGCAGCCTGACACCGGCCAGCGCATCGCGATCGAGCTTGGCGACGTCGCGACCTTGCAAAAAATACGATCCCGAAGTCGGTCTATCCAGGCAACCAATCAAGTTCATCAGCGTCGACTTGCCCGAACCGCTTGGGCCCATGACGGCGACAAACTCGCCTTGATCGATGGTCAGATCGATGCCGCGCAGCGCCGGAACCGCGAGGTCGCCGCGCGTATAGACTTTCGTGATTTTCGACAGTCGCAGGACTGGTTCTCTACTGGGAACCGGGTCGCCCATAAGCTGGAAGGTTACCCAAACGAACAGAGAAGTGCGACGGCGAAAAAATTGAGCCGACGATGCCCACATGTTACCCACGAGCGATATGTCTTCGTCACAGCTCGAACGCAAGCTGGGGGCCGTCGACGCGGCGGCGCTCCTTGTTGGCAGTATGATTGGCTCGGGGATTTTTATTGCTCCGTCGCTGATGGCCAAAAACATCGCGGCACCAGGGCTGTACCTCGGGCTGTGGGTGCTCGCGGGGCTGTTTACGCTGCTGGGCGCATTTAGTTATGCGGAACTGGCGGCGATGATGCCGGAAGCCGGTGGCCAATATGTCTATCTGCGACGGGCATTTGGACCGCTGCCGGGGTTTTTGTACGGCTGGACGCTGTTTTTGGTGATCCAGTCCGGTTTTATCGCGGCGGTGGCGATTGCTTTTGCGAAGTACCTGGGAATTTTCTTTCCGTCGGTCGGGGAGGAAAAAATGTGGCTTTCGCTGTATCAAGGAAGCCACGGCCCCGTCGGTCTTTCGTCAGCCCAAGGCGTCGCGCTGTTGGTGATTGCGGCGCTGACTTATATAAACACAAGAGGCGTCGTCGCTGGCGCAGCGGTGCAGAACCTGTTTACCGGGCTGAAGCTCCTCGGTCTGTGGGGACTTTTGGCGCTGATTTTGATTCTGGGCAAAGGCAGTCCCGACCACTTTGCGCCGCTGTGGAGCACCGACGTGCCGCAGCTTCCCGGCGCAGTCCAAGCGGGTTTTTTGGCCGCGCTTGGTGTGGCAGCCTCGAAAGCGCTGTTTTGTTACGACGCCTGGAACACGGTCACATTTGCTGCCGCCGAAGTGCGTGACCCGGCGCGAAACCTTCCCAAAGCACTGATTTTTGGAACCCTTGTGACGACGCTGACCTATGTTGTGGCGGCAGCCGGTTATCTGTACCTGTTTCCGCTCACCCAAATGGCGCAGATTCCGGAAAATCGGATTGCGGCAGAGGCGGCGCGCAGTCTACTCGGCAGCGTCGGTGGAAAGCTGATTGCCGCGGCGATTTTGGTTTCGACGTTCGGCTGCATTAACGGAATGATCTTGGGCGGCGCGCGGGTGCTGTATGCGATGGCCGAAGATGGTCTGTTTTTCCGTCGAGCCGGGACGCTCAATCGCAACCGTGCACCGGGCTGGGCGCTGCTTTTGCTGGGCGGCTGGTCGGCGGTGCTGACGATGTCGGGCAAATACGACGATCTTCTGACGTACACGACGTTTGCGTCGCTTCTGTTCAATGCCGCGACGGCAGCCTGCGTGCTGGTGCTGCGCCGCAAGCTGCCCGACGTCGATCGCCCTTATCGCGCACTTGGCTATCCAGCTTCGACCGTCGCGTTTATCGTGGTAGCGATTGGTTTCGTCGTTTACATCGTCCAGGGGGATCCTCGCTCGTCGCTGTACGGCCTGGGCCTGGTGCTGCTCGGTGTGCCGGCGTACTTTGTGCTCGGACGCAAGCAAGCCGCTGCGTCTGATGTCGCGTAAACGTGCCAAATCCGCGAGGTGCTGCTGATGTCGCGTAGGTTGACTTTGCTGCCTTTGATCTGGCTGAGAATCGGGCTTGTGCCGCAGGTTTCAGTGGCGGCTACGGACGTGGTAGCGCCCGTCACGGCGGTGACGGTGTATAGCGACCGCGCACGGGTGCTGCGAACGACGCGGGTGGCGCTGCGTGGGGGGACGGGGACGCGCGTGGAACTGCCGCTCTTGCCTGCCGGCGTGGATGCCAGCAGCATTCGTGTCGAACTGGATGCGAGCCGCAGCCCCGACGCCGAAGTGTCGCGCGTCGAGATTGGTTTTGTGCAGCCCAGCGAGGTCAAGCTCCCGTCGCACGAAGCGGAAAAACTGCTGGCGGAATTGGAATCGCTGGACGACCAGCTTGCGCAGCTGGCGGCAGAACAGAGCGCTTATGCGGCGCAGCTTCGCTTGATTGGACGACTTTTGCCGTCGGCAAATGGTCTTGGGCAACCGACCGGGACTTTGCAAGTACCGCCGCCGCGGCTCAATCCGCTCGGCTGGGGCGCGGTGATGGGCTGGACGGCGCAGCTTTACGATCGGGTGCAGAAAAAACAGCACGAGCTGTCGGAAAAACAGCGGCAGATCCACCTCTCGCGGCGCGTGTTGGTCGAAAAAGGTCAGCAGCTGGGCGGTCTGTTACGGCGCGGCGGTTATCGCGTGACTGCGACGGTGACAGGCAGTGGGTCGGCGGACCTTTTGCTTGGCTATCTAATCGGCGGCGCGCATTGGCGACCGTCGTATGACATCCAGTTTGTGCCCAGCCAAAACCGCGTCGAGCTGAAGCTGGCGGGCCTTGTGAAACAGCAGACCGGCGAAGACTGGACCGATGCCCAGCTTACGTTGTCGACGGCGGTTCCGGCGACGGCGACGCAGCTACCGAAGCTTCTGACCTGGAAGCTGGGCGAGCGAGAGCGCTTCATTCCGACGCCGCGGCCCCAACCAGAATACGTGCCGCCACCGCCTCGGATTCCGCCGCGACCGCCTGTGGTCGACGACGATCCACAGGCGCGGGTAGAGCAGCGCTTGCTTGCGAAGCTGGGAATGCCACAGCGAGGCCCGGTCGTCGATGGGCGATTTGCCAATGTGAGGGATGCGGAAAAGTCCCGATTCGACCAAAACGCCCAGGAAGAATCGCCAGCGCTGGAGCGTGATGCCGACGGAATACCAGACGCTGTGGATGTCGTTCCGATGCAGGCCGCTCCCATGGCGACGCCGCCACCCCCACCGCCGCCACCGCCAGGTCGACCCGAGGCCGTCATGGCTGCGCCGGTGATGCAGTCGTCCGAGCTGTCGATGCAGGTGCGTGTGGATGGCAAGACCAAAGCCAAGCGATATCCACCGACTTCTGCAACGGGATCGACAGTTCGTGAAGCGGAAGTGATCGGGTTTGGACTGGCTCCACCACCTGGTTATCAGCCGGTCTCTTCGCAGCTTGCCAGTGAATCGGGCGGCTATGATCTGGTGTTTCCGGCGCTGGCCCCCGAGACCGTCAAGTCAGGTGGAGGCGAGCGCCGCGTGGCGCTGCTGTCTCGCAGTTTTCCCGTCGAGGTCAGCCGAAAAGTGATGCCGGCGCTGGCCCCCGAAGCGTTCCTGATCGCCGAGATCAAAAACCCAAGTCCCGAACCGCTGCCGGCGGGTGCGGCGCAGCTATTTGTCGGGGCTGATCCGGCGGGTGTGGCGCAGCTGAAGCTGATGGCACCGGGGGAAGTGGTGCCGCTGCCGCTCGGGCTCGATCGGGCGATTCGTCCCGCACGCAATGTCCAGGTCACCACCGTCGAAAAAGGCGTGTTTAGCAAAGATGAAATCAGCGAATACACGGTGACGACGGAGCTTACGAACCCGTACAAAGTGCCGATCCAGCTGCGTCTCTACGATCAAGTGCCGCTCGTGGCGGACAAAAACGTCGAAATTCAGCTTGTGCGCAGTGAGCCTCCGGCGACGTTCGACGAAAAGACCGGCAACCTCGAATGGCGTCCGCAGCTTCCGCCGGGCAGCAAGCTGTCGACGAAGTTTGTCTACACGCTAAAACGTCCCAAGGGCTATCGGCTCGGGCAGTCGCAGTACTAACGGGGGTCCACCATGACGACGACGAACAAGACGAGTCAATGGTTTTGTCGACGGGGCGTTTGCCAGGCGGGCCTGCTGGGACCGCTTTTGCTTTTGTCGCACCCGGTGTACGCCGATCGGATCAGCAAAGTGGTGGTGTATCCCGATCGGGCGCAGGTGACGCGGACGGCGCAGGTGGCCTGTGGGGACAAAGTGCAGACGCGCTTTGCGTCGCTGCCGCCGGCTGCGGACGTGCAGTCGGTGCGGGCGGCCATCGATGTGGCAGGGGCGCAGGTGCTGGGGCTGCGGACGGAAACGGAAGTGCTCAAATCGCCGTTTGCCAAGCAAGTCGAGCAGATCGACGAAGAGATTCGCCAAATCGACGCAGAGCTGCGGCAGCTTGGCGAAAAGCGCGGGCGCGAGCGGTCCGTCGAAGCGGTGGCGACGCGCTATGAAGATGTCGCGGTGGCCATGCTGGGACGGGAACTGGTCGATCCGCCGGGAAATCCTCAGGTGGTGGCCCAGCTGCCCAAGGCGTGGTCGCTCGCGGTCGACGCGCCGCTCAAGCTTCGGCTGGAACACGCGGCGGGGGTTGCCCAGGTCGAAAAAACGACGCGCGAGCTGCAAAAGAAACGCGAAGAGCTGGTGAGCCGTCGGCAACGTCTTTCGGCGGCGTCGGGTCAGAGCCAGCTACACGCTGAAGTGCTGGTGAGCTGTCCTGGCGGCGCGGACCGCAAAGCCCAGGTTGAGCTGTCGTATTTCGTCGGTGGTGCCGGTTTTTCGATGGAACACGAAGCGCGGCTGTCCGACAAAGGGACCGTGGAACTGAAAAGCTACGCGACGCTGCATCAGCACACCGGGGAAGACTGGCGGGATGCGCAGGTGGTCGTCTCGACAGCGATTCCGCGGCAGAATGCGACCCCGCCGGATCTGGTGCCGCTGCGAATCACCGCGACGGAACGGCAGCCGCCCAAGCGTCTGCTCGTCAGCCGGGTGGAAGAGCAAGTGCATCGGGAAGCATCGGGGGGACTTGTGGCGACGACGACCGCATCGACTGGGAAACCGGGTGTCGCGCTACAGGAACAAGGTCTGTCGGTGCAGTTTGTCGCGCCGGGAACCGCCGATGTCACGGGTGACGGCACGCCGGTCCGGATTCGGATTGCCCAGGCGGAGCTGCGCGGCAAAGTCGGCTATCGCACGATTCCCAAGCTTCAGCCTTACGTGTTTCGCGTCGCGGATCTGGTCAACACGGCAGGATATCCGCTGCTGGCCGGGCCGATTGATGTGTTTCGCAAAGGCCAGTTTTCGGCACGTTACGGCCTTTCGCGGGTCGCGGCGGGCGAGCGCTTTGAGCTTAGCTTTGGCCTCGTCGACCGCGTCAAAGTAAAGCGCAGCGTGCTCGAAGAAATCAGCCGGGATCGCGGGGTGTTTGGCACCAGCCGGCGCGTCCGATACGGCTACCGCTACGAAATCGAAAGCTATCTGCCCAGCGGCGAAGAGATCGAGCTGCAAGAACACATCCCGGTTTCCGAGCTGGACGATGTAAAAGTGGCGCTCGATGCCAAAGCGACGCCGGGCTATACGCTCAATGCGCCCGACGGAATTGTCACCTACAAGCTGCGGCTCAGCCCCGGTGAAAAGCGCGCAGTCGAACTGCATTACTACGTCGATGCCCCCGCAAGCCTCTTGGGGGAGTAAACTGCCCATTTCCTGCGCTGGCAGGCCAAACAATCCATGACTTCTCGCGCTGCGTCTTCCTCATCTGCTTCGCCCAATGCCGATGACTTGGGTCAATCGGCCCGTCGCGGAGCTGTGTTTATTCCGCTCGCCAAGCTGTGGTTCATGGTGTCGGCGCTCTTGCTCCAGCTGCTTCTGCCGCGGGTGCTCGGCAGTTCGGCGCTGTACGGCGTCTGGACGCTGGTGTCATCGTGGCTGTCGACGCTGAACAACGTCATGATCACGGCGACGATTCAAGCGGTCGCCTACTTTGCCGCGCGCGGAACCCAGCACGTCGAAGAAGCCAAGCGGACGGCGCTGCGCATGAATCTGCTGATTGGCGGCGGTGCAGCGGCGCTGTTCTTTTTGCTGGCCCCCGTCGTCGCCAACTTTGAACATGACGCCGAGCTGGTGCGCTATCTGCAAGTCGGATCGCTCATCATCTTGGGCTACAGCTTTTACGCGGTGTTCGTCGGTGCGGCCAACGGGGCGCGACAGTTTCACAAACAGGCGGGGCTCGATATCACGTTCGCGACGCTGCGGACCGGACTGGTGCTGGCCGGGGCGTATCTTTTGCACAGTGCGCTGGCGGCGTTTTGGGGCTGGGTCTTTGCGGCGCTTGTGATCTTGGTGCTGTCGGTGCTGCTGGTGGGTCTGCCCAAAAAGACCGATGGAGAGCCGATACCGATAAAGACGATGCTCGGCTTTGGAACGTGGCTGGCGGTGTATCTGCTCGGGTTAAATGCGCTGATGTTCATGGACGGCTGGTGGCTCAAGCGGCTGTACACCGAAGCACTGTCGTCACTGCCCGCCGATGAGGTGAAGCGAACGGTCGATGCGCTCGTCGGTGTATATGGCGCGGCGCAGACGGTGGCGCGGCTGCCGTATCAGCTGATCGTCGCGGTGGCGTTCATTGTGTTTCCACTTCTGTCGGCTCCGGCGGTGCAAGCGGACAAGGCGCGGACCGAGCGGTATGTATCGGCGACGCTGCGTTACTCGCTGATTGCGATGCTGGGTTTGGTGGCGGCGCTTGGGGTTCGGCCACAGGCGACGCTGCGACTGCTGTTTCCACCGGAATATGTGACGGGGAGCGCTGCGCTCGCGATCCTGCTTGGCGCCTACGTCTGTTTTTCGCTGTTTAGCATCGTCGGCACGATCACCAATTCGCTCGGACGGACGGTGCATACGGCGCTGCTTGGGCTTGTGACGCTCGTGCTGTCGGCGGTGGCGGTCTATGTGTCGATTGGTTCGGCGCTTGCGGCAGGCGAACAGCCGCTGCGGGCGGCGGCGCTCGGCATGCTGCTGGGAATGGGCGGCGGGCTTTTGCTCGGGCTTTTGTATCTGTGGCAGATGCTGCGTGCGACGCTGCCGGTGATGACGCTTTTGCGCTGCGGGATTGCGTTTTTTGCCGTGCTGCTGATGGGTCGTTTCTGGCCAGCAGCGGGCAGCGTCGGTCTGCTTGGCAGCAAAGTCGGGACGCTGATCTGTTCGGCGCTGTCGGGCGCGGTGTATTTGGCGGTTCTTTTGATCCTGCGCGAGCTGTCGGTCAAAGAACTGCTGCTTCTGCGGCGTGAGCGTCCCACAAGTCCGCCCGTCGAAGGGTAGACGCTACGGCGCGGGCTTTTGGAGCAGCGCTTTGACTTCGGCCACAAGTCGCTGCCCAAGCTGCGGCTGCACCATCCGAATGTACGAGGCATACCCGAGCAGATAGGCGGCAAAGTCTTTTTTGCCACGCGCTTGGCTTGCAACCCCGTGCATCTGGCAGTTGTGGAGGATGGCGCGGAACGTCCGTCGCATCGCCCGCGGAACTGTCAGGCCGCTGTTGACGACGACGCCAGTTATGCGCTGTTGGGCCGACGGACGCAGGATTTTTCGCTTGGCGACGTTTTCGGCAAAGCCTTCCTGCTGGCAGATTTGGTTTATCCACCACAAAAAACGCCCCAGGTCGTTTTTCTGATCCGGCCCCTTGGCGAACGAAAACGTCAGATCGTCGGCGTAGCGCGTGTAGCGAGCGCCCATTCTCTTCGCGAGCCCCGAGAGCCGCGAATCGAGCTGTCGACAGATCAAGTTGGCCAGGACCGGCGAAGTCGGTGCGCCCTGCGGCAGCACACCCGGCCACACCACATATCCGTCGCTGAGCACCTGCCGATGCGTCGTAAGCCCCGCCAGCACATCGGCCACTTCCTGTGCGAAACCGTATCCACACAAAAGTCCGCGCACGCGGTGATACGAAATCGTCGGAAAAAAGTCCTTCAGGTCGAGCTTGACGACAAGCTGCGCGCCTTCATGCGGCTTGGCGTTCGTCACCACCGACCGCTTTTTGACAAAGCCGTGCGCGGCGTTGTGCGTCGGCAGTTTGCTCAACAGTTCATGCAAGATGCGCCGCTGGATTTTGCGCAGGGTCATACGCGGCGCTGTGATCGTCCGTGTTTCACCACTTGCTTTCGGAATCGGAAACGACACATACGGACTGCCCGGTCCACTGCCGGCTCGCAGCAGCTTGTTTAGCTCGCGCAGCGACGGGATTTTCAGCCAGTGGAGCACATCTTTGCGCGTTTCCAGTTTCGGCACGCCCAGATCGGCGAGCTGCGTCTTGGGCTTGCGCTGCTGTTTCCGATACTGCCGAATCGTCCACATGTTGCCGTACAGCCCAAACGCCCAGCCGCTCGGATTCCATCCTCCGAGCGCTTGATAGCGATTGCTGCGCGGCTTGCGAAAGCGGGTATCTGGCAGCGCCACATCGTCGAGCCGCAGCGCTCGCACCGCCCGATGCGCCGCCGATCGCACCCGCGCATTGGGATCTTTTAGCAGGATTCGCAGGTGCCGGCCCGCCGGTCGCGCCGTGCTGCTGAGTCGAATCAGCAAGGCCGCTTTTTGACGCAGGCGCGGATCGTCGCTTTTGACCAAATTCGCGATCGTCCGTGTCGTGTAGCGACTGACGTAAAAACGCGCGACTTCATATTCCGCCAGCTCTTTGTGCGCATCGAGCAAGTCCACGACCTGTTCCCAGTTGTCGTCGAGCGATTCACACAGCGGAATCAACTTTTGCAGCAGGTTGGACAGGCTCATCGGCGTGGTTCCCTGCGGGAAAAAGAAAAAGCGTTCCTTCGTTCGCAGCTACTTGCGTGGCAGCGGTGCCCGAGCTGAGAAAAGCCGCAAGCGGCAGCTCGGACCAGCGCATTGTCCAGTGCAGGTCGAAAGCAACCACGACGTAACATCGCGGAGGAAGCTAACTGCGTGGCAAGCGAAGGAACGCTCTGGACGCTATGTTCGCAGGGCGCCGCAAAAATGGGAAGCGCTGCGTATTTTCGACGGGAAAGCGCCTGATGTCGGATCATGAGCGGCGCTCCGGGCGGTTTTTCGGTTGGCGGCGCGCAGTCACCATCGCCAGAGGCTCGCTCGGCGGGGCAGGGTGTTCGGCCAGCAGCTCGGCCAGTCGCGTCGACAGGTTGGCTTGTTCGTTGGGCGCGTGCAGCGGACTTTCATGGCCTTTGCGCACCAGCGCATTGAATCGCCGACTGACTGCGTGAATCGCTTCGCCATGCTGAAGCAGGGCCAACCGGGTTTCCGGCGCGATCTGCTGGCTGGTCAGCACCGCCAAGTTTTCATCCAGTTCCGACGGAAACTGCGGTGCCGAGATCACCGACGAGACCCCCGGCTGCGCCAGCGAGTACCGATAACAATCCGCCGCCGAAAAACGCACAGGCTGCGCCAAAACCCCTGGCAGCGGCTCGAGCAGTCGCCCATACGATGTCGCCGAAAACGTCAGCAGTCCGATTTCACGTTCGGCACAAAGCGGAAACAGCGAACGCTCAGCCCCTGGATGCGCCGCGCTGTGCCGGGTCATCAGCACATCCCAGCCGCCCGTGCGGACCGCCAGCTCTGCCAGGCTGCGATCGTGGGTCGAAAAGCCCGCCGCGCGAATCTTTCCCGCCGCTTTGAGCTGTTCAAACGTCGCCAGCACTTCGTCACTGAGCCGCTCAGGCGAGCGCACCCAAAACAACAGAAACACATCCAGACAGTCGGTGCGCAACCGTCGCAGTGCCCGGTCGACATCCGCGACGATCGAATCGCGGTCGCCTTCATAGCTTCCGGCAATGATGTGGAGCCGCTTCCGCTGCGCAATAAGAAGCCTGGAAAGTGCTTCATATCCGGGCTCCCAAAAAAACAAGTTCACCCCCGCATCGAGCGCTCGCGCAAACGCCCGCGGCGGCAGCTCACAGCGACCGGACAGCGCCAGCGGTGACACTTCCATCTGCGTTTTGCCCAGCATGCGGCGCGGCGCTGGTGGATGATTCGACGGCTGCTTGAGCGACGGCAATCGGGTCGGATACACGGTCGGCGTTTCGATCGGCGCGGACAAGTCCCCTCGCAGGGCCGCAACCGCCGCGCGAATCGGCAGCGCCAAGGTAGGCAGATCCGGACGGCGCAGCTCGCCCGCCAGATCGGCGAGTGCTTCGCTTTGGTTGGGTTCAAGGAGCGCGATTTTCAGACACTCGGCATAGGCTGCGGCTTGCTGTTCTTCGTCGAGCTGACCCGTTTTGAGCAGCGCATGGATCTGTTCCTTTTGCCCCGCTGAGCCATCCAGCTTGTCCGCCACCGCTTGCCGCACAGACCTCTGCGCATCGCGCGCCAGCGAAAGCAGCAGCGGCAGATCGTCTTCCGGCGACAACAGCGACACCACATGCGATCGCAGCCACGGATCTGGACTCTTTGCAGCAGCGGCAATCAGGCGCTTTCGGTCTGGCTCCGACAGCTCAGCCCGTCGACGGTACGCTTGACGCAACACTTCACGCGGGATCAGCGGATCGGGGTCTTCGCCAAGCAGACGGATCAGCTCTTCGACTGGCAGCCACGGCACCACTGCTTGGCGCACCAGCGGATCGGGATGATGGGCGTGTCCTGTCGCATCGCCCAGTCGTCCCATCTGGCCAAGGGCGCGCAGCGCACGGGCGCGCAACAGCGGATGTTCA
>DAORGN010000106.1:12775-16317 GCA_035340095.1 Pseudomonadota bacterium | reverse complement strand
ACATTGATCTGCTGTCGCAGGTGGGTCCGCCCGCCGGGGCACCAGATGAATTTTTGCTGCTCACCATCGACGACGAAGACGACTGTGTATACGCCGAACTGCCGCAAGGGCTGACCCGTCCGCTCCGTCTGACCGCGGCTGAAGCGTTTTCGCTCACCCTCGGGCTGCGGGCGCTGGCCGGATCGGGCGTTCGCCCGTATGAAGACGCGGTCGCAAGGCTGCTGGCCAAAATTCGCGCCGCGCTCGGTGAGGCATCGCCGGAACTGCTCGCGCTTGAACGCGAGTCCGTCGTCGAAACCGAAGACCATCACAAGCTGTCACTGCTGTCGGATCTCCATCGGGCGATTACGGCGCGGAGACCACTGACGGCGAAATATCACTCCGCATCGCGTGGCCAGACCGAGCAGCGACGGATCGATCCCTATGCGCTCCTCAACCACCGCGGGTCCTGGTATCTGGTTGGCCGCTGTCACCGTCACAACGAACCGCGCCTGTTCAAAGTCGAGCGGCTGTCGAATGTCGTGATTCACAGCGACGTGCCCTCGTTTGTCGTCCCTGGCGACTTCGATCTGGAAAAATTCCGTCGCGACCACCTTTTCCAGCCCGAAGCTGCGCACCCACGGATCGAGCTGCGCTTTGACAAAACGCTCGCCTACGAAGTGCGAACCCGCTTCGATCCGGCCCGCGTCCAAGTCGCACGCGACGGCAGCCTGCAAGTCACCATCGAAAATCCACTGTCCGACTGGCTGGTCAGTTGGATTTTGGGCTTTGGTGCCGGCGTCGAAGTGCAAGAACCCGCCGAGCTGCGCCAAAAAGTCGCCGAACGCGCCCAAGCCATCGCCGCGCATCACGACCAAGTGGCCACGCATACAGCGGCATAACCAGGGCCGGCAGGAATATTTGCCGAGCGCCCGGCGTTGCCGAAGAGAAAGCTCAAGTGATATAACTCGCGGCTAACACGATGAAGTCAAAATACATCGCCTTCCTCCTGCTGTTCCTGGTGAGCCTCGGACTGGACCAAAGCACCAAGATTTGGGCCCGCCAGACCCTAAAGCCCGCCAACTACCCCAACGCGATTTCAGCGCCGAAAACCGTCATCAAAGGCTATTGGGACTTCCGTTATTCGGAAAACCCCGGCTCGGCGTTTGGCATGTTTCGCAACCAGGCGGGCGCGCGCTACTTCCTGTTCGGAATTGGCATCGTTTGCTTGGGTGTGATTGGCCTGTGGCTGTACCGGCTGCCACCGAATGCAAAGTGGCTCGGGGTCAAGCTGGGGCTGCTGGCCGGAGGCGCGATAGGCAACATGGTCGATCGCGCGATGTACAGCCGGGTGACCGACTTCATCTTGTGGAAGATCACGACGTCGTCCACCACTTATGAGTGGCCGACGTTCAATGTCGCCGACGCAGCGCTGGTCATCGGCGTCGGAATGATCCTGATTGACCGTCCACGCGATCCGCTGCCGCCGGAAGAGTCTCAGCCCGCAAGTGGTGAGACCGCCCCCGCCGGTCCGACGGCTGAAAAGCCCGCATCGGCGTAACCAGCCGTGAAGCCGCTTCTTTGGAAGTTCGTCCTGCCGCTGCTTGGGGATGTCACATTCCCGGCCTACTTCACCTTTCTGACGCTGGGACTGTTTTTTGCGGCGGTCCTGACCATCCGTGAATCACGCAAGCTCGACCTCGACCCCGACGACATCATCGACATCAACCTGTACATGACCATTTTCGGGGTCATCGGATCGCGCATTTTGCATGTGTTTGTCGACGGACACCTGCAAGACTACGTAAACCTCTGCATCGATCCTTTGAAAGTGCCGGCCATTGACGCGCTGGTGAAGCACTGCAACACCGCGCGTGAGTGTGGTTATGACTACCTCTGCGACACGACGCGGCACCTGTGCTATCCGCCGCGCGACTGCTTTGCCTGGGCCAAGCTGTGGCGAGGCGGGCTGGTCTATTACGGCGGACTGATCCTGGCGACGGCTTATGCGGTGTATTACACCCGTCGGGCCAACATTCGCTTCCTGCGCGTGGCCGATCTCGCGGCACCGGCGATCCTGCTCGGGCTGTTTTTTGGTCGGCTCGGCTGTTATCTGAACGGCTGCTGCTACGGCAAAATCACAAACTCGCTCTTCGGCGTGCGCTTTCCCATCGGCAGCTCCCCGTGGCGAGCGCAGTACGAAGCGCACCAGATCATGGCCGGACAGCAGATGTTGCCGGTGCATCCGACGCAGCTTTACGAATCGCTCGGCTGTCTGCTGCTGTTTGCGGTGACCTATTTTTGGGTGCGCCCGCGCAAGCGCCAAGAAGGCTTCATCGCCGGAGCGTGTCTTGCCCTGTATGCGATTTTGCGCGTTGTCGTCGAGGTCTGGCGAGACGATGAGCGCGGCGTGCTGATGGGCTTTTTGTCGACGAGCCAGATCATTTCGCTTTTCGGCATGGCTCTCGCGCTGTGGCTTCTGTACCGCCGCGACCCTTATGCCGCGCCCGCCGAATCCCCCGCTTCTGCCACATAGCCAAGTGGCTTGCCACTGCGCGCCCAAAAGCGCACCGCCGACGCATCAATCGCCAAAATTCGGTCCGCGGGCTCGGGCGGCAAAAGAACGTGGGTTTCTTCACTCACGAACTGCATTTCGCCCTTTTTCACCTGACTGACGAGCTTTTGCAGCAGGCTGCGCGGCTTGCGACCTTTGATGCGCGGACGGCTGGCCCAGTCGGTCGTTTCTTCCGTCGGCAAGCGTTCCACAATCGCGAGTGCCCCGAGGCAGAGCTGATCGCAGATGACTTCCGGTAGCCACAGATAGCCGACGCGACCTGATCGCTGGACAAAATAAAAGCGTCGCTGTCCCGGCTTGGTCAATCGGACGGCCCAGCGGTCACAGATGTTGCGAACGCGGTTGGCGGCTTCATGGCTCGCCCGCTCGGCGACCTTGGCCAAATCGGCTTGTCGTCGAGCTTCCGCCTCAGCGGCTTGTTTTTCGGCGAACAGGCGCTGCTTTTCGGCTTCTTCCGCCGCCAGTTGATCGGCTCCGCGCTGCTTTTTTTCGCGCCGATCCTGGGTATCCACCTGAACTTTCTGCTTTTTGTCGACGAGACCCGCCTTGAGCAGCTTGTCTCGCAAGTTCTGCATCGCCATGCGCCCATTTTGGCATTCCCTCGCCCGGCGACAAGACCCAAGCGCACCCGGCGACGAAGTCTGTGGATTCCCGCCGCGCAGCGACGAATCGATCAGGCTATGCCCGTCTGACCTCGGCTTTGAGGTAATCGATGATGTCTGCCGATTCGTAGAGCGGCTTGCCGTTTATGAACAGACACGGCACTTGCTTGCTGCCACCGACGCGAATCAGTTCATCGCGCGCCGAAAGATCCTTGCGAATGTTGCGCATCGGAAGGTCAAACCCGAGTGCCCCCATCGCCGAAAGCACACGCTGGCAAAACGGACACTCGTCGAACATGTAAAGAACCAGCGAGAGCGGCTCGCCGGATTTGTCACAGAAGCGCTGCGTCATGGTCGACATCTTACGGTGCCAGGTTACGGCGGGG
>DAORGN010000106.1:0-12752 GCA_035340095.1 Pseudomonadota bacterium | reverse complement strand
CGGCGGCAGCGACGGCAGCGTCACCGTGGAGGTATTCGCCGGCGGCACCGCAGAAGGGGGGACAAGTACGCCAGCCGGCTGCGGACAACCACGCAAAGCAGGAATCCCCGGCACGTCGGGACACAGATCCGCTCCGTCGGTAATTCCATCTTTGTCACGATCGGCGACACCGATCGAACTGGCCGTCTGTTTCACGTCGCCAAACCGGCCAAACAACCCGAGCGAAACCTCACCGTCGGGGGCAATCGCAGGTCCGTTGGGGAGACCTTTGTGCATAAGCGCTCTGCCGTCGACACGCAGTCCCCAGTTTTTGCCCAGATCCACTTTCAGACCACCGCCCACAGAGGCGCTGTAGGTGGTGTCTTGGCCAAACAGTGCAGCGCTCGACGACGTGGTCGTAAAACCGCCAATCCCGATGAGCGCATACGGACGAAATCGCCCGGTCAGAATGTGAACCAGACCCTGGATGCGATACCCGATGCCGAGCACGCGCGCCGACACATCGAACGTGGGGTCATTTGCACTCGCAAGTCCCTTGGTAAAAGACGGCGCAAGCCCAAGCTCGGCTTCGAGCGCAAAGCGGGTGTGCAGGCCCAAGCCCAGCCGGACCCCCAGCAGGCCGCCGTGCTCGACTTGGCTTGCTTCACTGTCATCGGGCCGACCGACGCCACCGAGCGGGTTCCAAAGATGCGCGCCGCCAAACACCCCCAGCTCGTATTCCGGGGAAAAGTCGGCTCGCGCGATTCCCGCAGGCGCAATGCCCAGCAAACCAGCCAGCGCCCAGATCGTCTTTCTCATCGCCGAAAAGCCTCACAGGTCGGTTGCGATTCGCATCGGCGACGGAAAGCAAAACCGATCATCGCCAAGCAGAAGCGGCGATATTGTATCGCGCTGCGGCGTGCAGGCAAAAAAGGCCACGCCCCGGAGGAAACCCATGAACCGGTCCCAAAACGTGATTCCGCTGCTGCTTGCATCCGGCGTGCTGTTTGGCGCCCCCGACGCCCAGGCCAGCTTCTATCCGCCAAGCTACGTCATCGAAACCACCTGCAAGAGCGAAGGCCCCGTCGAAGTCTGCGCGCAAAATCAGCACTACGGGATGCCGCAGCTTGTCGTGCGCTATCGCGGCTCGCTGCTGGCGACGCAGTGGGGCCGGATTTCCGCGTATGTGAAGCTCAATGGCCGCGACGGCACATTCCGTATGCAAAACGCCAGCTTTGAAGAGTCGGTCCGGCTCGGCGACCCGCAGGAGGAATACATTTGCTCGATTGCCGACAGCAACAACCCCGACTGGAAGCCGTCGCCGCCAGCCAGGCTCTGTCCGCTGCCAGCAAAGCCCGGTGGTGGCACGACCTGGTATTACGTCCCGGCCCCCGACGCTGAGCGCGCTCTGTTTTTCTACGCCCGCGACAGCTTCGGCAGCGCCAACAACTGGGACATTGAGCTCGCGTTCGTCGCCGACGATGGGAGCTGGGATTCCAAGTACGGCGCAAACTACCGCTTCACGTTCGTTCGCTAAGCGCCACCCCACATCGACCGCACAAACGCTGGCGCCGGGCGACGTGATACGCTCGATTTCATGTCGATCCTGTCGCCGTCCGTCGCCGTCGTCACTGGGGCAAACCGAGGCATCGGTGCCGAAATCGCGCGCCAGCTTGCCCACAAAGGCTTTCTGGTTTTCGTTGGCTGCCGGCAGCTCCACGACGGTGATGTTGTCGCCAGTTCGATTCGCGCAGCAGGTGGCCAAGCGCGTGCGCTCGCGCTGGATGTCAGCGATCCGGCATCGATCCTCGCCGCCGTCGAATCGGTTTCCGCGCAAGTCGGACAGATCGACGCGCTGGTCAACAATGCGGGGATCGCGCTGGAAGGCTTCAACCTGGACATCGTGCGACGGACATTGGCGGTGAACTTTTATGGCGCAGAGCGTGCCACTTTTGCATTTTTGCCGCTGCTTGCGCGGCATGGAAAAGTCGTGATGCTGTCGAGCGGAATGGCGGATCGCAGCGCATTGGGTCCGTCGCTGCGCACCCGCTTTTCCACACCCCTTTCACGCGCGGAACTGCACGCGCTCTTGGCAGACTTTGAACAGGCGGTGGCGATGGGACAGCATCGAGCGCACGGCTGGCCACAGTCGGCCTATCGGGTGTCGAAGCTGGCGCTCAATGTACTTTGCGAAACGCTGTCGCGCGAGCTGGCGGACGATCCGCGCGATCTGGTCATCAATGCGTGCTGTCCGGGCTGGGTAAAGACCGATATGGGGGGACCGAGCGCCGATCGCAGCGTCGAAGAAGGCGCCGACACGCCGGTCTGGCTGGCGACGCTGCCCGCAGACGGTCCCCGCGGTGGTTTTTTCCGGGATCGCGCCGTCGCGAGCTGGTAACTGGGCGAACGCGACTTACTTGCAGCGCGGCAGAGCTGATGCCGCCGCGTCGGTCTTTAGCTCTCCACCTTGCGGTTCGTCGACGCAGTTGCCGGTCCCGGTGCCGTCCCACATGATGTCGGCGCCATTTAGTTTGACCGGCGCCCCGTTCACGTAAGCCGGGTCGGGAGCTTTGCCGTTGCCGCGATAGGTGTTGTTGGTCACACGGGCGCGGTCGGTGTTCGGCTCGACGTCGAGCTTGGTCGGGTCAGAAAAGAACAGCTGCAAACCGATCAGCGCCACGCCCGTCGAGCTGTTGTCGCTGATTTCGTTTTTTTCGACAACCGTACCGTCGGCAGCCATCACGCCGATACCGATGCCGTAGGGAAGCTTGGCGACGAAAGCGTTGGGATCGGCAAAGTTTTTGAGGTTGTTGCGATACGACTTGTTGTTGCGAATCGTGCAGTCGCGGCCTTCTTTGCTCGGTGCTTGCGGAAGCACAAACGCCATGATCCCGGCGGTGTTGTCGTGGACATCGTTTTCTTCGACGAGCGCAGTGACGGTGTTTTCGATTTCGATGCCAGCGACGTTGCCAAAGACCTGGTTGTGACGGACGGTGGCGCGGCGGCTCTGGCCGACGTAAATGCCCGCGTCATTAATGCCCGTGGTCACGCAGTCTTCGACCAGGATGTCTTCCGATTCCACCGGATAAACGCCATAGTGGCCGGTCTTGTCTGCGACGAGATTGCGCAACGTGACGCCGCTGCTCTTGCTGGTGGTGACGCCGTTGCCGGAAAAGCCGCGCATCGTGATGCCGTCCATGACAAAGCGCGAACCACTGACGATCACCGCGTCTTTGCGGAACTTTCCACCGTCGAGTCCACCGTCGATGATGACTCGCTCGTCGGGTTTATCGGCATACGTCACACCAACGAGCATCACGCCACTGCGGTCGACAGACACGGTTTCGCGATAAGTGCCAGGCATGACTTTGATGACCCAGCGCGTCGCATCGGCGGGCATATCGAACACCGCTTGGGTGATCGACTGGCCCGGTGCGACGGTGGCATCCGCTTTTCCGCTGGCGATGCAGTCGCGTCGCTCGTCGGCGTTCTGCGCCCCCATGTAACAGTCGTAAAGAGGCCGCTCGGCGCAGCCCGACAAAAGAAAACCAGAGAGCGAGGCGAGACAAAAGAGGGTCGTGGCTTTCGACATGCAGCTCATACCTTTCGTCGGAAAACCGCGACCTATTTGGGCAGCCGCGGCTGGATCATACGTCGTTACAGCGGACCTTTGGCGACGGGCAGCCCCGAGGGCACCGTTTTCGGCACTTCGGGAACCAGGGATTCGTCGGTCAGCGCTTCCATAAACGCGATCAGATCGGCTTTTTCGTCAGCGCTTAGATCAAACTTGCGGATCTTGTCGTCGACGTTGTCGAGCTTGTAGCCACGCCCAAGCCCGCCGCCTTTGGCGTAAAAATCGAGCACTTCGTCGAGCGTCTTGAACGATCCGTTGTGCATATACGGCGCGGTCTTGGTGATGTTGCGCAGCGTCGGAACGCGGAACGCACGCTCATAGGCTGCACCCGGCATAATCGCCGCCCGACCGCGATCGTCGTCCACCATGGTCGGATTGGCCAGCGACGGCACCCCGAGTACTTTGTATTCCTTCATCGCAAAGGTCGGGATCTCGTGACACTCAAAACAGCGCGTGCTCACCGAGCGGAACAGATTCAGACCCCGCTGGGCCGATTCGTTCATCGCCGAGCGATCCCCGGCGGCATAGCGATCAAACGGCGAGCTGACCGACGCAATCGTCCGCTCAAACGCGGCAATCGCAAGGGCGATGTTGTCGAGCGTCACCGCCGATCCATTGCTGCCGCGGAACGCTTCGTCGAAACGCTGACGGTATTCGGGAATCGCTTGCAGCTCGCCGACGAGCTTGACCGGATCTTGGTTCATCTCGATCGGGTTTTGGATCGGCCCCTTCGCTTGGTCTTCGAGCGTTTTGACCCGTCCGTCCCAAAACTGCTCGCTGTTCCACATCGCGTTCCACACCGTCGGTGCGCTGCGCCCGCCCTGCTTGCCGCCGATTCCCGTCGAAACGGGCCGATTGTCGGTAAAGCCATACGCCGGATGGTGACAGTGCGCGCACGACACGGTGTTGTCGCCCGACAGGACCGGATCGAAATAGAGCAGCCGCCCGAGTTCAATTCGTTCCGGTGTTGTCAGCGCCCCGCTTGGACGGTTCATCGCCGGAAACGGCTGTTCCAGCCCACTGCGCGGCGTATGACCGTCGGACAGCGGCGTCACGATTTCACATTCACCGACGCCGTTTAGCGGATCGTGCCAGACCGTGCGCATTCCCGGCGGGCAGTTTAATTTGCCGCCACTTTCAGGATTCGAGCAGCCGGCCAGCACCGTCGTAGCCAAGCCGACACAGATCGCTCCGACGGAGCCGCGACGGAGCAAACCAAACCAAACCGGATATTGAGCGCGCATAAATCGGGAAGCTACGATCGCAGCCCCACAATGTGCAACCGTTTGCCGCCAAAGCGAACGTGCAGCGGCGATTGCCGTCGTGGGGCTTGCGTGGATCGGCGTCGATTGGGCATTCTTCCGCGCATGACTTCGTCCAAGCTGCCGCGCACCGAACGCGCCATCCGGCTGTTTGCCGAGACGCTGTTTTCCGATCTTGACGGACCGCCGCCGCCGGACCGAATCGCCCGGCTGGCCCAAGATGCAACGGCACTGGTTTCTGCGACGACACAGCGGGCCCGCCTTTTGTTTCAGCTCTGTCTGTTTGCCGTGCTGTGGGCCGCGCCGCTGTTTGTTTTTCGCGCACCGGGGCTTTCACGACTGCCGCTCGCCGGACGGGTCGCAGCGCTGGAATCGATGGAGAGCAGTCCGACGGGGGCCGCACTGGTTCTGGCAATCAAAGCGGTGCTCTGCGTGCTGTGGTACGAACAACCGGAAAATCATGCGGCGATAGGCGGCGATCCGTTCTGCCAGCCAGGCCACAGGCGGCTGCCCATTTTGCAAGGAGCCAAGACATGAGTGCCGTCGTGGAAGGACGTAGTCTTTGTGGCCCAAGTGCGCCGCTTGCGCTGTCTGCCGACGTGGTGATTGTCGGATCGGGGGCGAGCGGTGCCGTCGTCGCAGCGGAGCTTTCCGAAGCGGGACAAAAGGTCATCGTGCTGGAAGAAGGGCCCCACCTTCTGCCATCGCAGCTTGCGACCATGCGTCCGTCTGAAACCATGCGGCACGGCTGGCGGGAAGCCGGCATGTCGTTCACTGTTCCCGTTGGTGACAGTCCAGCCATCAATTTGATGGTCGGTCGCTGCGTCGGGGGTTCATCGGTGATGACGGGTGGCGTCTGCTTTCGCACGCCCGATCACATCCTCCATGAGTGGGTTTCTGATTTGGGTCTGCGGGCGCTCAATCCGTCCGCGATGACGCCGTTTTTTGAAGAAGTCGAGCGCCGCTGCCACATCGAGCTGGTGCCCGAGCACATGCGCTCGCGATCGACGGTGCTCTACGGACAAGGCGCTGAAAAGCTGGGATATAAGCTTGCGCCAAACCACCGCAACACCAAAGACTGCGACGGCTGCTCGCGCTGCAACTTCGGCTGTCCCCACGGCGCCAAATGGAGCGTCGATCTGACCTACCTGCCGCGCGCCCAGGCCGCTGGGGCGGAAGTGTTTTCCGATGCGCTCGTCGAAAAGCTGATCCTCCGCGGCGACACTGCAACGGGGGTAAGCGGGCGTTTTCTCGATGCGGATGGCAAGCCCGGTCGTCGATTCATCGCCCATGCCCGTCGCGTTGTGCTCGCGTGTGGTGGCATGCACACGCCGCGGCTCTTGCAAGACAGTGGCATTTCGGACCGGCTAAGCTCCGTCGGCGAAGGGATGACCCTGCATCCGAGCATGCGGGTGATGGCGCGCTTTGACGAACCGGTCCATGGCTGGCGCGGCGCGCTGCAAAGTGCCCATTCCGAAGCGTTTATCGACGAAAAAATCACCCTGATGAGCGTCTTTGTGCCAAGCGGTGTGCTGGCGGCGACGCTGCCGGGAATTGGTCAAAGCCACAAGCGCCGGGCGGAAATGGCACCGTATCTGGCGGTCTTTGGCGGCATGGTCCACGACGATCCAGGTGGTCGGGTGCTGTCGCGTCGCTCGCCGCTCGGAATGCTGTGGGGACGCAGTGAACCGGCGGTGACGTACCGAATGTCGCGACGCGATCGACAGGGCATAAGCCGCATGCTGCGCATCCTCGCCGACACGTTTTTTGCAGCCGGCGCACGCGAGGTGTTTCTGCCAATCCTGGGTGGGCCGCCGGGTTTTCCCGATGGTGGCATCACAGCGGACGATCTGCGCGGCATCGACCTCGACAAAATTCCCAGTCAGCGCTTCGAGTGTGCGTCGCAGCATCCGCTCGGTTCGTGCCGAATGGGTCTGTCTCCTGATGATGCGGTCGTCGACGAGCAGGGCCAGGTCTTCGGCCTGCGCGAGCTGTTCGTCGTCGATTCCAGCATTTTGCCGACCAGCTTGGGGGTCAATCCGCAAGTGACGGTGATGGCGATGGCAACGCGGCTGGCCTGGCAGCTGCGCGAGCGGCGACTCCCCGAAGCGGCGTAACTACCGTTCCATCAGAAGTGCACGGCTTTTGTCGCGCACCGATTCCAGCATCGGCAAAAGCGCGTGCCGGACATCGCTCCACAACAGCGGGTCAAGGCCACTGCCACTTGGCAAAAGCGACGGCTGAAGCGCAACCGTCGCCGCTTCCGCAGCCAGCCGCCCTTCCAAAAGCAGCAAGAGCCCTTCGTCGCTTTCCAGACCGACCGCAGCGTGCAGCTCTTTGGGATACGGCGATTCCCCGCCATCAATTGGCAAAAGCAGCTGCAAAAGCGGCTGCCAGGCGACGTGCGGCACATCGAACAGCACCGATTCCGCCAGTTCCTCGCACAGCGCATCGAACAGCGCAAAGGCCTGTCCCGTCGGCAGCCGCTGGAAATTTTTCCCGAGTGGATGGCGCGGATCGAGATCCAGCGTCGCGAGCAGAGCACCCAGCCGACTGCCCCGACAGAGCTGGCGCAGCTCATCGACCGGTTTTTGGTAAAAGTGGTTTTCGACGCTGCGCAGATCGACGCAAAAAAACGAACGGGGCGAGCCCGGCAAGTTGGACGCCGGCAGGGGCCTTACAGGACGGTTCTTGCGACGAGCAGATACGATCCGCATCATCGCCATCTTACCACGGGGAATGCGCTATCCAGCGGCTGGCTTTGCCTGCGCATCGGGCGGATAGGTGCGCAGCGCCAAGATGACGTGAATCACCGCAATGATCGTCGCTGGCCCGGCAATCCAACCCCCGGCAATCAGCATCCACAGCGATCGAAAAATCAGGGAGCTTGTCGCTGGGCTCCACGCCTCGCTCGGCAGACCGAACAAAAGTGGCACCACCCAGCCAAAGCGCAGTCCGGCCATCAAAAAGTGCATCAGGTATTCCAAGCTGGTCAGCCCGCCGATGTCGCGTCGACTGTCTTCTTCACACAGCACGTCGGTGATTTCGACCGCCACCGTCGTCAAAAACAGCCCGAGCAAAAGCCACAGCCACAGCCCGCGCGCTTGAAACAGAAACAGCAGGATCACCTGCGGCACAAACAGCACCGCGTTTACGGTGTGCAGCTTGTGTTCGTACATCGACGCCGGTCGCGAATACAGCCGATAGCGATACAAGTGAAAGTACAGCCCGTCGACACCCGCGATCCCGGTAAAAATCCACAGACAGCACACAGCCCAGAGCAGCGCAGGAAAAGTGGGTTCCATGTTCAGACCTTATGGCAAGGGCGCAAGCAGCTCTGGCTTCGTCGGCAATAGATGCAAAAGGTCGTGCTTGCGCAGCCGGTAATACAGCGTACTGCGGTTGTAGCCGAGCAGCCGGGCCGCTTGCGCGATGTTGCCGTCGGCACGCTCGATCGCGGACAGAATTTCTGCGCGTTCCTGATCAAGCAGCCGATCCGACAGCGTTCGACTGAGCGGCTCGGTGGGCGCATTTGGCGCGGGCGCAGACGGCGGTGGCGGGCTGGCCACAACCACCGGCGCCGAGGCAGGGGGGCGCGACGGTGAACCGGTCGATATCCCGGATCGGGACGACGGACGCACAAACTCCAGTTCTGCCGGTGTGATCTCGCTGCCGACGGCCAGAATCAGCGCCCGCTCGATCAGGTTTTCAAGCTCGCGGACGTTGCCGGGAAAGTCATACTGCGCAAGATAGGCCAGCGCTTGTTGCGAAACCTGGGTCACGCGCTGCGCCGCATGCTTGCGCCACTTGTGCAAAAAGTGCTGACACAGCATCGGCAAGTCTTCGAGCCGGTCGCGCAGAGGCGGCAGCACAATCGGAAACACGTTCAGCCGGTAATACAGGTCTTCGCGGAACGTGCCCGCCGCAATCATCGCTTCCAGGTCCTTGTGCGTCGCCGAAATCACCCGCACATCGACATGCAGCGTTTCACTGCCACCGACACGCTCGAAGCTGCGCTCTTGAAGCACCCGCAGCAGCTTGACCTGGACTTCCATCGGCAGATCGCCGACTTCATCGAGAAAAATCGTGCCGCCGTCGGCCAGCTCGAATCGCCCCGGATGCCTGGCCATCGCGCCGGTGAACGCGCCGCGCTCGTGACCAAACAGCTCTGATTCGAGCACGCCGGAAGCCAGCGCCGCGCAGTTTACCCGCACAAAGGGCCGGTTGCTGCGTCGAGAATTGATGTGGATGGCATGCGCGACCAGCTCTTTGCCGGTGCCGCTTTCGCCGCGCAAAAGCACGGTGGCATCCGTGCGAGCGACCTGTTCGACCCGCAGCAGCGCCGCCCGCAGTGCCGCAGATTCACCGACGAGCTGACCAAAGTCCGCGGCGCCGTGCAGCTCTTTTTCCAGATAGCCGGCGTAGTGTTCCAGCTGCTTTTGCAGCCGCGCATTTTCGACGAGAAGGTGATACCGCTCCAGCGCCTGCAAGAGCACGCCGCGCAGCTCTTTGCTGTCCCACGGCTTGGTGATGTAGCGATAGATGTGGCCGCTGTTGATCGCCTCGATGAGCACGTCGACATCCGTGTACGCCGTGACGATGATGGGCACCGCGAGCGGCACAAGCCGTTGCGCAGTTTCCAAAAACTGAAGCCCGGTCATCTTCGGCATCCGCTGGTCTGCTACGATCACCGCGACTTTTTCTTGCGACAGGATTTGCAGCCCGGCTTCTGCGGACTGCGCGGTCAGAATGCGAAAGCCTTTGCGGAAGCTAAAGCGAAACGCATCCAGGTTGTCCGCTTCATCATCGACCACCAGCACTGGCAGCGACTGCGGATCAAAAAGAGCACGTCCACCCACTTCCGACCGAGACATGGCGGCGACCGTAGCAGCGCCGTCACTCGCCGTAAAGAGGCGACGTGCCTGCCGTTTACAGACCGCAGGCGACGAGCATGTCGCGCGCCGCACCAAACAGCACGTTGTTTTCGAGGTGCAGGTGGATCTGAATTTCGTACTGAAGACCGCGCAGCCCGGAGCACAGCATGTGATAGCTCGCCGATACACCGTCGGGAACGCTGTAGCCGTCGCTCTGCTGCCGCAGCGCCCGCACAAAGTTCATGATCCCGTCGTGGTCGGTCAGCATCAGCCGCAGCGGTGGCAGAAGCTGATTCGCCGCCGAGCGATCGGTCATGCCCCGCCCGAGCGTCGCATCGAGCCGTTTGATGAGCGGAAACAGCACCCGCTCCTCTTTGACCATGTGCAGTTCCATGTCGCGATGCAAAGACGCGATCAGGCGCTGAATCTGGAGCACTTGCGGGAACGCTTCGCCGTGCCGCTGTGCGACTTTGGCTGACAACGACTCCAGCCGCTGAAGCTCTTTGCGCACCGGCTCGTGGTAGCGATGCACGATGTGGTCCATCAGCGCAGACGGCGCCGCGTTGTGCCAAAACTCCAGGTCACCCGGGACAGGCTGCTTGGCCGATTCTTCGATGAGTGCCCACAGTGCTTCGACGGACAAGCCAATCTCTCGGCAGGCATCGACAATGCGGACATCACCGCCGCAGCCAAACTCGATGCCGACGTGTGCAAACACTGGCACCGCAACTGGCATCGCCAGCGCGACTTCGCGAACCGTGTGCTCGCTGATCGGGATGCTCCGATCTGCCATCGTTCCCCCCGAAAGTTTGCGACTAGTGTATCAGTGAACTTGCGAAGGAAGCGCCACATTCACGGCTTCGATCGACCAAGTGCGACTGGCGGTTTTTGGACGGTCCGAAGGCCGCATTTTTTGGTTGCGAGACCGGGACCGTGCGTTCATCCTGCGGCCCGTTTATTCGGTCTTCCGCGCGCGTCAATAGGGACGCTGCCGAGGACAGGCCGACGAAGGAGTTCCGATAGATGCACTCGACTGGTTCGATTCCTCGCCGCTGGTCCATCGCTGATTCGAGAGAGACCTACGCAATCCACAAGTGGGGCGGTCCGTACTTTGACATCGGTGATTCGGGCAACATCATCGCGTATCCAGGGAACGGAAGTGGCGAATCGAGCCATGGCATCGACCTCAAAGAACTGGTCGATGAAGTGCGCGAGCGTGGCATCGGTCTGCCGCTGCTCATTCGCTTTCCGGAAATCCTCAAGTCGCGGATCACCGAACTAAACCAAGCTTTCGGCAGCGCCATCGCGGAGTACGGCTACAAAGGCAAGTACCGCGGCGTCTATCCGATCAAGGTCAACCAAGACCGCTTCGTCGTCGAACAGATCGTCCAGTACGGGCGGCCTTTCCACTACGGACTCGAAGCCGGCAGCAAGCCAGAGCTTCTCACCGTCATCTCGATGCTCGAGGACGAAGAGGCGCTCATCATCTGCAACGGCTACAAAGACGAGGAATACGTCGAAAGCGCGCTGCTCGCGAGCAAGCTGGGCCGCAACATCATCCTGGTGGTCGAAAAGTTTTCCGAGCTGCCGCTGATTGCGACCATTGCACGCCGCAACAACATCCGTCCGCGGATCGGCATCCGCGCCAAGCTGGCGACGCGCGGTTCGGGACGCTGGGAAGCATCGGGCGGCGACCGCAGCAAGTTCGGTCTGTCGAGCCGTGAAATGCTCGAAGCGATGCGCTACCTGGCTGATGAAGGGCTCATCGAAAGCTTCGAGCTTTTGCACTTTCACCTGGGCAGCCAGATTTCGGCGATTCGATCGATCAAAAATGCGATGCGCGAAGCGGGACGGTTCTTTGTCGAGCTGTCGAAAATGGGCGCGCCGCTGCGTTATCTCGACGTGGGTGGCGGTCTGGGCGTCGACTACGACGGCTCGCAGACCAACTTCAGCTCGTCGATGAACTACTCGCTGCAAGAGTATGCAAACGACATCGTCTACAGCTTGATGGAGCTGTGCGATGCAGCCGGAATCGCGCATCCAACGATCGTGTCGGAATCCGGACGCGCCATTGTGGCCCATCACGCCGTGCTGGTGGTCGATGTGCTCGGGGTCAGCGAGTTTGCCGTCGGCAAGGTTCCGGAATCGCTGCCAGACAATGCCGCGCAAGTGGTCCGGCACCTGTTCGATTCCTATCGTGATGTGACGCGGAAAAACTTCCTCGAAATTTACCACGATGCCATCGAGTACAAAGACGAGTGCCTGACGCTGTTCGCGCTGGGTCACTTGTCGCTGGCCGACCGCGTGATAGCAGAAGACATCTTCTGGGCGCTGTGCCAAAAAGTGCTGCGGATTCTGCGCGACATGCCGCATGTGCCCGAGGATCTGGAAGGTCTGGAGCACGCGCTGTCGGACACGTACTTCTGTAATTTTTCGATGTTCCAGTCGCTGCCGGACTCATGGGCGGTGGATCAGCTGTTCCCGATCCTGCCGATTCACCGACACAGCGAGGAACCGACGCGGCGCGGCGTGCTGGCAGACATCACCTGCGATTCCGATGGAAAAATCGATCAGTTTATCGATCCGCGCGAAGTCAAAAATGTGCTGGAGCTGCACCCGCTGACCGAAGGCGATTACTACATCGGGATGTTCATGGTCGGCGCATACCAGGAAATCCTGGGCGACCTGCACAACCTGTTTGGTGACACAAACACGGTGCACGTTTCGTGCGCGTCGGGCGGCGGCTATCACATCGAGCATGTGATCACGGGTGACACGGTGACGGACGTGCTCAAGTACGTGGGCTATTCGCGCGATGAACTGACGGCGCGGCTGCGGCGGTCGGTGGAACATGCGCTGCGGAATCGGCGCATGACACTGGAAGAAAGCCGCAACCTGCTGCGAATCTACGAATCGGGACTCTCTGGCTACACCTATCTCGAACGCGACTAGGGGCCGTCCCTAATTCCCGCAGATTGCCGACGGTAGCGGGCTCGGCAGCAG
>DAORGN010000105.1:6464-16376 GCA_035340095.1 Pseudomonadota bacterium | reverse complement strand
CGCCGTTTGTGATGCGTCGCTATCTCGATACGGCGATCCAGCTTTGCAAGCTGCGTTCTGTCGAGCCGTCGTTTTTGCTGCATCCGCTCGACTTCATTTCCGGCAAAGAGTGCGACGCGCTGCGCTTCTTTCCGGCGATGAACATGCCGTCTTCCCAAAAGCGCGATCTGCTCGTCGAGGTGCTCGAAAAACTGGCGCAACACTTCCGCGTTGTCCCGATGAGCGAGCACGCGCTGGCGCTGCGCAGTCGCAATCTGCCGCGCCAAAAGCCCAACCTTAGCGCGTAATCGGCGTCGGACAGGGAATCGTGCAGCAGTCAAATACGATGCCGGAATAGCGACCAGGGCCGCAGGGCGACGACAAGCGCTGGCTCGTCGACGATACGATCCGCCCGCTGTTGCCACATTCCGTCGCGGCGCGCTGCTTCCAAATGGCGTCATCCAGACATTCGCCAAAACCGAGCTTGCGGGTCTCGCAGTGCGTCGTCGGATTGGGGTCGTCAGACGGACAGCACTCGAACCGAACCTGGCGCGCACCAAACGAACCCATCTGTGGACAAACCGAACCAAACTGGAGCGAGCGAAGCTGCTGCCCAAACAAATCACAGCAGGCTCGCGCCGCCGCACTGACCCAGGCGCTGTGCTCTTTGCACATCGACGACAGTTCCTGCCAACCACACATCGGGGTGCTCAAGTCGCTGCTCGTCTGCGCAAGGTCTGACGGCACAGCGGCGACGTCCGTCTGCCAGAGCACATCCTGGTCGTAGACGACACATCCGCACAACAGGCTGAAAACCCAGACCCAGCTCCGCACGCGGCCATTTTGTCCCAAGTGAACGGCGCACTTTCGAGAAAATTCGCAGCTTGTGCCAGGACCAAAAGCGCGCTGCCGCCCGTGGTGCTATATACCGCTGCGAGTCGTTTTTGACGGGAGACAGACACCATGGTGCGAAATTGGACGATCGGCGCGCTGCTAGGACTTGGGCTTCTGAGTGGCTGTGTGACGGCGGGAACACATCAAGCCAAGCTCGATGAGCTGGCCCGTGCGCAAGCCGATCTGGCCAAGAGTCGGCAGGACAACGTCGACCTCAACAAAGAGCGCGACGAGCTGAAAAAGCGAATCCAAGACGCGCTGGCGCAAGTCGGCGATCTGTCGGGACGGCTGAACCAGGCGGAAAGCAAAGCCAAGGGGCTTGCGACCGAGCGCGATCAGTATGCGCGGCTGCTCAATGACTCGACGGCGCTCGTGGGACAGCTGAAAGAGCGGCTGGAAAAGCTGGGGCAGAACGTCGACAAGCTGACGACCGAGCGCGGACAGCTTCAAGCCGGCCTGACCGATGCCAAGACCCGCTTGGAAGAGCTGCGCAAGCAGAAAGCGGCGGCGGAAGCCCGGCTTCAGATGTTCCGTAGTCTCGTCGACAAGCTGCGCGCGATGATCGATGCAGGCCAACTGAAAGTGGTGACGCGAGAAGGACGGATGCTGATCGCGCTGCCCGACGACGTGCTGTTTGATTCAGGCAAAGCCGAAGTCAAGCCGCAAGGCCAAGAAGCGCTGGGCAAGATTGCGCAGGTTCTGGCGACGATTCCGGATCGGCGCTTTGTCGTCGCTGGACACACCGACAACGTGCCGATTCGTGGCGGACGGTATCGATCGAACTGGGATCTGTCGGCGGCCCGCGCCATTGAAGTGACGCTGTTTCTTGTGTCCAAGGGAATGAAGCCGCAGGTGCTGGCTGCCGCCGGTTTCGGTGAGTTCGATCCGGTGTCTGCCAACGACACGCCGGAACACCGCAGCCAAAATCGCCGGATCGAGATCGTGCTTCAGCCCAACATCTCGGATTTGCCGTCGCTTGATGGACTGGATGGCGCGCAGCCGGCGAAGTAACGAACGGGACCGTGACTATTTTTTGCTGCGTGAGCGGTGGGGCTTTTTGACTGCCTCCAGCGCTTGCGCCGCCTCTGCTGCTTTGGCGAGCGTGATGTGCAGCGAGCGATCGCGGTCGGGTATCACTTTGCTCAGTGCAGGCAAGTAGCCGTCTGCTTCAATCCGCAGCGGCACTTCCGTCGACGAACGCGGCAGCTTGAGCGGACTTTGCAACAGCTTGCCGGCGACCCACACCTTGGCAGTTTCCGGACTCAGCTCGAGCGAAATCGTCACTTGATCGGTTTCCACAGCGCCCCGATTGAGCAGCTTGGCCGAATCAGGTGGCGGCGCCGGACGACGCAGACCCACGATGCCGATCACCGCCGCCAACATCAGAAACGATGCCGACGCCAGCAGAAGCGGCCAGCGTGAGCCTCGTTCATCCATTTTCGGCAGCTTCAGCGCGCCCACCACCGCCGTCGGCTGGGCCGCCACGACTTTGCGTCCAAGCGCCGCTTCAGCGGCCTGCCACATCGCTTGGATGGACGGGTATCGCCTTCCCTGCGACGCATCTTGCGCAGTGCCAAGCACTTTTTGCAGCTGCGGAGACAAGTCCGACACCGTGTCCAAAATCAGCTTGGCCAGCGCGGCTTGATCGTCCGCTGCCGAAGCGCGCTCTTTCTGCGCCAGATACAGCCCGCTGTCGAGCAGCACCACCCGCTGATTGACCTGTCCCCCCCCGAGAGCCCCATCGACCGCGACGTCGTCAAAACCAACAATGAGCAGGCTTTGACCCGAAATTCCGCCGTGACACAGCCCTTTTTGATGCAGCGCATGCAGCGCCCCCGCCGCCGTTCTGAGCACCGCCATTCCTTCCGACAACGACAGCTTGCCCTGCCCGGCCACTCGCTGGCCCAGATCCTGCCCGGCCAAAAGCGGTGACGCGATCAAGAGCGTTTCGTCCGAAAGCTGCATCGTATCGACGATCGGACACAGCCCAGGGTGCGGAATCTGCGTCTGCTGGCTCAGTGCGGTCAGGAGCGGCTTGCGCTGGGCCGGATCAACCGTAAGAAGCCTTACAAAACAGCGATAGCCCAGTCGAATCTGCTTGGCCTCGAACAGCGCGCCGTGACGCCCTTCGGAAAGCAGTCGCTCCAGTGTGTAGGTATTGCCCTGGGTCGTACCCACGAGCGCCTGCATGTTCGCGGAAGCCGCCATGGTCCGCTTTCTATCATTGCACTTCTTGCGCCGAAGAGAAAAGCGCAGTGATTACGAAAGGAGCCGCTGCGCATCGAGAAGCAGCGTCCGCAGCGGCGGCTGCGACAGCAGCGCCAGACGATCGTGGGGCTCGGTCGGCTCGCCTGGTTGTGGACCGTGGCTTTGTTCGCCCATCGGTTCATGCGCTGGCAAAAGCGACCACAGCGCCGGTCGCAGATCGTGCTGTTCCACCGCAGCCAAGAGCAGCGCCCGACGGTGAAAAAGCTCTCGAGTCTGCCCAAGCTGCTGTGTCACTTTTTCGGGCGACGTCGCCAGTTCATGCCGCACCGGATCGAGCAGGAGGTGGGCTTGTTCGGTCGTCAAAGACGGTTGACCCGGAAGCAGCGCCCGCGCTTGCAAGCTGCGCAGCCACTGCCGCTCTGCTTCGGTCTTCGGTTCGTGACCAGGCAGCCACAGCGCCGTCGCTGCGCCCAACAGTGCACGCAAGGAACTGAGATCGCCGACCAGCTCGCCACCCATTTTGGCAAACAGCTGCGCCTGGCGTTCCCGCACCCGCTGCACCGGTCCCAGATCGACTCCCCCGCGTGAGCTGGTATCGCGCAGCAAAAGCCGCGCAAAATGCGACAGCAGCGTCGCCAGTGGCCGCAGCTCGTCTGTTGGTTCCGGCAGTCTCTCCTCACTCGGGGAAAAACGCACTTTCGGCAGCACATCGAGACGCTGCGCCGGCTCCCCGAGGGGATCGACAAAAGCCAGCGCCGATAGATACAGCGCGTGCAGCGGGGCCCAATCCGCCTCGGTCAGCCGCGCGAGCAGCTTGAGCGCCCCCAAATCGACGGTCTGGCCGAACGCGCGCTGTTCGAGCAGTTTGCGGAGCGTTTCAAACCGCGGCAGCTTCCGACGACGCAGCGGGTCGAGCAGCCGATCGACATCATGCAGCGGCCCGCGAAAACCTGCGACCGACTGCGCCATCGCCAGAGCCAGCTCGTCAGGTGTTTCCAGCGGTGAAAGCAGCCGCTCGGCTTGTTCGGGCGGACCTATCGCGTGCAAAAGCAGCCCACAGCCGGCCAGCGCCGACGCAGCCAAAAACGGCGCCCCTTGCGCATGCAGTGCCATCGTCGTCTGCCGAATCAGCCCACCGTCGGAAAGCTGCACACCCAAAAGCAAAAGCGCACGCAACAAATCCGGATCTTGGCTGCTGGCAAGCGCCGCTTCGGCATCCGACAGCGCGTCCGACAGCGAGCCTTGACGCTGGTGCAGCTCGGCACGACGACAAAGCCAGCGCGCCCGGATCGTCCCCGTCGAGTGGGCGACAAGCTGATCCAAACACGCGCGGGCACTTTGCAGATCGTCACAACCCAAGGCCACCCCGAAAAGTTGTTCGAGTGCCAAAAGGTCCGTCGGTAGTTCCGCAAGCAGCGACCGCAGCTCCTCGATCGCGACCAGCGGCTGCCCGGCCTGGACATACAGCGCGGCAATTCGTCGTCGCAGCGCCGCCCTGGCTTCGCGCTCATCGACATCGGACAGAAGCCCGCTCAGCGTCGCCGCCGCCAGTCCATGCGCATTTCGCCGCCGATGCAGATCCGCCAGCTGCTGGCCAATCCGCAGCCGCTCTGGACCCCGCGCCGCATGAGCCAGCGCTTCGGTCAAATGCGACTCGGCCTCGCTCGACTCACCGCGTTTGATAAGCCACTCTGCGCGCGCTTCCAGCACCGGCCCGCGTCGCGGATATTCCCGGCTTATCTGAAGCTGCGGAAAGACCGATTCCTGCGATCGGCCCGTCGCTATCAGGCAATCGGTCAGCGCCGTCAAACCAAGCCCATCGAGAGGAACCTGCGAAAGCAGCGCCTGTGCATAGCGTTCGACGGAAACCAGATCGTTTTGTCGCGCACACAGGATCAACAGCTGGCGCAGCGTCTCGATGCTCGAAAGCCCCGTCGACACTTGCGTCAGACGATTTTCCAGCGTGCGCCGCCGATGCGCCGGCTCATCCCCACCGTCGAGAACCACCAAGCGCTGCGCCGCTTCTTCCGCGCTCTCGCCCGGCTGCTCGCTCGCTTGGCGCAGATATTCGCGTGCCCGCAGCTCGTCGCCCACCCGCAGCGCCCACTCGGCTGCCAGCAAGAGCTGATTTCCTTGCTCCGACGGCGGCAAAAGCTGCGCCGCCCGACCCGCAATGTCCGCCGCTTGCAGCAAATCGCCGCGCGCCCACAGAAGCGCTGCCAGCCGCTGCCCAGCTTGCCCCAAACCAAGCTGCATCGCTTTGCGCAGCGTCGTCAAAATCAGATCGGCTTGCGACTGTGGATCGAGCAGCTCGGCTTGTTTGCACAGCAAAAGCGCCCGCTCGCTGTCGCTCGGACTCGCGACCAGCTCTCGACTGAGCCAGCTGAGCGCCGTCGCCTTGTCACCCCGCTGTTCCGCCCGCGCCCGCAGCCTGGTCAGCGTCGGCAAGTGGTTTTCGTCGTGCAAAAGCGCTGACTGCAGCAGCGCCTCCGCTTCGGACTCGTCGCGTACCAGCTGACTTTTTTGCCACAGAACGTCGGCCCGCTCGGCATCGGTCTGCGCAAGCTCCAAAAGCTCGTCACACAGCGAAAGTGCCCGCTCGGGCTGTTGTTTCGCCACATGGTGCGAAATCAGCAGCCGGCGCGGACGCGGATCTTTGGGCAAAAACTCGATCGCCCGCTGAAGCATCCGCTCGGCCTGTTTTTGCACTTCTTTGGGCAAAGTCGGCGCATTCGCCACCGCCAGATCCGCATCCAGCCGAACCGTCGCTTCACTCGCGAGCAGCATCTGTGCTGCAAGCAGCGCACACTCCCCCGTTTCCACTGGACTGAGCGACGAAGATTGACTCGCTTCCAGCAGATGCGAAAGCGCCCGCGGACGATCTTCCGGCTGCCCAAGGCCGTGCAAAATTTGCCCAAGCAGCGCGTGCGCCACGGGCAGCTCTTCATCGCGCAAAAGCGAAAGTTCAAGCTGTCCCAAGGCTTCGCGCGGACGACCGCTGCGCAGCAGCACCTCGCCGAGAGCCACCCGCAGAGGCGCTGCTTGTTCCGTCGGACAACGCCGCAGCTCTGCTTCGATAAGACGCCGCGCCTGCTGGTGCTGTCCGTCGGCAAGCAAAAGCGCCAGCAGCTTGCGAACTTCGGGCAAAACCGTGCGATCGCCAAGCGCGGCGGCACGCAGATAGCGAACCACGGCTGCAGCCCACTCATCGAGAAGCGACATGCACAGCGCCGACTGACGGTACAGCTCCACAAGCGAAGCCGTCGGAGCCGTCGCCGATGCGAGCAGCGCCAGTCGCTGATCCAGACGCCGCAGCACCGTCCGCAGCGAACCGCGCGCTTTCAGTCGATTCCGCAGCGTCGACACCGTTTCGGGGGGAATCAGCGTTCGCTGCTCGCCAGCCAAAAGACCGATCGCGCGCATCGCATCGTCGTCGGTCACACTCGGATTTGCCGGTGCCGACAGTGCAAGCAGCGTCGCTTCGGCCTCGGTGACGACATCGCCCAGCCGCCTGGCTACGTCTGCAGCCAGACGAGCGCTTGCCCACCGTCGCGCACCGCTGCTTTGGTGCATGTCGCGAATCAGCAGACTCAGCAGTCCGACGTGGTCATCCTGCTGTTTGCGCCGTCGCAAAAGCCGTTCCCGCAAAAGCTCGTCGTCAGCGCCAATCTGTAACAGCGCTTCGTCGATCGCCAGCAGCAAGCTCGGTCCGACGTGACGCGAGGCCTGGCGCAGCAAATCGGCCCGCGCATCGCCGACTTCGTGCAAAGACCACGCATACAGCGCAACCCCAAGTCGCGCCCCGTCGCCCAAACTCTGAAACAGTGCCGCGAGCGCTGACCATGCCGCCGCCCCACCACCACACTCGACAGCAAGACCCAGCTCGGCTTCTTCTTCGGCCAAGTCGCTGTGGTGATGCGCTATCTCGGCAAGTCGCATGTGGACGCGCGCAAGCTCAGCCTTTGGAACTTGATCACTGACGAGCGCCCGACGGTAATGAACCGCCGCGGTCGAAAGCTCACCCGCGACGAAGCAGCGATCCGCAAGCGCCAGCTCCGTCGAGATTTCGCTGGACTCCACCGCCGGGGGCAGACTGCTCGATTCAAACAAAAGCCGCGTCGAAAGCGCCTGCAAAAGTGCCGCGGCACCGTCGGCAACAAGCGCAGCCGTCGGACAGTTTGGGTCCGCGCTGACTCTCTCAAGCGCCTTTTGGGCCAGGCCGAGCGAATCGGTGTCTCCGACGGGAAGCTGCGCAGCCCACAGCATCAGCAGCGCTTGTTCTTCCGCCGTGTGTTCTTCCGACTGAGCCAGTGCACACAAAGCATCACGCTGGGCCACGAGCGCACTGGACGACGACCGCGATCCCGCGACTCGCACCGCCAGCGCCAAGAGCTGCGTCCCGATGTCGAAGCTGCGTTTCGCTGCCAGGCCGTCGAGAATCGGCAAGACCTCATCGGACCGCTTTGGCACCGTCGCCAAAATTTGCGCACGACGAAGTGCTGCAGCGTCGGAAAAAGACGCAACCCGACCAACCAGTTCATAGGCCGCCAGCGCCGCTGGAACATCGCCTTCGATAAGCAGCCGGTCGGCCAGAAGCAGCGACTCGATCTGTCCGCCATCTACCGTCGAGCGACCACGCGGATCGTCGTCAAAATCAAAGCTGCTGCCCAGGCCTTCGTAACTGAGCCGCAAGAGGCCGTCTTGCCGTTCGATAAGCGCGAGCGCTGCCGATTTCGCATCCGCCACCCGTTGGCCGTGACGCGGCATCACCTGCAACAGAGAATCCCACAGCACGTCGACGCCGACTTCGCGCAGTCCGTGGGCGAACAACAGCCGCATCCCCAGACCGGGCGCAAACTCCGTCGCTGGCAACACCACCGATTCTGTCGACGCCGAGCGAAAGCGCAAAAGCGCCGCACCGACGCAAATCGCCGCCGACAAACCCAGCAGTGCCACCGATCGCTGCGCCAAGCCATAGACCCGCAAATCGGCGTCGTACAGGCCAAGCGACAGCGTCAATGGCTCGCTGCTGCGCCGTGGACCCCGCAGATCCTGTCGCCCAGGCCCTAGCGGCAGACGCAGCGAACACCACAGCGGCTGCGGTCCAGCGTCGGGAAATCGGGCCACCACAAAGAGCTGCGGTTTGTCGTCGGAACCGCAAAAGCGCACCGCCAGACGATCCGGCGCAACCAGCCCGACGGGAAGCTGCGCACAAAGGGACGGCAACTGGGTCGCAATCACCCGCGACAGCTGCGCCTGGCTCACTTCGACGACCGCGGACTTGACGCGCCCACGCCGATGCAAAAGCGAATCGCCGGGACGACCTTCGATGTCAACCGACAGATCACACAGTCGCCCACCGTCGAGTGGCACAGGCATCGTCAGCTTGAGCCGCAGCCGTCCCGGTCCCAGCGACTCTTCGCCAAACGGACTTTGGTGCGTCAAACTGTGCGGCTCGCTGCTCAATGCGTCCCCCGACTCACTACACTTCGACTTCGAGTGAAAGATCGGCGGCGGTCACTGAATGGGTCAGTGCCCCGACGCTAATCAGATCAGCCCCGGCTTCGGCATAGGCCCGCACCGTCGCCAGACTTACACCGCCCGAAACTTCGATGAGCGGACGCCGCGGGTCCCCCACGTTGGGCAGCGTCGCCATCGCCTCGCGCACCATTTCCGGTGACATGTTGTCGAGCAAGATGATGTCCGCACGCGCCGCCAGCGCTTTAGACACCTGCTCGATCGACGTAACCTCTGCCTCGATGCGGACCGAATGCGGTGCATATTCACGCGCCCGCCGAATCGCTTCCGCCACGTCCCCCGCCGCCGCGACGTGGTTGTCTTTGATGAGCACGCCCGATCCCAGATCGGCCCGATGGTTGTGGGCTCCACCGTGTCGCACCGCCCGCTTGTCGAGAAAACGGAAGCCCGGCAGCGTTTTTCGGGTATCGACGATCCGCGCCGACGTTCCGGCCACCGCCTGCACATAGCGACGGGACAGCGTGGCGATCCCCGACAGCCGCTGCAAAAAGTTCAGTGCGGTTCGCTCGGCGGCCAAAATCGAGCGCAGTGGACCTTCGACACGCAGCACCTGGGTCTGGGGATGTATCGAACTGCCGTCTGCAAACAGCGCCGTCGTCAAGATCCGCCGATCCACCGCTTGAAACACCGCCATCGCAACGTCCAGCCCCGACAGCACCAGCTCACTTTTGGCCAAAATGACGGCTTGCGCGGTTTCGTGCGAACCGAAAATCGCTTCGCTGGTCACATCGCCGCGTCCGAGATCCTCGTCGAGCGCCAAGTCAATCAGTCGAGCGACCGCGGGTGGCAATAGAACCTGCGCGTCGGGCACTTTCAGTGTCGGGGTCATGCGTGGTTTGTCTCCCTGCGTATCGCGCTACCAGCGCAAAGTCGGCCAGCCTTGTCGACGAGCGTAGCGCAAAAGCCGCCGATCCGGATTCACTGCCACCGGTCGACCGACGCGCAGCAGCATCGGCAAATCACTATAGCTATCGGTGTAAAAACTGCTCTGGGCAAGATCGATGCCGTGCGCTTTGGCAAACTGCTCGGCGTGGTGCACTTTGCCGCTGCCGTAGCAAGCGGGCGGCATCACCCGACCCGAAAAGCGCCCGTTTTCGATGGCAAGCCGCGTACACAGGACGTGGGGAATCGACAGCTCCGCGGCCAGCGGCTCGGCCACATACGGGGTCGCACTCGTGAGCAGTACAATCGCATCGCCGTCCTGCCGATGCTGGTCAAGCTGGGCGCGCGCGTCGGGGGAAATCGTGTGCTGTAGCTCGGTGCGATAAAATTCGGCCACCTTGTGCCTGGTAT
>DAORGN010000105.1:0-6454 GCA_035340095.1 Pseudomonadota bacterium | reverse complement strand
CCGTCCGATAAAACTCCAGCACTTTGGTGCGCGTCTCCGCTTCCGAATCGCCCGTCATGTCCTTGGCCAGCATCGCCGCCACCGATTCCATGTCGAGCAGCGACAGCCGATACTGGAGCAGCCAAATTCCGCTGCGAATCAGCATCGGCAGACCGATCTCGCCACGCTTGCGCAGGTACTTGACCCAGCGAGAGCCGCTGTTGACGCGCAAAAGCGTCAGGTCCATGTCGAAAAAAGCAGCCCTCGCCATGTGGACGCGCGCTCAGCTCGCCGTCGGACGGACGACGAGCACCGGACAAGTCGCGCCGCGCATCAGCTTTTCGGCAACCGACCCGAGCAAAAGGTGAGAGACGCCTTTGCGCCCATGCGTACCGACGATCAGCAGATCGCCGCCGATCGCTTTGAGCTCCTCGATGAGCGCGTCGGGCATCCGACCTTGCAGAAGCCGCCAGTGGACCTTGACCTTGGCCGAAGTTTCCGCTGCGGCGGTGTCGGCCAGCCGTCGACTCGCCGCCTCGCTACGACCTTGCAAAAGCCGTTCTTCCCAGTCGAGCGGCATGCCTTCGAGCGCGAACGCCTCCAGCCCCGGTGGCGTCGGTGCGGGTTCGAGGACGTGGACCAGTGTAATCGTGCTGCCCAGCTGCTCGGCCAGTGACTTGGCCATCCGCAGCGCGGGTTCGCTAAGCTCAGTCAGGTCGGTGGCGACGACAATGTTCTTCGGTGTCATGGTCAGTCCCTCAATAACGTGGTGTCGGAAGTGGCTCGCAGAAGGCTCCGGTTCGCCGAGCACAGTCGCCCGGCCCGATTCCTTCCAGCCGCGAAAACCGCCGGCGAGCGAACGGACGCGAGTGTACCCCATCTTGCCGAGCGACGCGGTGGCGAGCGCCGAGCGATAACCGCCGCCGCAGTACAGCACAATGTCCGCGTCGGGGTCGGGTATCAGTTTTTCAATGTCTCTTTCGAGGATGCCTCGGCCAAGATGCGTCGAGCCGGGAATGCGCTCCGCCAGCCATTCATGATCTTCGCGGACATCGAGAAAATAAAGCGGCGGCGGCTCACGTCCGGAAGAGAGAAGTGCTTGGCGGTTTTCCAGCTCACGCTCAAAGTCGGCAGCACTCACCTCGACGATTTCGGCCTGGGCCTGCTGACACAGACGAAGAAAACGAGGCGAGTGAAGGGCAGCCATGGCCGCACACTAGCTTAGCCATGGCCGCGCCTGCAATCTTCGCGACGCGACGAGCGGTACGATTCACAACGCCAAGGGGTTTTCGGAAGCGCACTGCCAAAGCAAAGTAAAATGGCCCAAACAGCCGGAAGGAGAGTTTGATGTCCGCCCATTTCCCAGCGCCTCGCAAAGCCCCCCGTCCGATCGCCTCGCATCTTGTTGCCGCAGCGCTATCGGGACTTTCTGCTTGGGCGCTGGCCTTGTCCCTCCCGCTTTCCGCTCATGCTGCGGAACCGACCGCCGCAAAAGCCCCAGCAGCGACGGGAAAACCTGTCGCCAAAAAGTCCAAAGGCAAAGCCAAGGGCGGCGGCACGGCGGCAGAGCTGACCCAGATGCTCATCACCAAAGGCCCGGCGGTGCAAGACTGCGCCGTCAACCACGGGCTCGACAAGGGTGCAAACAGCGTCGCCATCGTCACCAAAGTGACCATCAATGGCCGCGGTCAGGTCATCAACATCCAGACCAGCGTCAACGTCGACAAGGGTGAAGGCGACAAAGTCCGCGACTGCGTAAACGAGCTCATCAAGTCGATCCGCTTCCCCGAGTCCGCCGCCCCGATGATCACCATCGAGCGCAACTGGACCATCAAATCGACCTAGCGAACCCGCTTGCGTTTTGGATCCACGTAGTCACGCAGCCCGTCGCCCAGCAGGTTGCAGCCCAGCACCAAAAGCGCGATCGAAAGCCCCGGTGCCAGCACCAAGTGCCGCGTCCGCCAAAAAAAGTTCGTCCCCTGCGCAAGCAGCGCCCCCCACGTATACGGCACCGGCGGTCCCAGCCCCAGAAAGCTCAGGCTCGCTTCGACGAGCACAACGCCCGCCAGCCCAAACGTCGCCTGCACGATGATCGGCGACCAAATGTTCGGCAAAATGTGCCGCGCCATCACCCGCCACGGGCTACAACCGACGGAGCGCGCCGCCAACACGTATTCCTGCTCGCGCACCCGCAGCACCTGTCCACGCGCCACCCGCGCATAGCCGACCCAGCCGTTTACCGCGAGCGCAAAAATCAGCACTCCGACGCCAGCTTTGGGCACCAGCGCAACGATCGCAATGTTGAGCAAAATGCCCGGAAAGGCGAGCAGCACGTCGATGACCCGCATCACCAGTTCGTCGAACCAGCCGCCCAAGTAGCCCGCCGACACCCCGATGCAAAGTCCCAGGCTCAAACACAGCGAGACCACCGACGAACAAAGCCCCAAAAGCAGCCGCGCTCCGTAACACATTTGTGTCAGCAGATCGCAGCCGTTTTCGTCGGTGCCCAGCCAGTGACGACGACTTGGACCTTCCAGCAAGTGATCGAGATCCTGCGCCGACGGAGAAGTCTTTAGCAAAAGCGGTCCCACAAGCCCGATCAGCACAAACAAAAGCAAAAGGGCTGCCCCAAACCAAGCCGCAAAACCGAGCGGCGGCCACGTCCAGCGCTTATCCGCCGAGCCGCTCATACGCGAATCCTCGGGTCGACAGCGGCGTACAGCACGTCGACGATCAGGTTCACGAGCACATACATCACCGCAATCACCAGCGTCAGACCCTGCACCACCCGATAGTCGCGCTGGGCAATCGCCTCCAGCAGCAGCGTCCCAAGTCCGGGTCGCGCGAACACTTTTTCCGTCACCACCGCCCCCGCGAGCAGCGCGCCAAACTGCATCCCCGCGACGGTGATCACCGGCAGCAGCGCATTGCGCATTGCGTGCTTTAGCACCACTTTCCACGCTGGCAGACCTTTGGCCCGCGCCGTCCGCACATAATCTTCTGAAAGCGTATCGAGCAGCGACGAGCGCGTCATCCGCGCCAGCATCGCCATCAGGTGCGTTCCGAGCATCACCGATGGCAAAACCAGACCTCGCAGGCTGCCTGCTTCTTCGCCCGGCCCCGGAAACCACGGCAAAAGCACGTAAAACAGATACAGCAGCATCGGCCCAAGCCACATCGACGGCATGCTGATGCCAAGCAGTGCCACCGCCGTCAGCGCCCCGTCCCAGCGCGTCTTCGCTTTGAGAGCCGCCAAGATCCCGAGCGGCAGCGCCAGACACAGCGCCACCGCCATCGCCGAAACCGCCAGCGTAATCGTCGGTGGCAGTGCTTTTTTGATCCGCTGCGCCACCGTCAGCTTGCGATCGGGACAGCTATAGCCGAGCGTCCCGTCGAAAATGCTCTTCACGAAGCGGCCAAACTGGACCGGCATCGTCTGATCCAAGTCCATGCATCGGCGCAGTTCGATTTTGTCCTGCGGACGCGCATCTTCCCCCAGCAAGTTGTCGACGGGATCGCCGGGAATCAGGTGCAAAAGCACGAACGTCAAAACGACCACACCGACGACAGAAATCAGGCTCGAAAACAGCCGCCGCACCAAGTAGCGCCGCAGCCGCCAGCTCGTCGACAAAAGCGCTTCAAAAACCCGCGTTGTCCACGACCATCCCGTCGCACACAAACGCCGCAGCTTGGACTTTTGCCCGAGCGGTTCGCCCGTCATCGTCACCACCCGCTACTTTGGCGGCGCGCAGTAGTGCTGTTCTGGTTGCTGAATGTTTCCGTCGGTGTCCCGGTAGACAACCGACAGTGCGCCAGACGACCCAGTGACGGTACACTGGAAACCGGTCCGGCAGTCGCTATCGCTGTCGCACGGCTTCATGCAGTACCGACGCTCACTCGCTTCGCTTGTGCAATAGCCGCTTTGGCAGCCGGGCTCTTCGCAAAGACAGCGCTCGCCGAGCTTGCAACAACCCGGATCGCCGGGCTTACAGCAGTCGCCGCCGCTGCAATCGGTCCGCACCACTTTGCTTGCATCGCAGCTCTGACGGCCTTTTTGCAGCGAAAAAAAGCGAATGCACACCGATGAATCGGGGCACGATGTCTGGTCGCAGCCCTCGACGGTGCAGTAGCCACCGGGCGACGCCACGTCACAGTAGCGATCGCCGAGCGCGCTGCATTCGACGTTGTTTTTGCAAGCGTCGCCGATGGTGCGAGAGCAACCGCTGGCGCTCAAAACGCCGAGGATGCCAAAGAGGACGATGCCCCAGAAACCGGACCAACCGCGAATGCTCCGTCGCGGGCCTAAGCCAGTGCCGCTCATAGGCGGCGGACCTTAGCACCGCTTGGCGCGGGCCGGCAAATTCTTCTTTCTGTATGCGACGACAGGTGCGGCGACGATGGCATCTGCCGGACTAGCGCACCGCGGATTCGAGAAAGTCGATCTGTCCGCGACGCGGATCAACGTGGACTGCGACGCCAAGCGGAACCGCGCGATTGCGCGCACCGTGACCGAGCGGCACCCCCGCCAGCACCGGCACGCCCAAGCCCCCGAGCCTTTCGACAATGACATCGAGCGCCGACGGATGTCCGTCTGGGCCCTCGCAGCGCATGAGATCGCCGACCACTGCCGCGACGACGTGATCCAGCATCCCCGACTGACGCAGGTGGGTCAGCGCTCGGTCGATTCGGTACGGCGACTCGGTGACTTCTTCGATCATCAGCACCAGCGGACCGCTCTGGGAAAACACCCGCTGGAGCGGCGTTCCACACAGCCGCGACAGCACTTCCAGATTGCCGCCCAAAAGCCGTCCGGTGGTCTCACGCTGACTGACCCCGATCGACACAAGACCCGAAATCGGCGGCGGCGGATCTGAATTTTCCAGCAGCGCGAAAAGCTGGGCCCGATCCGACGCGGGAAGCTCGCCAAGCTGGGTGACGACGGGTCCGTGAATCGACACCCGCTTGTGCAGCGCCAAAAACGCATGCAGCACCGTCACGTCTGAAAAACCGATGAGTGGCCGCGCCGGCAGTTCCTCGCCACGCACATCGAGCAGCGACGGAAGAAGCCGCAGCGCGCCGTGCCCACCGCGCGCGCAAAACACCGCGGCAAGTCGCGGGTCCGACAGCGCCCAGCGCAGCTCTGCCAGTCGTCGCCCATCGTCCCCAGCCAAAAACCCGAGCTTCTGCGTAAGTCCGTCAGACTGCTCGACGCGGTAACGATCGGCAAGCAGCGCCGTCCCCGCCGAAAGCCGCGCAGCAGGCGCAGGCCCCGACGGCGCAACCACCGCCACCGGGTCGCCCGGACGCAGCGCTCGCGGCTTTGGCCAGTGACTAACCGGCGATGTCTTCGCCGCCATCGACGTGAATCACATTCCCAGAAATCCAACCAGCGAGCGGATGCGCAAGCACCGCGACGGCCCCGGCGACATCTTGCGGCGTCGTCAGGCGTTTGGCCGGATTCCGTTCCGTCGCCACCGCGATCATTTTTTCATTGCCGGGAATCTTGCGCAGCGCTGGGGTATCCGTCACACCAGCACACAGCGCGTTCACGGCAATCCCGCGTGGCGCAAGCTCAAACGCGAGCTGTCGGCAGTGCGATTCCAGCGCAGACTTGGCCGCCGACACTGCACCGTATTGCGCAATCACGCGATGGCTTCCCGACGACGTCATCGCGAAAATCCGCGACCCCTGCCCGAGCAGCCCGCGCGACAAAAGATCCTGCGTCCAATACAAAAGCGAGTGCGCCATCACGTCGCAGGTCATATCTAGATGCGACTTGCCGATCACATCCGTAGGCCCATCTCCCGTCGGTAAAAACGGTCGCAGCGTGCCAAACGCCAGCGAATGAACCAGCACGCGCACCCGCGGACTGCCCGCCCCCGCCGTTTGCGAAGTCATCTGGGCCGCCATCTGATCGCACATCTCTTTGCGCTTCTGCTCGTCGGCGGCATTTTGGTTGAAAAACAGCGCCTTTTGTCCGAGCGCTTGGATTTGCCCAACAATCCGTTCGACGTTGGGCATCGTGCTGCGGCGGTCCAGATGTACGCCCACAATGTCCATCCCGCGCCGCGCAAGCTCCAGCGATATCGCCTCGCCAAAGCCGCTGCTCGCACCCAAAATCACCGCCCAGCCCGACAGCTTGAGCGGCAGATCCGTCTGTGTGGAACTCGAATTTGTCATGACGTTTGAGATACCACGCCGCAAGGCCCGGCAAAAGCCCACAGGTCCCAACCGAACCCGCGAGGCGCCCCCGGAAAGCCGGTCGGACCGCGGCCATCTGCGGACCCAAACAATTTTCCGCGGAGCCTTTCCCGTCGCCAAGCTGCATCACCGAAAAATTTTTGAAAATTTCCGCTTGACCCAAAACCCCATAGGCTGTTAGGAGTTACACCCACCTGGGCGCTTCACCGGGTCGACCTGAGGGCGTATAGCTCAGCGGTAGAGCATCGGCCTTACAAGCCGAGGGTCACAGGTT
>DAORGN010000104.1:0-16520 GCA_035340095.1 Pseudomonadota bacterium | reverse complement strand
ATCGGACGCGGGGCTTACGGCGATATCGCTAGAACACTACGTTCCGCGGGAACGACTGGAACGTCCGCTGCGCCGTTATCTGCGGGGAGAAACGCACAATCCGGTGGTGCTGTGGGGGCCTGCGTTTGCGGGCAAAAAAACGCTGCTGCGGCATGTGCTGGCCAGTGTGCGCAGCGACGAGGCGAAGCGGGGTCGCAAGCCGCTGGAGGTGCTGCTCGATCTGGCGAACTTCAAGCTCGATCACCGCGATCATTTGGATTCCGTGCTGCGCGGAATCGGTCTGCGGCTGGCGCGGGCGGTGGCGCAGCGCAGCGGCGAAAAAGACTATGCGCAGTGGGTGAAGACGCGCTTTGAACAGCACGATCACATTGAGCGGCTCAACTGGCTTTTGGAAGAAGACATTTTTCCGCGGCTTTCGTCAGGGCTGTCGCTGATTCTGCTTTCGGGAAATCTGCTGTTGCACAGTCCGCTCGGGGCCGAGGTGTTCGGAATGTTGCGTCACTGGGCCGATTGCACCCAGCAGGCGCTGCATCTGTCGGGCGATGGTGCAGCGGATTCTGCGGGCTGGTTGTCTCTGCGACTTGTGACCGTGATTTCGACGCTGGAATCGGCGCAGGATGTGATTCACGGATCACAGTTTTTGAATCACGCCGAGCGCATCGAAGTCGATGACTTCACGCGGGAAGAAGTCGTGGCGCTGATCCGCGGCTACGATCGATTGCCGGGGGCGGATGTGGCGACCGATGCACTTTTGCAAATCGTCGGTGGACAGCCAAACCTGTTGCGGCGGATTTTGGATGATGCGGCGCGGCTCGGTGTGCTGCATCTGGATCGAGAACACCTGATTCGCGTCTGTCAGCATCATCTGGAGTCGATTCGGCAGTGGATTCGGCGCAGTCCAGAGCTGGATGATTCTGTGCAGCGACTTTTGCGCGGCGGACCCCTGACGATGGCGGAACGGCAGCGACTTATGGCAAGTGGACTTACGCGCCAAACCCAGACCGGCATCAAGCTGCGTTATCCGCTGTACGAAGACTATCTGCGCGGGCTTTAGGAAAAAGGAATCATCGATTTGCCGTCGTCGGAAAACCTCGCGAAAATGAGTCCGTTCCCGACCCGACGCTTTCATGCGGGGGGCGTGGTTCCGCTTGGACAGGCATTTTACGTCGAGCGTCCCGAAGATGACCGCTTGGTTTCCGAGCTCCTCAGCGGACGGCTCTGTTACATCTTGGGAACGCGGCAGATTGGCAAATCAAGCCTGCGGGTGCGCGCGATGAGCGAGCTTCGTCGTCGTGGTGCGAAGGCAGCGAGCCTGAATCTGCAAGGCTTTGGTTTTCCCCCGGAAGCGGAGTGGTATCGCGGTCTGATTCAGCGCACTGCGAAAGAACTGGAGCTGCCATTTTCCGCGTCGGACTTTTTTTCGCGCCATTCCCAATCGGGTCCGGTGCATCTGTGGACCAGTTTTTTTCATGAAGAAGTGCTGCCGCACATTGATGCGCCGGTGGTGATCTTCTTCGACGAGATCGACACGGTTCTGAGTCCGGATTTCCGTTTTTCCACCGATGCATTTTTTGCTTCGCTGCGCTCTCTGTATGAAGAAGTCCGTGGTTCCTTTTCGAAAAAGCCGCGGCTTACATTTTGTTTGATTGGCGTTGCCACACCGGAAGAGCTGATCAAAGACCCGGTCCGTTCGCCTTTTAACCTCGACAACACGCGGCTGTATTTGGACGACTTCACGGCGCGGGAAGCCGAAGTGCTTCTGCCCGGTCTGTCGGTTCTGCCGGGGAACAGTGCGGACTGGCTGGCTCATGTGTTGTCATGGACAGACGGTCATCCGTACATGACGCAGCGGGTGTGTCAGTACTTGGTTGACAAGCCGCAGACAGACAATGGGAATCCTGCTGATTCTGTCAAGGATGCCGTCGCCAAATTGTTCCTATCGGGACACAAAGATCCCAACTTGAGCTTTGCGGAAGCGCAGTTCCAGCATGTCAGCGATCATCACGATCGCCACAGTGCAGTGACACTGTATCGGCGAATTTTTGTCGGAGATCGGGTGATCTATGAACCGCAGGATCGGCTGCATTCGCTGCTGCTTCTGTCGGGAATGGTCAAGCTGCGGCAGGATGGAACGGAACGGCGACTGATTGCGCGCAATCGCATTTTCCGCGAGGTGTTCGGCAGCAAGTGGATTCAGGAACGCGACCGCAGCACGCCGGACTGGCTGACCGACAAGCTGTTTGCGTACTGGGAACACGGACGAGGCGCAAACTACTCTCTGTCGCGGATCGAGATCGAGAGAGCGCTGGATACGATTCCCAAAAGCGGTCAGTCCCTGCCTCCTGATCTGGCAGAGTTTATCGGTCGCAGCCAGCAAGTGCGAGATCGTGAAGAGCGACGGCAGCGGACGATTTTTGCACTCGCGGTGGTGGGACTCCTTTCACTGCTTCCGTTCGCGGCGTATCAGACCTATCGGCGGGTTCTGGACAAAAAAGATGCCGATCAAAAAGCTGCGGTGCGCGATTCCCAGATCAAGCTGCTCCAGGAATATCGTTCCTACGCAGAGCAGCAGATTGCCAAACTGACCGCACGGATTGAATCGCTCGAAGGAGAAGTCGGGGAACTTTACAGTGCGCTGCGTGATGCAAGTCAGCAGCTTCTGCGCAAAGAAAAAGAGCTTGGCAAGCTGCGCTTACAGAAACATGAAACCGAGCTGCGTCTGCGTGATCTTCGACGAGAAAAGAGCGAAGTCGAGCGACGTCTGCGGCACCGTGAGCAAGAAAAGAATGCCGCGGAGCGCGAAAGCCAGGAACACGAAAAAGTTCGGCTTCGCATTGATGAACGACTGCGCGCGCTCGAACCAAGTCCATCGCTGCGTGTGGGTCCACCGCTGGCAAAGGAAGCGCTACAGCTTCGCGATGTGGTCACGGAACTGGCTGGGAAAATAGGCCATTTGTCGCAGCCGGAATCCCTGAAGCTGCGCCAGGCCGTCGGGCACATGGGGACGCCGCGGCTCCCATTTCTGCGCGTTTCGGAACCCGGACTGCATCACCTGATGCTGTGTCCGTTTGCTCGCAGCGCGGAAGGGAAGCCGTTTCTGCTGGCCGCATCGCAGAGCGGGGTTTCGTTGTGGGATGGACAAGGGCAGCCGCTGTCTGCGGAATTTCCACTTCCGGACAAAGCCGTGGTGCATTCCTTGGCGGCCAAATATCGCTGTAGCCAGGTGATGATTTCCGTCGACAATCGCGTGCTCACATTTACGGAACAGGGACAGCTGCTCAATCAACTGCGCAATCCGCAGCCGGCGCAGGTCTTGTCCGCGCTGGTGTCTCCCGATGATGATCCGCCGCAGGGTTTTCCGCTGGTGATCGGAATGGGAGCACGCGCGGAAGTCGTTTACATGCGACAAGGCGGACACAAAGTCGGTTCGCAGCTTTTGCACGTCGATGAAGTGACTGCAATCGAGCTTTCCCAAAATGGTCAGCTTGTGATGACGGCAGCGGGAAAGCGTGTGCTCCTGTGGCAAGCCGTAAGCGGAGAGCGGCTGCGGAATCTGCACGAACATGCTGCGCGGGTGCGGACGATTGCACTGTCCCATGCCGCCGGAGATTCCGTCGCTGTGTCCGGTGCAGACGATGGTTCCGTGGCGGTGTTTGGAACGACCACCGGAGAGCTTATGCAAAACCTGCGCGGACACACCGGATCGATTCGATCTGCCGAGTTTTCTCTTGATGGACACTACATCGTGACATCCAGCGCAGACCGTTCGGTGCGCATCTTTTCACGCCAAGATGGCAGCTTGGTGTTTGCACTTTCAGACTTGCCGTACCCGCCGCTGTCCGCAGAGCTTTCATCGGATGGGAAACAGCTCGTTGTGCTTTTGGCGCACGGCGAAGCACGTCTTTACTCGATTTCCGATGTAGAGTTTCTGCACGCTGCGTGTCACAAACTGCGTCCAATTGTATCGACGCCGGCGTGTGGATAGTCGCGCGTGTCTGACGTTCCATTACTGCGCCAGCCAGAAAAACACCGCCGCCATCCGCTTGGTTTCGAGCGATTTGCCAACATACCGCGTCGCGCTGTGAATCAAGTCGGCGTGATACATCACCAAGCGGTTGTACTTGTAATCGACGCGGGCATCTTCGATGAAGCTATTGGGCGGCACAAAGCGCGTTCCCAGCGCTGCTTGCAGATTCGCGTGCGGTGGCGGAACGTGATTCCCTCCCAGTTTTCCACCTGGGAGTCGCTGCCGGTAAAACGACGTTCCACAATCGGGCGATAGACCCGGCGTAAGATAAATCACCGCCGCGAGACGACAGTTCGGTCGGGAATCCGTGTGCGGTCGCGCATCGGCTTCATCGACTCCCACCACTTGCACGCAGTTGTGATTTAGCGTCATTCCTTCCGGCGTCGGATTTTGCCACAGTCTTTTGTATCCGGTGACCTTGCGCACCCAGTCTTCGATCGGCGCAAGCTCGTCGGGAAGCAGCGCCGGAATCGAACGCATTCCCGGCCATCCTTCATCCCGATAAGGAAACCCATACGTCCAGTCGGTTTTCGCCAAGCAGCGGGCGCGCACTTCATCGACGTTGGGAAGTGCGTTGTCGAGGATCCACAGATCGCGTCCTTCGACGGGTTTTCGATAGGGCAGGGTGGGCAGCTTGATCGGGGGTTTCATAGGAGGCATGTAAAATGACTCTTATTTCGGAAGTCGGTTAGTTGGGGGCGCCGCAAGCCAGCCACTCGGCGAGCTGTTTCCGTTGCTCTTTGGACGGGTCATTGGGTCCGGGCGGCATCGAGTCATTGTCTGCCGCAGATCGAACAAAGATTCGCGCTCTGTGACGCTGGATCTGCTCGACTGTATCGAAGATGAACTCACCAGGGGCGCCCTGGCGATCGATCGATTGGGAGCTGTGACAGCTTTGACAGTAGGAATCCACAAAGGCGGCGCCAAAGTTCTGGTAGCGCAGCTGGGTGCCCGCAGGGGGACACGGATAGGAATCGATGTCGCTGTAAAACAGACCGCATGATGAAGTCGCCAAAAGGACAAGCCCTGCGACGGAAAATCTGAAAAAGGGGTGCAGCATCTTGGGGCTCCTAAAACAGATGGAAAGCGCTGCCTGCAGACAGGCCGGCAAACCCATAGATGCTGGGTCCAGTGGAATAGGTCAGATAGCTGATGGCCACTTCCGGACCGAGCGACAGCTCATACTTGGGCTGCCGGTAGACGATGAAATCGACTCCCAAGTTGCCTTGGACGCCGGCCCGATGGCGGATTCCGGTTCCGATTCCCAAAAGCGCCCCACCGGGTTGTTCAGCGACGGCGGCGATCGATTCCTCATGCTGGTGGACAAACGAAACGCTTAGCCGACCGTAGACTTTGTTTGCCAAATATCCGCCCCCCATAAGACCTATCAAAATGGCGGTGAGCTGTCTTTGATCGATCCGTCCGTACCCTAGCCGACCTTGGACCACGAGCGCGATCGAGCGATACAGCCGAAGTCCCAACAGCAGACTGCCGGTGCCGAGCGCATCTCCAGCCCACGTCGTTCCGCCCGCCAGCAGACCCACCGATAAGAGGAGTTGCCCGCGCGTCTTTTTGGGCAATGAACCATCGGATGCAGCGCTGCCTGCGTTTTCCGTCGTCTGAGCCGGCGCAATTTCAGCGGGAGGATTTTGGATCGCAGGGTCAAGCTGCATGCCGGCAGATATACGACAAGCGGCGGCGAAACTGTAGCCACAGAACAAACGGGCGAAAGCGGGGGGAATCGAACACGCGGAAGTTAGAAAGCGATCTCTTGGCTGTCGCCGGTCTTTGGATCAACCAGACAGAATGACTTGCCTTGTCGACGGGCGGCCAAGGCAAGGTCAAGCAGCCCCAGTGCGCGGGTGATCACGCCGCCGCCATCTTCGGTCTGGAGCTGTTCCATCAGCGACAGAAGCAGCCGCGCCGCCGTTCCGCCAATCCGTACATCGACGGGAGCGGGTCGTTCATTGGTGTCCATCGTCCATGTCCTTGGGCTTATCGCAACAGGTTACGGAATCGCGAGCTGCTGTTCGATTCGATCCGCAGTTCGGTTAAGTTCGGTGACAAGCGGCGGTGGCAGCGTCGGCACTTCCGCACACTGGCCTTCGACATCGGTTTCGCCAAAACGGAGGGTGGACGGAATGCAGCGCCTTGCCTGGACCGAAATGGTGACTTGATGGCCAAACGCGCGCTTTTCAATCCGCAGCAGATAACGTCGCACCAGCTTGGTTTTCTTTTCCAGCAGCGGCTCGGCAAAAATCGCCGTTTCTTCCCATCGCGTTTCGATGAGACCCGGCGTCACCGACGCGGGATACATGCCAATTTTTTTTGCGGATTCGAGCAGCGCGTCCATCGGTTCCCGCGCGAGGTTGCCGGCCTGAAACTGAATCGGTGGCGTCGGCGGCGGAGTACAGCCCAACGCCCAGCAAGCCGCGGCCACCAAGATCCCACTGCAAAAGCGTGCGTTCATGCGCTCAAGCTCACGGTGTCTCACAAGCAAAGTCAAGGTTCCCTCGGTTCACCGTTGGCTCGTAATATGGATCGATTGCGACCCCGGTCGCGACCCTGCCCCAAGGAGTTGTTTACATGCGGCGCCCGACTGGCCTTGCTCGGTGGCTAGCAACACTTGCTGTCACCTGTCTTCCGTTTCTGTCTGCGACGTTGCCTTCCAATTCTGCCGTTGCCGACGTCGCCCCCGGTCCGTTTCGCCCTAGGCCGCAGCCCAGCATCATCTGGCGAGAAGTGAAGCCAGTCGACCCGGTGCTTCAGCTTGCCCGTCCCGCAGCCGCTCCGATGTCGCTGACTTCGTCCGATGGCGCCGGGCTTGAGCTGGTTTCACTGGAAGCCAAAGCGGTGGTCGAAGATCCGCTGACGTTTACCGAGCTGCATCTGACGTTCCGCAATCCCGAGCCACGGGTGCGCGAAGGTCAGTTCGAGATCGTGCTGCCGCCCGGTGCCGCGATTTCGCGCTTCGCGATGCGCCAAGGCAATGACTGGCAAGAAGGCGAAGTCGTCGAGCTTCAGGCCGCACGTCGGGCTTACGAAGACTTTTTGCACCGTCGCCAAGATCCGGCGCTGTTGGAAAAACAGGCGGGCAACAGCTTCCGGGCGCGCGTGTTTCCGATTCCGCCGTCGGCGACCAAAGAGCTGATCGTGTCCTATTCGGCAGAACGCCAAAACGCTGCCGATCCCTTTCGCATCTATCTGCGCGGCTTGCCCAAGCTCAGCAAACTGTCGATTCGCGCGATCGTCGCCAAAAATCAAGATGGCGGGCTGACGTCGTCGCTCGGTGGCAAGAGCCTGGCACACCAGACGGTGACGGTCGAAAAAGACAACTTTACCCCCGACGTGGATTTTGAAGTCGGGGTGCCTGTGCCAACGGCGAATGATGGTCGCGCGGTCGGTCTTGTGCATCAAAACCTGCTGGTCGCGCGGATCACCCCGCAGACGGTGCTGGGCAAAGTGGGCATCGAGCCGATCGAAGGACTGGTGGTGCTGTTTGACACCAGTGCATCGCGCGCGCTGGGTTACAAAGCACAGGTCGATCTGCTGGGCAGTCTGTGTGCAGAACTTTCCCGTCAAGGTGAAGGCCGCACACCGCTGCGCATCCTGGCATTCGACCAAACGACGGAAGAAATTTATTCTGGCAGCGTCGGTGATGTCGGGCCGGGCGTGCTGGAAAAACTGCGGGCACGGCGGGCGCTAGGTGCATCGGATTTGGCACAAGCGCTGCGCGTGGTCGCGCAAAGCAAGAGCAGTTTTCGGCGCGTTCTTTTGATGAGCGATGGCGTGGTCACGGCGGGTCCGACGGAAGCGCCACAGCTTGAAAAATCGGTGCAGGCGCTCAAGGGAATTGGGATTGCGCGGCTTGACGCGGTGACGGTGGGCGGCCTGCGGGATGAATCGCTGTTGCGCAAGCTGACGACGATGGGGCTCGCTTCGGATGGGGTTGTGCTCGACGGCGATTGGCCGACACAAGCGCTGGCATTGCGGCTGCGCCGGGCGGTGCGTTCGGGCATCGAAGTCAGCGTGCCGGGCAGCAAGTGGGTGTGGCCGCTGCGGCTCGACGGTGTGCAGCCTGGCGATCAGGTGCTGGTCTACGCCGATGTGCCCGATCAACAAGCAGCGCAGGTGGTGTTGCGTGGGCGCGAAAACCAGACCGAAACGATCGGGGTGGCGACGGTGGAAGTGCCGCGGCCTCTGCTAGAGCGCGCGTGGGTGGGGGCGCGGATTGCGCGGCTTTCGCATCAGCGCGATACGATGGCCGCAAGCGATCCCGATCTCAGCGAGGGGCTGAAGCACCAGATCATCGATCTGTCGACGAAGTTTCGCGTGATGTGTGATTTTACGGCGCTGCTGGTGTTGGAAACCGAGTCGGACTATGCGCGCTTTCACATTGACAGGCGGGCGCTGACCGACATTCTGGGCGTCGGGATGGACGGCATCGAAGTGCGTTCGCGCAAAGCGTTGGCTCAGGCGATTCCGCCGCCGCCACCACCACCGCCGCAGAATCCGTCGTGGATGTCACGGCCCATGCCAAAGCCGGCACCACCGAGCGCAACCCGTGGACCCCGCGGCATGGCGGCAGAATCCGCGGCTTCTGCATCGGTGGCGGACAAACGTGCCGTTGCTGCAGACTCGGCGCCAGATGGTGCCATGCTGTCGATGCCGGCGTCAGCACCGGGGGGCGCTGCAACTGGGGCACCTGCGCCGATCGTGGCGGAGGGGGTCGCGGCGGCACCCGCGCGGGCCATGCGTGAAAGCCGTCGTTCAAAGGATGACGCTGCGGACGGGATGATCGGAGGTTCGGGCGGCGCACCGGCTGCGGCTCCCCCTCCGCCACCACCGCCACCGCGACCAGAGCCTCGCTTTGATCGCGCCGAAAAAGCCAAGGAAGAAGAACGTCCACGGGCCCAGCCAGTTGAACGTCGAGCGATGGCCATGCGTCCGGTTCCGCCCAGCTCGGTGCTGCGTCCGGTGAATCAAGACGACGATGCGTCGCAGCGTCCGTTTGTGAACCCGTATGAAGGCAAGCTCGCCGACGTGATGAACCTGCTCAAAGCCGGTCGGGCTGGGGAAGCGCTGCAGCGGGCACAGGCGTGGCGCGACAGCGATCCGGGGGATGTGCTGGCCTTGATTGGTCTTGGCGAGGTGTTTGAATCCCAGCAGCAGCGGCGCTTGGCGGCCCGTGCCTACGGTTCGATCATCGATCTGTTCCCCGGTCGCGCCGATCTGCGTCGCTTTGCGGGCGCGCGGCTGGAAAAGCTGAGCGAAGGACTGGATCTGGCGGCGGATACCTATGCCAAAGCGGCGGTGAATCGTCCCGATCATCCGTCGAGCCATCGCATGCTGGCCTACGCGCTGCTCAAGCTGGGCAAGCCCGCCGAAGCGTTCGAGGCGATCGTCTCTGGTGCGGCGCGCAGCTATCCGTCGGGTCGTTTTGCCGGCGTACCGCGCATTTTGGCCGAAGACGTGGGACTTATCGCAGCGGCGTGGCTGCGCAAAGAACCGCAGCGTCGGGAAGAGATCGAACGGCGGCTGCAAGGGCTCGGTGCCCAGCTTGCGAGCGGTCCGTCGCTGCGCTTTGTGCTGTCATGGGAAACCGATGCCAATGATGTCGATTTCCACATCTTGGATGGGCGCGGCGGGCATGCGTACTTTTCGAATCCGTCGCTGCCATCGGGCGGCGAGCTGTATGCCGACGTGACGACGGGCTACGGTCCAGAGTGCTTTTCGATCTTTGCGCCGTCGGGTCAGCGGGCCTATCCCTACAAACTTCAGGCGCACTACTACTCGCGCGGACCGATGGGCTACGGCATGGGCAAGCTGCAAATCATCGAGCACGACGGCAAAGGCGGTCTGCGGTTCACCGAGCGCCCGTTTGTGATCATGGTGGATGGCGCGTTTGTTGACCTGGGAGAAGTGCGCGGGCCGCTGCCGTAGTAAACTGTCTTCTGTGAAGTTGTGTGCACAAAGGCACGGCGCTCTCGCGCTGTCGTCGGTCTTGCTGCTTAGCTTGGCCTGTCAGCTCGAACGCCGTTCTGCTGCCGAGCCCGCCATTTTGGCGGTCCGTGTCGCTGCCGATGCGGGTTCCGTCGACGCTTCCTCTGCTGCTGAAAATCCTTCGCCAAGTGACGCTGGGATCGGACCAATTTCCGATGGAGGAAGCGGTCTTTTGCCGGCACCGCCGCCACCGCTTTCGCTGCCGGGGGGAACCTGGATGCTGCCGCGCGGCGATCTCCATCGGACGGGACGCAGCCCGTTTGTGCTTCCCGACAAGAGGCCGCAGGTGGTGTGGAAGTTTGCGACCAAAGGCAAAGTGACCGCCGCACCGATTTTGTCCCCCGACGGAACGGTGGTGTTTGGATCGCATGATTATTCGATTTACGGGCTACATCCCGACGGGACACTGCGCTGGAAGCGGGCGACGCTCGACATGGTGTTTTCCGCGCCGGTGGTCACGCCGGACGGTTTGGTGCTGGTGGGATCGGACGATGACAAGCTGTATTCGCTGAATCTGTCCGACGGCAGTGTGCGCTGGACGGCGGCACCGGGTCGCTGTGCGCGCAGCGTGGGGGTCGGTCCGGAAGCGTCGCGCTGTGACATTGAGGGTGTGACGCCTGCACCAGATGGATCGCTTTACGTCGGTGGCGATGGGATCACGGCGCTTTCGACAGACGGGAAAGTGCGCTGGCATTACGCCGTCGACAAAAAACACTGCGGATCGTCACCCAGCTTGGGCTTCGACGGCAGCCTGTACGCGGTGTGCCAAGACCTGCTTATCAGCCTGCGTCCCGACGGCAGCAAGCGCTGGGAAATCGCGCTCGCGATTGATTTGGCGGAAGCGCCGGCGATCGGTCCCGACGGAACAGCGTATCTGGGGGCTGAAGACCGGCGGATTTATGCAGTGTCGAAAGATGGCGTGATCAAGTTTTCCGTCCCAACGGGCGCTCCGGTGCGGGCGGCTGTGGCACTGCGCAGCGACGGGACGATCTTGGCAGGATCGTATGATGGTCAGCTTTACGCGGTGCGCAGCGACGGAACGTTGTTGTGGAAGTTTCAGACCGGCGATGCGATCCAATCGGCACCGATCATCGACCGCAAGGGCAGGGTGCTGTTTGGTTCGCGCGACGATCGGCTGTATGCGCTGACGGTGGATGGTCAGCTTTTGTGGCAAGTGCCGTTTGATGCAGACGTCGATGGTTCACCGCTTTTGGCCGAAGACGAGGCGATCTTGGTCGGCACCGACGATCGGCATCTTTATGCGCTGCGTTCCGGCGGCAAGAGCAAAATCGACTGAGCCAAGCTGCGGTAGATCGCAAACCCGTCGAGCCGCTTGAGCAGCCGATCGGTCATTTCCTCCGCGGTTTCGCTTTCCGCAGTCTTGCGTCGTTTCGGGTAGCGCTTCGCAAACGTCTGCATCGCACTGTGGTGCAGCTCTATCAGGTCAAAGCAGCCGAGCAGCCGCAGCATTTTGGGCACCGCACGCACGCCAAAGCCCGGCAACGTCAAGAGCAGCTCAGCGACGCGCTCTTGCCAGTGCAGCTCCTCGACAACCAAGTCATCGAACAGCTCTTCGTCATCATCGGCCAGCGCTTGCGAAATCGACGGACGGTGTCGGCGGAGCGTTTCGGGATGCGGCTGACCGTCGGCGCAGCGCCGGGCCAAGCGATGAATCATCGTGCCGAGAGATCCAAGTCCCAGCTCTTTTGCCAGCATGTCTTCGGTGGCCAGGGCAAGCTGCTGTTCCGTCGGGAACGCCAGCCTCGAAAGCATCGTCGGACTGCCAAATGCGTCGCACAGCGTCTGACAGATCGCATGCGCCTGTTTGGCTTTTTGGGTGACGACGAGCGTCTTGACCAAATCCTCGAACACCGTCGGACTGCGCAAGACGTGGGCAGCGTGCTGTTCGGCGACCCAGGCCAGATCGCGATCACGGCTGCACAGGTGGTAAAACAGAAACAAGTCGTCGTCGAGACCCAGCATCCAGCGGACCCGATCAAGCACCGGTTCGACGTGCGGCCCTTCTCCCAGTCCATAGATGAGCAGCGCATCGTGTCCGGGCACACCACGAATCAGCACTTCTTGCAGCGGGCGCGGTGCCGCGGAAGGTCCGTGCGCGATGGGAATCACCGCCTGCATCGCCGGCTGCACCGGGTCATAAAGCAGCGGCGGCAAAAGGCCAATTGGACTTATCCGAATCGCTTGCGCAAGCGAAAACCCCGTCGGAATCGCCAGCAAATGCGGACGCTCGCGATCGAGGGGTGGGGGGCTGTTTACGAACATGGACGACATTGTGCGGGGGCTATAACACGGCGATGGCGCAGAAGGAACGACGCTGGTGTCTCGTCACACGCGAAGAAACGCCTCACAATCGCGGTGGGGCTGTGTCTTATCTGCCAAGGAGGTGCCCATGTCGTCGTGCGCAAAGTCCGTGTTCCGTCGTGTTTCCGCGCTGTCTGTGCTTTGGCTTTTGCCACTGCTGCTGTCTGTCGCAAGCTGTGATTTGCTCGATTCGCTGGCCCAGAATGCAGAAAATCCTCCGACGGTGCAGGCGTCGGCGCTGCAGCTTACCAAGCGTCCCAGTGTGACCCAGCTTGCGGCGTATTACTGTCCAACTGTGATCACCGATTCGACGCTGCGGCTGCTCTGTACGGTGACGCTGGGTTCTCCGCCACCGGCCAGCCAGCTTACGTTCAACTTTGGAATTCACCTGCTGATTACCAATCCGAACAACGTGCCAGTGCCTGCGCTCGACGTGTTGCTTGCGCTGCGGCTGTTTGACGGACAACAAGCAGAAGCGCTCGGAGCGATCTGTCTTAGCATGTGTGGTTCTGCCGACCCGACGTGTACCGGACAGCCGAAGCCCGGTGCCTGTACGTCGAGCCAGACGGACATTCGCACGCTCAATGATTTTCAGGCGCGGATTCCGCAGCTCATCACCGATCTTGTCACCGGCAAAGCAGAGCAAGAGCTACGCAAGTCGACGATCGCAGCAGCCGGGAATGTGAATCTTGATCTGGTGTTTGTGCTGGGACTCGACCAAGCGCTGTCGGTGTTTCAGAAAGTCGCGGTCAGCTTTGTCACCGATCTGCTAAACGGAAAAAACCCCACGCTGAGCGTTCCGGTGGAAGCGGAAGGTTCGGTGTTCTTTGAACTTCAGCCGGTGGGACGCTTCGGCGTCGGGTATGGACCGCTGCGCACGACCTGGAACATCGACTCGACGATCCTGAACTGAACTCGGCGCGCTTATCATTTCTTGTGCGGCAAGTACAGCGTATCTGCGAGGCTGCGAAATCTCTTTGCGGAATCTGTTTTGATGCCACCAGCTGTCTTCCGCGCGCTACGATGTTCCGATGGATGATGCCCTTTCCGCACTAAAGACAGAGTTCAAAAACCGAGGCTGGAATCAGCGTCATGTCGGACAAGTGATCGCCGAACTGGTCGTTCATGTGTGCTTGGCTCTGGGCGGAATTGCGATCTTCGTCTTTTGCGAGCCGTGGTGGTTGCGCGCAATAGGAATGCTGATTTCGACGTATGGTTCCGTCGGTGTGGGAACGAATACACACACCGCAACGCACTACGCGGCAAGTCCACATCGCTGGGTCAACGAAGTGCTGACGTACTTTGGCTACCCGTTTTTCCTGATGCTTGGCGCGACGTTCTGGCGGCATCGTCACATCACGCTGCATCATGCGAATCCCAACGTGATGGGAATTGATGGCGACGCAGACTTTGGGCCGTTTTTCGCGAGCACCGATGAAGAAGTCGCGCAGGGTTCGGCTTGGTTCCTGGCCAGCCAGCGCTATGTGTTTCCCTGCATGGCGTGGCTGAACAGCTACCTTCGACAGATCGGGAGCTGGCGGCATCTGTTCGCGATTCTTCCCGACAAGCGGAAACGACGGCTTGCTCACGTTGCCGATGCGGCGGTGATGTCGCTTCACATCGTGGTGTGGTTTGTGATTCCTTCGCTGTACTTTCCGGTTCTTTCAGTGATTGGTTTCAACCTGCTGCGGATCGGTCTGCTTGGCTATCCGCTCTACTGCGTGCTGGCCCCTGGTCACTATCCGGAAGAAGCGCTGTGCATCGCCAAAGGGGACTGGAGAAAAGACTTCGTCTTGCTGCAAACAGCGACGACAATTAACTTTTCCACTGGACCCATCGGGGCATTCCTATGTTCCGGTCTGCAGTACCAGATCGAACACCATCTGTTTCCTGGGTACAGCCACACTCACTACGCAAAAATGGCACCGCTGGTGAAGGAATTCTGTATTCAGAATGGCTATCCGTACCGGACGTTTGGCTGGGTAGACGCGGTGATGAAGACCTTCACGATCTTTTCGAAACCCAAGCACGTCTATCCCGATGTGGATGCGCTGCGCCAGGCCGTCAAAGAGCAGCTTGGCACCGCGTCCTAAACCGGATCGGAATCAGCCAAGCTGAACCGCATCGTCGCCGCAGAGCGTCCCAAGCCGGGTCAGTAGCTCATCGCTGGGCTGAATTTTGATGTCACTTGGAAGCTTCGCTTCGACACGCCAGCGTCCGGGTTTTTGCAGCAGAATCGAAATCTGCACCGGCCCCGGATGTGCCAGCAGCGCGTCCTTCAGCGACGTGACTTTGGCTTCTGTCAGATCATCTGCCACCACCGAAAGCGTAAGCTTCTGCGTTTTTTCCATCCGGATTTGGGACAGAAGCTGGGCTTCCCGCAGGTTGATCTTGCGCTGTGGGTTTTCTCCGTCACCGTCGCTCATTAGCTGACCGATGACCAAGATGGGTTCGTCGGCCTTTAGCACGGTTTCATATTCGGCATACGCTTTGGAAAAACAGACGACTTCGATTCCGCCGGTTGGATCTTCCAAACGGAATGACGCCATCTTGCCGGTTCCGCTCTTGAGGATTCGTTCACGGAAGTCGGACACCACACCGCCAGCCAAGATGTCGGCGCGATCGCGGCCACGCGGAATTTCAAAGTTATCGTCGGCCAGCTCGGCGACCGCAACGGCTCTGGCCCGCCGAAGCTCTGGTGCGTAGCGATCGACCGGATGACCGCTGATGTAAAATCCGAGCGCTTCTTTTTCCAGCGCCAGCTTCTGTTTGGGAATCCAGTCTGCGACCTGCGGATACGGTGGTGGGGGTCCAAAGTCGCTTCCTGACTTGGCTCCGCCACCGCTTAGGAGTCCGAACAGAGATGTCTGTCCGCTTTCCTTTTCTCGCTGTGCTTTCTGGGCTCTTTCGACGGCAGAATCGATGGCGGCCATCGCTTGTGCGCGACCCGGAACGATCGCATCCATGGCGCCCGCTTTGATGAGCGCTTCCATCACTTTCTTGTTGGTGCGGCGCAGATCGACCCGCTCACACAGATTGAACAGAGAAGCAAAGTTCCCTTTTTCCTTGCGCGCTGCCAAGATCACTTCGACTGCGCCTTCACCGACGCCACGGATCGCCGACATACCGAAACGAATCGCTTGTCGTTCGATCGGAACACCGGACTTTGGATGCTTTTCGCTCAGGCGGATGACCGAAAAATCCATTTCCGATTGGTTGACGCACGGCGGCAGAACCGGAATTCCGGAATCGCGCACTTCCGCGACGTAGCGCGCGACTTTGTCGGTGTCATCTTTATCGCAGGTAAGGAGCGCCGCCCAAAACTCTGCGGGGTAGTGTTTCTTTAGGAATGCCGTCTGGTAGGTAACAAGTCCATACGCCGCAGAGTGCGATTTGTTAAAGCCGTAACCCGCGAACGCCGCCATCAGATCGAACACTTCATCGGCGATCTTGGTATCGACTCCGGTCTTGGTCGCACCGTCGAGGAACTTGGCCTTTTCCTTTTCCATGACCTCCTTTTTCTTTTTGCCCATCGCGCGGCGAAGGAGGTCGGCGCCACCGAGCGAGTAACCCGCCAGGGCGCGCGAAATCTGCATGACTTGTTCTTGGTACACGATGACGCCGTAGGTCTCTTTCAGAATCGGCTCCATCGCGGGGTGGTGGTAGACGATCTTGGTGCGTCCGTGCTTGCGGTTGATAAAGTCGTCGACCATTCCGCCTTCCAGCGGACCCGGACGATACAGTGCACCCGCGGCGATGATGTCTTCGAAACAGTCGGGTTTAAGCTTTTTCAGCAGCTCTTTGAAACCCGAAGATTCAAGCTGAAACACACCGGTTGTATCGCCATCGGAAATCATCCGATAGACACCGGAGTCATCGAGCGGAATCCGCCGCAGATCAAAGTCCGGCTTGACCTTTTCGATCATCCGAACCGCGATGTCGATCACCGTCAGCGTCTTGAGTCCCAGAAAGTCGAACTTGACCAGGCCCGCTTCCTCGACTTCTTCCTTGGCAAACTGGGTGACGATTTCGCCATCTTGTCCGCGATAACAGGGAACGTGTTCCCACAGCGGGTGTTCGGCGATGACGATTCCTGCCGCATGCATGCCGGCGTTGCGGTGCAGTCCTTCGAGCGCGGTCGCGATTTCGACCAGCTCTTTGTACTCCG
>DAORGN010000103.1:0-16831 GCA_035340095.1 Pseudomonadota bacterium | reverse complement strand
TGTGGGTCGCCAAAAACAGCGCCACTTCGTCGGACAGCGCGATCTGATCCAGCTCTGCTTTCTTTTGCAAAATCGCGACCCGCGTTTCCAGCTCGGGCGCCTGGATGTCAGCGATGAGTCCCCACTGAAAGCGCGATCGAATGCGCTCTTCCAGATCGGGGATCTCGTGCGGGTATTTGTCCGCGGTGACGACGATCTGCCGGTGCGATTCAAACAGCGCGTTGAACGTGTGGAAAAATTCGTCCTGGGTCCGCTCTTTGCCGCCCAAATACTGGATGTCGTCCATCAGCAGCACGTCGGTGGTGTCGCGGTATTTGGCGCGAAACTCCTCGATGCGGCCCGAGCGCACTTGGTTTATGTACTCGTTCATGAACGTCTCGGTCTTCAGGTACAGGATTCGCCACCCAGGGTGGTCGGCCTGAATCTTGTGACCGATCGCGTGCAGAAGGTGCGTTTTGCCGAGCCCGACACCGCCATAGATGAACAGCGGATTGTACTTGCTGCCGGGGTGGTCAGCGACGGCACGGCTTGCGGCTGCGGCAAGCTGATTCGACGGACCGATGACGAACGAATCAAACACGTACCGCGCGAGCAGCTCCGGTCCGGGTTCGGCGCCATCGCTCTGTGATGCGGCTTTGCCGTTTGTGCCACTGCGTCGCGCTGCCGCGCTGCGTGCCGTATCGACGCTGGGGCTGGGCTTTTTCGCCGCCGGTTTTTCGGGCACGGTCGGCTGGGCGGCGGTTTCGTCCCCGCGTCCTCGCTCGCTTTCATGTGCCCCGTCGTCAATTCCCCAGTGGATGGTGAAGCGGCGATCGCTCGATTCGCCAATCACGTCGAGGACGACTTTTTGATAGTGGGTTTCAAACCACTCTTTGATGAACTGATTCGGGGCGATCAGGTGGATGTGGGCCCCGTCAATGCGCTGGCAGCGGATGGGCCGAAACCACAGGTCGAAGTTCTGCGCCGACAGCTTGCGGGACAAAATGTCCATCGCCGCATCCCACAGCATCGTTGTCCCTGCCGGAGAGGGGGGATTTCCCGATGCTGAGCTATCGAGGGGCAGATCCGTCAACATGCTTAAACAATCCACAACTTATCCACAGCTGTGGATAAGCCTCACCCAGTACCGAATGACTTGATTCAAGTGCACCTACAGGCAGAAGGCGCGACGCAGAGCGTGATGGCCAAAAAACAGCAATCGGCTTGCTTTAGGAGGTGCCTTCAATACCAAAGGCGGCCATTGAGCGGCAAGATCAAAAAACGTGGGCGACGGAAAACTCCCGAAATGGACGGCGAAAGCGGGGCGAAAATGATGGGCGAAATGGCGCCCAAACCAAAGACGTGTTAGCTGGGCTTTCGTGCGCTCGCAAACTTCGTACTTGGTCGTGATGATGTGCATGATGGGCGTGTTTGCCATCGTGCGCGTGCAGCCGTTTGGGCTCATGCTCGCTCCGGGCAATCTGGTCGTCGGGATGGCGCTCCTTTTGGGGGGACTCCAGCTTGGTTTTCAGCGGGTCTTTTCGCTGGCGATTCCGACGGGAGCCGCGCTGATAGCGATGGTCGGCGGACTGCTGACCTACGGCAAAGTGCGTGGCTTCGAACTGCCGGGCTTTCCGCTGATCTGGCTGATCGTCGGGCTTTACATCGAGATGCGGCTGGTCCTCCACATGCAGAACCTGCGACGGCAAGAGCTTGCGCAAAAGCGGTCGGTGAGCGAAGCCAACAAAGAGGAGCTCGTCGAAAAAGCAGCCGAGTCGACCAAGGACGGAGACAAGCCGAGCGCATGACCGCCTGCGCGTCTTGGCTTCTTCGCCACGGGGCCGGTTTCTGGGGCCGGCTGTGGATTGGTCTTTTGCTGTTGTTGGTGGGCTGCGGCCAGCGTCGAACCGCTGAATCGGCGTGTCTTGCCCTGCGCGATGCGATCTGGGAAGCCGACGGCATCGCGGTCTACGACGTGCTTTTGCAAAACACCCAGTGGTCGGTGTCGACGGTGAACAAGCTGCACCGACAGATGGCGACGCAGATTCGTGCAAGCTATCCAGCGGCCCAGCGTGAGGCGGCGCTCGGGCGGCTGTTTGCATCGTCGGCAGACAGTGGACGCGAGCTGTTTTTGTCGCTGTATGGTGAGCGCTATGCCGCTGATTTTCGGGCCCGCGTCGCTGAAGACATGCGCACGGTTCCGGTCGTCGGCGATGTCGTGCACTGTGGTTGCGCGGCTGGCAAGCCGTTTTTGCTCGCGCGTGGGCTTGACGGCAAGTGGGGGCTTTCCGAGCTGGACCGAGAGTGGGAAGATGCAAAGCTGCGCGCTTTTCACGATCTCGAGACAGTCGAACACAACGTCGCGCTGTTTCAGAAAGTGGGCAGCCAAACCGCAACGTTCGATCGTGAAGCGGGGAGCCGATGAAAAAAAGCAGCGCGCGAGGGGAAAAAACGATGCGCAAGCGACTGGGAATCCAAGGTCTATGCGTCGGACTTTTACTGCTTTTGCAGGGCTGCGCGTCGATGCGGGTCGCCAAGGTCAAGACCTGGGAAGCCGAAGGCAACGACAGCGCGCTCAAAGCGGCACTGGCCGATGACAGCGATGCGGTGCAAGAAGCGGCGATTGCGGCGTGGGTTCACTATGGTGAATACGATACCGGTCGTCCGTCCGTGCTCGCGGCGCTGCAAAGCAGCTCGGCCCCGGCGGCGCGGCAGGCAGAAAAGCGCCTGTTTGGCCAGCCACCGATAGCGGTTCCCGATCCGCATCCTTTTGCCCAGGCGAGCGGTTCGACAATCATTTACTTTTATCGTGATGCCGACGACGCAGGGGATGGAATGTGGATGGTCGTCGACGACAGCGAAAAAGTTCGGCTTCTGCGCGGGCGGTATTTCCGCTATGCGGCGGGCACCGGCAGCCACCGCGCCTGTTTGCAGCTTCCTGCGGTTGCGGCGCCTGTGACCGACGATCCATCTGACGACGGGGGCCAGCTACGCAAAGTGGCACCGCAGTGTTCAACGCTGAGCGCGCATACCGCTGGCGTCTATTTTGTGCGCTACCGGGGCGATGCGGGCCGGGGCCGACCGGATCTAAAAATCATGCCGATTCCCGTCGGGCTTTCTGCGGTCAAATCGCTTTCCGCGGTCGAGCCGGAAAACCGCAAAAAGTAGCCCGCTTGCCCAAGCGCGGTTTCCCCGGAAAAGTCGCGGAACTCTCTTCATGTAGCAAAGCCCAAAGTGCTAAGATGCGCCTGTAGTGTCTACAGGTCTGCCGCGAGACAAGATAGGCCCGTACCGCCTTGTACGCCTAATCGGCAAGGGTGGCATGGGGGCCGTTTATGAGGCCATCCAAGAGCCGATTGAGCGGCGCGTGGCGATCAAGGTTCTGCATGGTCGTTACGCCCAAGAACCGGAGATCGCGCAGCGCTTTTTCAACGAGGCGCGGGCGGTCAACATCGTCGACCATCCCGGCATCGTCCAGATATCCGACTACGGGCAGTTGCCGTCGGGCGTCGCCTATCTGGTCATGGAGTTTCTCAAGGGCGACACGCTGGGGCAGCGGCTCAAAGCGAACGGCGGCAAGCTCGCGGTGCCCGAAGTGGTGCGAATTTCGCGGCAGATTGCGGCAGCGCTTGCGGCGGCGCACGAAAAGGGCGTGATTCACCGAGATTTGAAGCCTGACAACATCATGTTGATTGCCGATCCGGACCCGGAAGCGCCGGGACGGATTCGGGTCAAGCTGCTCGACTTTGGCATCGCCAAGGTCGCCGCCGAGCTAAACCAAGGCGCGGCGCAGACGGCAGCCGATGTTGTGATGGGCACGCCAAAGTACATGGCCCCCGAGCAGTGTCGTGGTGCCGGCAATGTCGATGACAAGTCCGACGTGTACTCGCTCGGCGTCATCATGTACGAAATGCTCGTCGGCAAGCCGCCGTTTACCGGGGCACAAGGCGAGATCCTGGCCAAGCAAATTTACGACGAACCGCCGCCGATTCGAGAGGCTGCGCCGCATGTGCCGGTCAACCTGGGACAGGTGGTGCATCGGCTCTTGATCAAAAACAAGGCGGATCGTCCGACGATGCGCCAGGTTGCCGGTGAACTGGAAGGCTTGGCCGTGGCTTATCCGACGACGGCGCATGCGATTGTGCGGATGCCTCCGGGCTTTCAGCTGTCGTCGGCCAACATACCGATTCCGGGCTTTGTCCAGCCGGGTCAGGCTTCACCGTCGCCGCAGGCCGCTTCGGGGGCGATGGTGCCGGCAGCCCAGTCTTCGCCGGGTGATGACGATACCCCGACGGGGAATCGGCTCAAAGTCGCCAAAGAAAAAGCGGACAAGGATTCCAATTCGGGGCTTCGACAATCGACGCTCGCTGGAGCGACGGGGCAGAGCAGCGCTTCGATGACCCCAGCGCGGCGGCGACGCTGGATTGCGGTGGTTGCGGCAGCGACCATCGTGGTGTCGTCGCTGGTCGTGGCGATCACGGTGCGTTTTTTGCGCGACGAGCGTGAGGGCAACCAGCCGGCAGTGGTGCAAACCAAAATCGAGCGTCGCAATGTGATGTTGTCGGTCGAAAGCACGCCGGCAGGTGCCGATGTGCTGCTGGCAAGCTCGGGGCGGTCGATAGGCCTTACGCCGATGAAGAAAGACTGGCCGCGCGGCAAAGAGCCGCTCAAGCTCATCATCCGGCGACCTAACTACAAAGACCAAACCGTCGACGCCAATGTCGGCAGCGATGTCAGCTTGAATGTGCCGCTTGAACCGGTCGATCCGCCGAAGCCAGCGACTGGCAGCAAGCCAGCGCCGACGCCACCCGCGGGGAAAAATGGCGGTGCTACCAAGTCGACCGGGCCTGCGGCTGGGAAGACCGGACCGAGCGGAAAAGTGCCTGCTGGCACGAGTCCAGCGGGCAAGTCGGTCGCGGTCAAAAACCCAATCCCACCGACGGGAACCACAAAGGCTGGACCGGGAAAAACCACCCCAGTTGCCGGCGGCAAGCCAACCGGCAAGACCAAGCCGAGCGGTCGTCCCGAAATCGTCGACTAGGCGCGGTTAGCTCGCGGCTTTTGCCTTGCGCCCAGTCGGGGGGGCGACATGTTCTGCGGTGCTGGCTGCCGCAGCGGTGCTCGACGGGTCGATGCCCTGTCGCTTGATCCCGTGCTTTTCCAAGATGGCCGCTTCGATCGCGTCGGCCATTTCGGGATGGGTCTTTAGGTACTCTTTGGCGTTTTCGCGGCCCTGGCCGATTCGTTCGCCGCCGTAGGCAAACCACGCGCCCGACTTTTCGATGATGCCTGCCTCGGAACCGAGGTCGACGAGGTCGCCTTCATGGCTGATGCCTTCGCCGTACATCAGGTCGAACTCGACTTCACGGAATGGCGGCGCGAGCTTGTTTTTGACGACCTTGACGCGGGTGCGGTTGCCGACGACTTTTTCGCCTTGCTTGAGTGCGCCGACGCGACGGATATCAAGCCGCTGCGAAGCGTAGAACTTGAGCGCGTTGCCGCCCGTCGTCGTTTCGGGGCTGCCGAACATCACGCCTATTTTCATGCGGATCTGGTTGATGAAGATGACGAGCGTGTTGCTCTTGTTGATGCTGCCGGTCAGCTTGCGCAGCGCCTGCGACATCAGGCGGGCCTGAAGACCGACGTGCTGATCACCCATTTCGCCTTCGATTTCGGCTTTGGGCACGAGCGCGGCCACTGAATCGATGACCACCACGTCGACGGCGCTGCTGCGGACGAGCATGTCGGCAATCTCCAGCGCTTGTTCGCCGTTGTCGGGCTGCGAAACGAGCAGGTCGTCGGTACGCACCCCGAGTTTTTTGGCATAGACGATGTCGAGTGCGTGTTCAGCATCGACAAACGCTGCCATGCCGCCGCGCTTTTGGCATTCTGCGAGGACCGACAGCGCCATCGTGGTCTTGCCGGATGACTCTGGGCCAAAAATCTCGACGATGCGTCCACGGGGCAGACCGCCGCAGCCGAGCGCGATGTCGAGCGCGAGCGAACCCGTCGGCATCACCACGACTTCCGGCAGCGCCATGCCTTCGCCCAGGCGCATGATCGATCCTTTGCCAAACTGCTTTTCGATGTTGCTGGTTACTGCGTCGAGAGCGGCAAGGCGCTCGCTGCGGCTTGGGGTCTTTGCGTCGTCTTTTTTCTCGATGGCCATGGGTCTGCTCCTTGGTTTTTTTCGTCGGAAAATGGGAAAGCCAACGCGGCGCCGGCGGATGTGGCGGCGGCTTGGGCCGCGTCAGCCCTGACAGTGGTGCGGGACAAAGCGAATCGATCCGCTCGACGCGCGCTGCCTGCCGGTCTGGCGGACACAAGCTTCCGGCGGACAGCCGGTCCAAAATACGCGGCGTTGAGACGTTTCGTTCACAGCGGCTGGGTATAGCAAAGCGGGCTGACAGCGGCCCGACTTTTTGGCGCAGCCGTGTCGCTTAGCTGACGGGCTTGTTGTTGGGCTTGGTAGCGGGTTTGCCGTCGGACTTGGTGATGGGAGTGGTCGTGGTGTCCGCCGGTCCGTACAGGTGTTTTAGGTCGTCTTGGTATTTGCGGATGCGCGGGTAGTCGGCGCCACCGAGCTTGTCTTCGATGTGGCGGAGCAGGGCGCGCTGCGCTTCGCTGAGGTTCCCTGGTGTCTCGATAAAGACTTTGACGTGCAGATCGCCTCGGCTCGTCGCGCCCACCGACGTCGGAAAACCGCGACTGCGCAAACGAAAGACGGTGCCGGACTGGGTGCCGGCGGGAATTTTCATTTCGACGCGGCCTTCCAGCGTCGGCACATCCAGGGCACAGCCAATCGCCGCTTGGGTCAGTGTGATCGGCAAATCGCACAACAACAGCGCACCTTCTCGTCGGAGGATGGGGTGCGGTTCGACTTTGACGGTGACGTTTAGGTCGCCAGCGCCGCCGCCGCCGCGTCGACCCGGTTCGCCTTGGCCGGAAATGCGACGAGCCGATCCATCCTCGGTGCCGGGCGGAATGCTGACGGTGTATTCGCGCTGCTGTTCGGTAAGTCCAGCGCCGCGGCATTCGCTGCACGGATCGACGACGACTTTGCCGACGCCTTGGCAGACGGTGCAGGGACGGCTCAGCGAAAACAGGCCTTTGCCGGGCTTTACTTCGCCTTTGCCAGCGCAGGTGGTGCAGGTTCGCAGTCCTGCGTCGCCGCCGCGAGCGCCGCTGCCATGGCAGCTTGGGCAGTCGGCGCGGACCGGAAAGCGGATGGTTTTTAGTACCCCGTGTGCGGCCTCGCTGAGCGAGATATCGAGGTTGTAGCGAAGATCGCGCCCTTTGCCTTTTTTGCCGCCGATGAGGTCGCCGAACAGGTTGCTAAACAGCGACTTCATCGATTCCAAATCGACGGACAGTGGATCGATGCCCGACACATCGCGCGATAGTCCAAGATGCCCGAGCCTATCGTAGCGGGCGCGCTTTTCCGGGTCAGACAGCACGGTGTACGCCTCGGACACTTCTTTGAACTTGTCCTCGGCGTGCTTGTCGTTCTGGTTTTGATCGGGGTGATAGCGCAGCGCCAGCGCACGATAGGCTCGCTTTATCTCCGTCGGTTCTGCATCCCGCGGCAGACCGAGCACTTCGTAATAATCGCGCTTTGCGTCGGCCAATTCTCGCCTCAGTTTGCCTGGCCGGGCGTCGAGGGGGGCGTTTCGGGCGCTTGCTCACTTTTGCGCGTCACTTGCACCAGCGCCGGACGGAGCAGTCGACTGCCGATCATGTAACCCCGCTGGAACACGTTGCCGACGTGGCCTGGCGGCAGCGTCGCGCTTTCTACCTGCCCGATCGCTTCGTGGAAGTTCGGGTCAAACGGCTTGCCTTCTGCCTCGAACGGCCTTATCTGCGACTTTTCGAGTGCGGCAAAGAAGCTCCGCTGCACCATCTGCACGCCTTCGACGATCGCAGTGACCGTGGTCGACGGATTTTTGCTCGCGGAAAGCGCCCGATCGAAGTTGTCCATTGCCGGCAGAAGCTCGCGCACCAAGCTCTCCAGACCGCGCGCGGCGGCGTCTTCCTGCTCTTTGCGGGCCCGGCGCTTGTAGTTTTCGAACTCGGCAGCGAGACGGAGCAGCCGATCGTTCAGATCGCGCTTTTCCTCCGAGAGCTTGTCGACTTGCGCCTTCAGATCAGCCTCGGGCGAGGCCGCAGAAGGTGGCTGTCCCGACTGGGCTTGTCCCGACGACTCGGGGGCGTTTGACGACTGCGCTTCTTCGGTGGCCATGTTCGTGTCTCTCCTTGACGACTTTTTTGGTCAGCTTTCGACGGCAACTGCCGCGTCATCGGGCCGCAAGCTGGCATGGGTTAGCGATTTTGAGCGATGACACCGCTAAGAAGTTGCGCAGTAAAGTCGACCAGCGCAATAACCCGCGAGTAGTTCATGCGAGTTGGGCCGATGACGCCGAGTGCTCCGACGGGCTTTTCGTTTGGACCATAGCTTGCGGCGACCACCGTTTTGTCCGAAAACTCAGGAACGGACGTTTCGGCACCAATAAAAACCTGAATTCCGTGCGCGGCTTCGGTCTGTTCAAGCAGGCGCAGAAGCTGCCGGTGATCTTCGAGCGTGCGAAACAGCGCTTTGAGCCGCTCGGGCGTCGGTGCCGCTTCCTCGCTTAACACATGCGACAGCAAGTTGGCTTGTCCCGATACGATGACCGACGGAGGTTCCGCCGGCAGCGCTTGCGCCGACAACCGCAGTGCCAGCTTGGCTTGTGCGTCGTAGCGGGTCCGCTCTTTGGCCAGCTCTTTTTCGATCAGCGAGCGCGCTTCGGACAGGGTTTTTCCGTCGAGAAATGAGTTCAGATAATTGGTGATGCGATCGAGCAAGTCAGGCGCAATCGGCTCGTCGAGCGTCACCAGTTTGTTAAGCACTCGCCCCGACGTGTTGACCAGCACCGCGACCACCGCGTTGTCTTTGACGCGGACAAACTCGATGTGTTTGAGCACGTCGAGATCGACGCGCGGCGTCATCACCACAACCGTGTGCGTCGACAGATCGGACAGCACTTGCCCGGCCTCGCGCAGCACTGCATCCACTTCCCCCGTCGAGAAGTTGTAGTGTCCGGCCATTTCTTCACGGTCACGGGATGAAAGCTGGCGGATTTTCAAAAGCGAATCGACAAAAAAGCGCAGACCCAAGTCCGTCGGAACCCGTCCCGCCGAAGCATGCGGCTGCCGAATCAGCCCGAGTTCTTCGAGGTCGGCCATCACGTTGCGGACACTCGCCGGCGACAGATCGACGCCGTAGCGCCGTGTCACCGTGCGCGAACCGACGGCTTCCCCAGTCGAAAGATATTCCTGGGTAATGGCCGAGAGAATTTTGCGAGCGCGATTGTTAAGTTCCAGCATCGGCAAAGACGATGGTTCTTCGGCAAGCAGTATACTGCGAGAGATGTCGGTCCTAAAAGCCGCAGTGGTTCAGCTTTGCTCGACTGCTGATGTTGAGCGCAATCTTGCCCAAGTCGAAGCGCTTTGCCAGAAAGCGCAGCGACGGGGTGCCGAGCTTGTCTGTCTGCCGGAAAATTTTGCCCTGCTTTCGTCGGATGAAAAAGACAAGTTCAGTCATGCGGTGACGATCGCGGCAAAATCAGACGGGACGCTGCACGGTCACGGGCAGATCCTCGGTCGGATGCAAGCGCTGGCGCGGTCGCTTTCGGTGCACTTGGTGCTCGGTGGACTGCCTGAAGTGGGGCAAACCCCATCGCGGGTGTTTAACAGCAGCGTTCACCTTTTGCCCGACGGAAACATCGCGGCGGTGTATCGCAAGATCCACCTGTTTGATGTCCATTTTTTCCATGCAGCGACGAGCCTATGTGAATCAGCGACGGTGGAATATGGTGCTGTCGATCAGGTGATCGTGTCGGAAACGCCGTGGGGAGGACTGGGGCTTTCGGTCTGTTACGACGTGCGTTTTCCCGAGCTATATCGTCGGCTTTCGGCGGCAGCTGCGAAAATGTTGTCGATCCCGGCGGCGTTTACGCTGCATACCGGAAAAGATCACTGGCACGTTCTTTTGCGGGCGCGCGCGATTGAAAACCAGTGCTTCGTCCTCGCGGCGGCGCAGCAGGGTCGGCACAGTCCGTCGCGGTTTACCTATGGACACAGCTTGATAGTCGATCCGTGGGGGACGGTGTTGTGCGAATGTCCCGACGGAGAAGGCGTCGCGGTGGCCGAGCTGGATTTTGAATCGCTACAGAAAATTCGGACTGATCTGCCGGCCCTGCGGCACCGTCGGATTGGCGTGAAGGACTAAGCGATGCTGCTCGGACCTGCGCTTCTACTTGGCTGTGCGCTGGCAGCATCGTCGACGGTGGTTGGATCGGACCGAGCCTGCGAGGTTGTGCAGTCGACGCAGAGCGCGCTTTTGGAAGCTGGGCTCGACGGTGAAATTCGGCAAAACTATGCCCGCGGAATGGCCGAGCTTCGCCGTTACAACCTGCGCGACGGGCTTTCGCTGATTCGGCGCGCACGAGCACTGGCGTACCGCGAACTTTTGCACGGACCTTTGCGCGGGCCTTTGCCGCGGCGACATTTTGTTCGGCTTGCTTACGTCGAAGGCCAGGTTCAGCAGCTGTCGCTGATCGACGAACAGCTCAAGCTGCGGGCCGATCGCGGTGGGGAACAGGCGGCGGCGATACAGCTGCGGGCGCTGCTTCTGCACAACGTGTTTTTGGCGGTGCGTGGGTTTACCGGGCAGATCGACGTGGCGTTTGCGGATCGGGTGCTTGCCGCCTATCGCGAGGCGCTCGGGCTGCGCAGCCGCTTCAACCGCGAGATCCAGATCGGCAACGCGGCGATGCTGGCGGAACGTGGTGAGCTGGCCGAAGCGCGCCAAGAGTTTGCCAAGATTCCCGATTCGGAGCTTACCGGGGATGGCACCGATCTATCGGTGATTTATTACCGTCTTGCCGTCGGAGAAACCGGACTTGCGGTGCAGCGCCTGCTCGAAGCGGCACGGCGTGACACTTGGCATCATGGCGCGCGTGAAGGCAGCTCACTGCGTGCGTCGATGTATCGAATGAACGACTTTGACAGGCTGCGTGCCCACCCAAGGTTTGTTGACCTTGTGACGGTTCCCGAAGAAGAAAACCCGCTGCAATGACTTTTTGTCGCGCGGCGGCTTCGTTGGGCGACGGATCGGTCAGATAAATCGCATGCAGCGCGGCGCAGCTCGGCTCGTCAGCACTTCGCACGAAAGACAGGCACTTTTTCCGGCGGGATTGTCGCAGGTCGCGCAGCGATCGAGGGTCTCGACGGCGCACTGGAACTCTCGCCCCAGCTCCGTGATAAGCGCGAGCTTGCGCTTCAGTCCTTCGATGTGCCGACTGAGCAAAGCCTGCAGTGCCATGGCCGACTCTTTCGATGGGCTCGTCTGACGCGCTGCCAGGAGTTCGCGAATTTCCTCGATGGAAAAACCGCAGGCGCGCAGATCGATGATGAGCCGGAGCTTGTCCAGCTCTCCTTCGTCGAACAGCCGATGACCGCCAGACGAACGCTGCGCCGCGGAGATCAGTTTTTCCGCTTCGTAAAGCCGAACGGCCCGCGGCGTTGTCTTGGCGCCGTCGACCATCGCTTTGAGCGTGATCAGATGCTCGCTCTTGGCAGTCCGCCTTCGCTTTGGCGTGCCTGCTGATGCATCTTGGCCACACCCTCCGTCTTTGTCGCTGCCTTGCGCGTCCATCTTGGCTAGTCCCTCTGCTTGTGCCATGGCGACACCAATCTACCTCGCTGCCATTTTTCGAGTCGCCAGAGACCTTGTCAATGGAATGCGCCGGTCGACGCATCGCGCGGCCAAAAAGACCGTCGCGCTAGATCGCGGCAAAGTCGTGGATCAGCGCTTTTTTCTCTTGGCCCCGACGAAGTGCCAGATCGACCAGTCGACTCAAAAGCTCCGCATAGGAGATTCCCGACGCCTCCCACAGCTTCGGATACATGCTGATCGACGTGAAGCCGGGCAGGGTGTTTACCTCGTTAAAGTAAAATTGTCCTGTCTTGCGATCGAGGAAGAAGTCGACCCGTGCCAGGCCTTCACATTCGAGCGTCGTGAACGCGAGCGCCGCCCACTTTTTGACCTCGGCGAGCTGCGCGGGAGAAATCGGGGCCGGAACGAGCAGCGCCGCACCGTTTTCGTCGAGATACTTGGCCTGATACGAATAAAACTCGTGGCGCGGGTTGATCTCGCCGGCAATGCTGCACAGGGGTTCGCCGCTCGGATCGCTGTTTTCGAGCACGGCGACTTCAATTTCGCGCGCGTCGATGGCTTTTTCGATCAGCACTTTGCGATCAAAGCGCAGCGCATCACGCACCGCCGCATCGAGGTCTTCGGGCTTTTTGACTTTGTGCACGCCCACGCTCGATCCCGAGCCCGACGGTTTGACAAAACACGGATAACCGAGCGCGTGTCCGACTTCGGCGGGCAGCGTCGACGCCTGCGCTGCATACGTCCGACTGTGCACCGTCAGATAGGGCACCACCGGAATGCCCGCAAGACCCGCGAGCCGCTTGGCGACTTCTTTGTCCATGCCAATCGCCGACGCGAGCACCCCGCAGCCCACGTAGGGCACATCGGCCAGCTCCAGAAGCCCTTGCAGCGTGCCGTCTTCGCAGTAGGTGCCGTGCAGGACCGGGAACACCACGTCGATCGGCGGCAGCGGCAGTCCCAGACCCACCAGCGTCGTTGTCTCGAGCGGCACAAGCTGCGCGCCTGCACTTTGGGGCGGATTCGGCGGCAGCACCACTTGCGGTTGCTCGCGGAATACAGGCAGCGTGCGCGCCCCTTTTTCAATCCGCGACACATCGCCCGGATGCCAGCGTCCGTCTTTGTCGATCGCGATCGGGACTGCGACAAAGCGCGCCGGATCGAGGTTGCGCAGTACCGACGCTGCGGACTGGAGCGAGACTTCGTGCTCGCCCGAGCGACCACCGTAGAGCACAGCGACGTGAAGCTTCCTTTGCGTAGACACTTTTCCCTCGGCGGTATTAGTGGAAGCGCGGCACTTTTTCGACATCAAGCTGTTCGAGCGCGGCGCGGATCACCAGCGACTTGTTCGCTTTGCTGTAGCCGCGACGCTTCAGCTCCCGCACGAGCATCTCGAGCCGTTCAATGTCTTCGTTGTAAAGCGAGATGCACACGACCTTGTAGTGCGTCGGGCGCGGCTTCTTTTCGGGCACTTGTCCGGCGGGCAGCTCGTGGACGGCTTCGCGCGGATCGGCTCGATCGGCCTCTCGTTCGGGACGGTAAAACCCTGTTGCCAGGATGTCGTCGACGGAAAGCGGATCGGTCTGGAGCGCCCGCGGGGCACTGTTTTTTAGGCTCATGCTGCGGGTCTCCTTACTCTAGGGTCGCCGGTTCCATCGACGGCTGAACGATTTCGCGGGGACGGGTGCCAAGCGGCGCAGTGGCTTGTTCTTTGCCAATCACGCGCTCGACGAGCCGGCGATAGTCTTCGGCACCGGGCGACTCTCCGTCGTATTCGAAAATGCTCTGCCGGTGGCTCGGGGCTTCGGCAAGTCGCGTCGAGCGGCGCACCGGCTCCATCAGTTTTTCGCGGAAGTGACCGCGCAGCGTTTCCAGCGCTTCCCGCGCCAGACGGATGCGCGAGTCATAAAACGTCGGCAGCACACCTGCGATGCGCACCGAGTGACCCAGGTGGCGCTCAATGTCTTTGAGCGTCTTTAACACCTGCTTTACACCGACGAGCGAAAGATAGTCACACGAAACCGGAATCAGCACTTCGTCGGCATAGGTCAGCGCGTTTTGATTCAAAAGTGACAGCGACGGCGCGCAGTCCAAAATCACGTATTGATAACGACGGTGCGCCTGGCCCATGCGATTCGACAGCACGCGGTCGCGGTCTTGGTCGCGACGGGCCAGCCACACTTCCGCTGCAGCCAGCGTCGCATCGGCGGTAATCACATCGAGCCGTCCGCGCACCGGCACCGCGACTTCCGCGGGATCGGCACCGTCGACAATCACATGATACAAGCTGCGGTCGCCTTTGACCCCCAGGCTGGCACCGACGTTGCCTTGGGCGTCGGTATCAATCAACAGCGTCTCGAAACCGCGCTCTGCAAGTCCCGCGGCCAAGTTGATTGCCGTCGTCGTTTTGCCGGTGCCGCCCTTTTGGTTCAAAATAGCCATGCGACGGGCGCGACGGACCGCATGGGTGACTTCGCCAAGCGCGGTTCGCCGACAGGTGAGCTGACAGAAATACTGACGACGCGGGGCCTCACCCGGCGCTGCGGGCAAGGTCGCAACTTGGTAGGCATACTGCGGAATGAATCGCTCACCGCAGGTCGAGCACGCTTCGTACATGCGCCGATTACACGGCCCGGCGTGCGTCGGCGCAAATTTTTGCTCGCAGTCAGCGGCGACCGCACTTGCCAACGGCGGGACAATTTTGCAAACCTCCGCCGCCGTGAGCTTACAAGCGGGTGAAGTGGCAGTTCGTATTTATGGTTCGGCGCTCGGGGCATTTCCGGGGGCAGAATCGGTCGGCGTCGTCGAAGAAGCCGGGGGCGCGGCGCAGCATTTGGTCGGCCAGGCGGTGCTTGTGCCGCGGCTTTTGCCCTGCGGCGAGTGTCCGGCCTGTCGTCGTGGGGCGGTGCGGGCCTGTCCGCAGCGGCGAAATCGTCCGGTCCGTCCCTGCCTGCGCGAAGTGGTCCCAGCGCGTGCGCTTTTGCCGCTTGTGCCGCCGTTTGTCGATGCAAGTCCAGCGACGGAAAATCTGTGGCCATACGCCGTGCTTTCGGATGCACTTTTGACCCCGTATTCGGGCTTTGTGCGCGCCGGGGTCTGTGCAGGCACGGTCTGCGTCGTGCTGGGGCAAGGTCTGCGGGCTGATCTGACCGCGCTTGTCGCTGATTCGCTCGGACTTGTCGTCGAGCGGCTGTCCCCGTCGGATGAAGAACGGCTCGATCCTGCGGCAGCTCGACGGGAGATTTCCGTGCGTGCCGCGGCGCAAGGACTGGCGTTGGCCGGGGCGGTTCTCGTCGAAACGGTGGGCAGCTTGGCGGCGCGTGCGCGGGCCGTGCAAATGGCTGAGCCGGCGGGGACGGTCCTTTTGTATGAGCCGTCGCAGCCGCTCGATGGAAGTGCGGGTCAGCTCGTCGCCGAACCGCAGGCCGGGGCCGCACTGTCGAGCCTGGCTGCACTTGCGCACATCGTCGACATGCAGGCGCAGCTTATCGCCGTGGCTCCGCATCCCGACTTGCTGCCGGAGCTATTGTCGCTGTGCGCCCGCACGCAGATCGATTTCACCAAGCTGACACGCGAAGTGTCACCGTCTGATATGGACAGCGTGATGGCTGCCCGTCGCTGTGGACAGGACGGCGATTCGCGGCTGCCCGTGGTCCGCTTCCCCTAAGCGGCTCGCTTACGTTGCACACAGCCCCAAAATCAGCTGTTCCATGATTCGCTCGTCGTCGAGCTTGGACTGCTTGAGCTGTCGATCGGTCTGAAAAATCGCTTCGTGCATGGCCTGCACCCGCGAAAGCTTCAGCCGGCGCGCCTGATCGAGCAGCTTTCCGGCGACAAACGGCATCACACCGAGCGCTCCCGCGATTTCACTTGCCGACGGGCGACCTTGCGAAAGCAGATCCGCGGTCTGCCACAATTTCATGACGTGCCGACTGATCAGCGCCAGCAGCTTCAGCGCCGGTTCGCGCTGCATCAGCATGTCGGAAAGCAGCGTCAGTGCCTGGGATCGATCGCCGCCACCCACCGCGTCGATCAGCTCAAACACCGAGTGCTGGCGCGTGGTGACGACGACTTCTTCGACATCGGCAATCCGAATCGGCTGACCAACCGGAACATAACAGCACAGCCTCTCCAGCGCGTCGGCGAGCTGTCCCAGATCGGCGCCGATTTCTTCGGCCAGTCGGGCTGCCGTCCCCGGCTGAAGATCGACCTTGAGCCGGCGCGCTTCGGCTTCGACAAACCCCGGAAGCTGCTTGTCGGCCAGCGGGTCCAGCTTGAGCAAAAGACCATGCTTTTTGAACAGGTTAAAAAAGCGCAGCCGCAGATCGACTTTTTCGGCGAGGAACGTCAGGCAGGTCTCCGGCGCTGGCGATTCGACGTATTTGCCAAGCAGCGTCATTTCGTCGGCAGACAGCTCGTCAGCATCGCGCACCAGCACCAGCCGTTTTTTGGCCATCATCGGCAGCGTTTTGGCGCACGCGAGGATTTTCGCAGCCCCGGCTTCTTTGGCAAAAAGCTGGTCGTAGTTGAAGTCTTTCGTCGCTGGCGAGAGTGTCGCCGCTTTGATCGCTTCGACCGCTCGATCAATCAGAAAGCGCTCTTTGCCGGTCAAAAACACCAGCGGCGGTGGTGCGCTGGCCAGTGCCGAAAGAAGTGGAGCGAGCGGGTCTAGCGATGCGGTCGACGGCGCCATGGCCGGCGACTATAGGTGAGCGCGCTGGGTTTTCAAGCGGCTACTTCTTGCGGCAGCAGCGGAAGCAGTCGGGGTTTACTTTCATCGTGATCGGATCCAGGCAGGCGGTGCTGGCTTCTTCGGGGCAGTTTTTGTCGATCTCGTAGTTGTCGCTGCAAGAATTGAAGGTTGCGGGTCCGATCGCCGGGCACAGCGCTTTGTAGTCATCGGTGGTCAGCCACACGCCGATGCCGGTGCCACAAGCCGCGATGTCGCTGGCGACGCAGAGACCGAAGTTGCAGACCATACCGCTTGGGCACGGGTCACTCCCCTGACAGCGATACAGAAGTCGCGAAATGTCCGGTGCATAGCAGCTTGTCGCGATGAGCGATGACACCGCGATAACCACTGCGGCAAGTGTTCGGGGGGAAAACCGTCGATGCATCAGAACCTCCCAAGGACGACGG
>DAORGN010000102.1:0-16872 GCA_035340095.1 Pseudomonadota bacterium | reverse complement strand
AAGTCACGGGTCTTTGGAACCCGCATTCGTAGGTTCGAATCCTACCGCCCCAACTGTTCTGATCTGCGGGCATGGTGCTTGTTCATCCGCATCTGGAGGGCTCGCCCCGGTCGAGAACCACTTCTCATGATCAAGGCCCTCAGCATCTTCTCTGGTAACGCGAACCGCGAGCTGTTCGAGTCGATCTGCAAGGTGATGGAGGTTTCGCCCGGAGCGTCCCTCGTCAGCACCTTTTCCGACGGCGAAACCTTCGTCGAGATTCGCGAAAACGTCCGCAACGTCAACTGCTTCGTCGTGCAGCCGACCTGCTCGCCGGTGAATCAGAACTTGATGGAGCTGCTCATCATGATCGACGCGCTCAAGCGTGCGTCGGCAGGCTCCATCGTCGCGATCGTGCCGTACTACGGCTATGGTCGTCAGGACCGCAAGGTCAAGCCACGGACGCCGATATCGAGCAAGCTGGTCGCGGACCTTATTACTGCAGCCGGTGCTGATCGTCTGGTGTCGATCGATCTGCACGCAGGTCAGATCCAGGGCTTCTTCAACATTCCCGTCGACCACCTGTATGCGATGCCGGTGTTCATCGACCACCTACGCAGCCGCGGCTTCGTCAAAGAGGACGCGGTGGTGATTTCGCCGGATGCCGGCGGCGTCGAGCGCGCACGCGCCTTTGCCAAGCGGATCGAGTCGTCGATGGCGATCATCGACAAGCGCCGTCCGCAGCCCAACGTATCCGAAGTCATGAACATCATCGGCGACGTCAAAGGCAAACATGCGGTGATCATCGACGACATGATCGATACCGCGGGAACGGTGACGCAGGCCGCGAAAGTGATCCTCGATCGCGGAGCCAAAAGTGTCATGGCGTGTGTGACGCACGGCGTGCTGTCGGGCCCGGCGATTCAGCGCATCAATGACTCGGTGCTGTCCGACGTGATCATCACCGACACGATCCCGCTGTCAGCGGCGGCGCGGGCCTGTCCCAAGATCCATGTGCTGTCGGTGGCCAAGCTGCTCGCCGAGTCGATCAAGCGCATCCACCACGGCGATTCGATCTCGAGCCTGTTTGTTTAGTACATAAGGCCCACGTCCGCGGCTTGCTTCTTCATCGTCTCGCGGACTCTGCCGTCAAAACCGCTCTTGGCGGGGGCGGCGCTGCTCTTGATGTAGGCGTCACGCTTGGCAGCGACGGAGTTGATTTGGTTTAGCACTTCTTCGCGGGCTTTGCGCTTGCCCTCGATGTAGCGAGACTTTTCCTCGGCGTTCATGGCTTGCATCGGTTCGGGCAGCGCACTTGGGGCGACGCGCTCAAGCTGGACTTTGTTGTTGGCCACATCGTCGAGTAGATCGCCTTCGCTGACGGCTGCGGCGCGTCCGCGTGTGGCGGCCAGCCCAAAAAAGCCGGCACGGGCAGCCTGGGTTTCGGCTGGGGCGGCGAGGTTGGTTTCCGCCTTTTTCCGGATGCTGCTGCGGCGATCGGCGTCACCCCACGGAATGGCCGTGTCGGTGAGCGCACGGTTGAGCTTGGCAAGTTCTTCATCGTAGGGTGTGCGAACGTCGTTCATTCCACCCGACTGATCTATCGTCGAAAAGTCACCACCACCTAGCGAGGCGATCTCGGTGAAGTTTGTCCGGGTGTCTTCATCGCTGCCGCAGCGCACTGTGTTGATGCGAATGCCACGGCGCTGGGCTTCTTTGGCGATGGCACGGTAGTCGAAGCCATCTTGATAATCGGTGTGCGGCGGCGCGTCTCCGACGAGATACACCAGCTTGAGCGCATTTTTGCCGTTGGACCAGTTGCTGCGATAGACCGCCTCATGCAGCGCTTTGGCGACATGTTCAGGGGTATCGCCCCCACCGCCGGCGACAAATGACGTGAGGTTTTGGTACACGCCATCAATGTCGTCGGTCAGGTCGAAAAATTTGGTCACGTATTCATCGCCGACGTCGCGGTAAGCGACCAGACCGACCCGCAGATCGGGGGCAGGCTGGCCTTGGGCGATGAAGCGGGCAAGCTCCCAGATTTTCTTTTTGGCGCCGCTCAGGAGAGAGCTCATCGATCCGGTGGTATCGAGAACGAACACCACGTCGACTTGTGGACGCTGCTGCGGCTTTTGGAGTTCGACCACCGGCTGCGGCTTGGCGATGACCACGTTGGGCGGTGGCGCTGGGGCGCGGTGGGGTAGCGAAAACGCCGCCCACAGGCCCAGGGCCGAGGCAGCGGTGACAAGGACGTAACTTACAGCGGGTCGGATGCGTTCCATCGACAGCTTCTCCTGCGTGCTTGCTTATCGGCAACAACGCGGCACAAGGCGAGTCGATCTAGCTTGGCACGAGGCGGTCCAAAAGACCGAGCCACCGTCGCTCAGGAGCTGTGCTTACGGGGAACGCTGACGGTAGTAGCGCAGAAAGAAACCTACGACCGGGGTCAAGATGGTGATGATCGTGAGACCAAACAACAGGAAGGTAATGTCGACGCCGAGCGAGCTGGAGTTCGGGTTGAGCCCCCAGCGCACCGCCAAGATTCGTCCGTTTCGCGGTGGAGCAAGCAGGCTGCGCAAAGGCCTCACTCCCAACGAAGCGCGCTTACTTTTTGCCGGCGCGGCATTCTTTGATCGCTTGCCGCACGTCGTCAAACGCTTGTGCCGGAACCACCTTGCCGCGGATGTCGGTATAGACGGTCTCCATCGCTTTTTGCCACTCGCCAAGATCCTGCACCGGCACCTTTTGGGTGCCTTGCTGCACCAGCTTGGCGAGCGAATCGGTTTCCATCTTCACGACTTCCTGATCGATCTTGACGCTGGCAGAGCGGAAGATTTCGAGCAGCTTCGGGCGCAGATCGGCTGGCACTTTTTCCCAGGTGTTTTTGTCCACCACCGTCACGCCGGTCAGTGACGAATACGGGAAGTCGAGCATGAACTTTGCCTTGTTGTGCATCCCGGCGGCGAGCACCAGGACCGGCGGATAGCACAGCGCATCGATTTTGCCGACTTGCAGCGACGGGACCAAATCAGCGCTGCTTAGCACCACTGGTTTAAAACCGGCGTTTTTCCACGCGGTGACGCTGTCCGGATCGCCTTCCCATGAAAACATTTTCGAGGTCCGCATCGCCGCCAGGGTCGGGCGCGATTCGGTCGAAAAGAAGCGGGTAAAGCCGATTTCGCCCCACGCCAGCACGACGACGCCTTTGGCTTCGAGCGCCTTTTCGAACTTCGGCGCCATTTTGCCGAGCGCGCAGCGATACTCGTCGCGGTTGCTGACCATCATCGGCACGTCGATCGCTTGCGGATCGGGAGCGACGACGTGGAGTCCGACGGTGCTGACGCCGACCGCCTGAAGCTGGCCGACTTTCATCTTCTTGATCATGTCGCCTTCGTCACCCATCGTGCCGCCGGCGAATATCTTGAGCTCGACTTTGCCACCGCTGACTTCGCGCCACTTTTCCGCCGCTTCTTTGAGGCTGTTGTGCCACGTCGAGCCGACCGGAGCGCGCGTTCCGAACTTGATGACGACCTTGTCTTGGGCCGACGCAGTGGCCGCGCTACCAAGCAGAAGGGCAGTGAGCAGTGAGCAGATGCCTTGTTTCTTCATGGGTGTTCCTTGAGAAGCTGACTCTTCGTAAAAAAAGTCCTCGCTTCATTACATCAGATGTTTCGCTTGTATCGGATAAGACGAAGGCTATCGAAAAACATTTCGATGCCGCAGTTAGTCCGCAAACAGGTCGGATAGTTTGCCAAGCAGCCAGCGCGAGCGTTCCTGCGCGATGATGTTGGCCAGGCGGTTTTTCTTCCAGGTCGGATCTTCCGAATACACATCGGCGGCGACGATCTGCTCGAGCAGCTTCACGAACTCGGCCTTCTTTTGCTGCTGAAGCAGGATTCCCTCCGCGTAGGACAAAAGGGAGCCGAGTTTTTTTCCGCCGCCCTGCTTCTGCGCGATATCGAGGTGTTTTTTGGCCTGTGCCGGCCCGCCACCCTGATCTTCCGATCGCGAGGAGTCGTAAGACACAAAGAACTCGTGGATCGAGCCCTCATCGAACGACTCATCCAGTTCGAGCGCTCGTTCCATCAGCTGGCCGACGAGTCCAAAGTCACCAAAAAGCTGCGGATCGTCTTTGCCGGTGCTGATCGCGAGCGCCCAGCCTGCCCCGACCCAGTACAGATATGGCACGTCGTCTTTGCCGACCCGCTGCAGAGCGGCCTTGGCTTCGCCCGCGTTGCCGGACAAAAGCGACTTGCGGAAACCAGGATACGCCAGCTCAAGCGCGTCGAGCCCATAGTTGCGACCGCGCAGGTACAGCCGCCGCGCGCGCATCCATTCTTTTTTGGCTTGGGCGATGCTTTTGTCCGCGATTCGATCCGCGTCTTGGTTCACAAATGCGTAGGCGTACTGGACAAAGCCGCTCGCGAGCGCCAAGCGAATCGGACGATGCTGCGGCAGGCTTTCTGCCAGCGTTTCCATCGTCTTTAGACCGAACGGCGCCGACTGCTTTACCAGATCCGGGTCGTCTTCGGTCCCGTAGCCACCGCCCGTCGACGACAGCGCATCTGCCGTCGCCTTGAGCGCGTAGCCTTTGATCGAACAACCACTCGACAGAACCGCAAGCAGAGTTGGCAGAATCAGCCAGTGCTGCCTGCGCCGAACGTCGCCCCCACCGTCTCTAAAGCCAGCATGCATCGATTGTTGCCTTTGGTTCCCAAAACGTCACGGCACTGTACCACAGGTGTCCTATTGGTATACTGCTTTCACTTCATATGGTCGAATCCTCGCCTGAAAGCCCAGCCGCGTCGCCCACTTCCCCTCCGCCCGGCGATGCCAGAGAAACCGCCGCACCACCAGAACCGCCACTGGAAATGGCCGCGGTCGAGGGCACCGGCGAAGGACCGCCGGCTGGTACGTTACCGGAAAAAATCCTGATCTGCCTGTTGTCGTTGGCGATCGTATTTTTACCAGTGCTGTCGAGCCTGCGCAGCCTCGCTGACATGCTGCGCGAAAGCCATCGGCTGAAGTGGCTTACTCACTCGCTCGGGTTTGTCCTGCACAAGCTGGTTCCGTCGGATCTGTCGTGGGTCTCGCTGTACGTACAGAACGGAACGGTCTGGATCGGCTTTTTGGGGGCGCTGCTCGCGGTGGCGGGCGGCAAGCACTTGGGCTTGTCGACGACGGGTTTTCTGTCCAAAGGACGGATGCGCAGTGCCGCCGAAGGCTTTACGTCGACGGTATTTGTGCTGGTCGCGCTGGTGTTGACGTATGCCAGTGCTCGCATGGTGGCCGTCGAGCGTGTGACGGGAGAAAACGACCTGCTCCCCGGCGGACTGCACAAGTGGTACGTGCAGATCATCATCCCGGTGGTGTTTGCGCTCATGGGGCCGCGGGCGGCGTGGCGAGCGCTCGATCCGAATGCCGGCGGTGGTCACGGGGCGCCAAGTCCAAACGAACCGCACCACGACATGTCGCCGCGAAGGCGAAAGCTTCGCTGGCTGGTCTGCGGCGTGACGCTGATCTTGGCGATTGTGATGTTTGTGATCGGCTTTTGGCACGATGGCTCGCCGAAGCTGCAAGCGCTGGTTGCGAAGACCGAAAAACTCGTCGGACTGGTGAAGTGGCTCGGGCTGTTTTCGATGGGGACCGGCTTTCTTTTGGGGCTGCCGGTGTTCGTGGTGATGGCGGGGCTGGCGATGACGTTGTTTTTTTTGGCCGGGACGCCGATTGCATCGCTGCCCAATGAAACGCTGCGGCTCGTCGCCAATCCGCAGTTACCGGCCATTCCGCTGCTGACGATTGCGGGCTATGTGCTGGCGTCGGGACGCTCCTCGCATCGGCTGGTGCGCGCGTACAAGAGCGTGCTGGGCTGGATTCCCGGCGGCATGGCCATCATGGTCGTCATCGTCTGCGCGGTGTTTACGACGTTCACGGGCGCGTCGGGCGTGACGATCTTGGCGCTGGGCGGTTTGGTCTATCCGATGCTGGTGCGCGACGGCTATCCCAAGGGGTTCTCGCTCGGCATGGTCACGGCGGCGGGCAGTTTGGGGCTGTTGTTCCCACCGAGCCTGCCAGTGATTTTGTATTCGGTGGCGGCGAGTGCACCGGGATCAGTCGCTCCTGTTTCCGTTGACCAGTTGTTTATCGCCGGCTTCCTACCCGGTCTGTGTTTGGTCGTGCTGGTGTCTTTGTATGGCATGCAGCAAGGCTACAAAGCCAATGTGCCGCGGCAGCCGCTCGTCTGGAAAGAAGCGTGCGAGGCAGTGTGGGCGGCCAAGTGGGACATCGTAGTGCCGGTGGTGGTGATGGGTTCGTTTCTGTCGGGCATCGCGACGATCGTCGAGTCCGCGGCGATTGGGGCAGCCTACGCGCTCATCATCGAGCTTTTGGTGTTCCGCAATGTCCATCCGATAAAAGACCTGCCGTCGGCGTTTTTGCATGCTGCGTCGCTCGTCGGTGCGGTGGTCGTGCTGCTCGGGGTGGCGCTGGGGCTTACCAACTATCTGGTCGAAGCCGAGGTTCCAACCAAGCTCGTCGAGTGGGTCCAGGCGCACATTCATTCGCGCTGGGTGTTCTTGCTGATACTCAACGTCGGTTTGCTCGTGCTCGGCAGTGTGCTGGAGATTTATTCGGCGATTGTCGTGCTGGTGCCGCTCGTCGCGCCGCTCGGTGTCGCGTTCAACGTGAACCCGGTCCACCTGGGCGTGATCTTCTTGGCCAACCTCGAACTCGGTTTCTTGTGTCCGCCGATGGGTCTAAACCTGTTCTTGTCGGCGACGCGCTTCCAAAAGCCGCTACCGCATCTGTATCGCCAAGCGCTGCCGTTTTTGTTCATCATGACGATCGGCGTGCTGTTCATTACCTACGTCGAGAGCGCGTCGCTCGGGCTTCTGCACCTGCTCGGCAAGGGCTAAGCCATGCTGCTGGCCTTGAGCAGCCTGCTCGGCGCTCCGGGCGGCATTCCGTCGTTTAATCGCTTGCTCATTCGCGCCGCGAGCGAGTTTGCCCAAGTCCGCCGCCTGCCGCTTCACATCGTCGCGCTGACCGATGAGCCAGGCGCCGATCCGGACTTTTTGGCTGGGCTGCCTCGTGCGGTCTCACCGACTTATGTGGCGTGTCGCGGCAACCGGCGGCTGTTTGCTGCGGAAGTGCTGGGCTTTGTCGGTCGGGAATCCGCCGTCGTGCTCGGGCATGTCAACCTGTCGCCGCTCGGGCTTGGCTTTTCGCGCTTTGGGGTGATTGCGCACGGCACCGATGTCTGGTCGCCGTTGCCCATTTTGCGTCGCTGGTCCCTTCAGCGATCGACGGTGGCGGCGGGCGTCAGTGAAGATACGCTGCGCAAGCTCTGCGCGGTGCAAGGTGTAAGGCCAGATCGCTGTCAGCGGCTCGTCAATGCGCTCGATGAACAGAGCCTGGCACTGGCGGCAGCGACCCCAAAGACCGCCTGTGAATCGTCGCTGCGGCTGCGAATTGTGGCGATTACACGGCTGTGGATCGGCGAACCCAAAGGCATCGATCTGGTGATTCGCAGCTTGCCGCAGTTGCCCGATGTCGACTTTGAAGTGGTGGGGGACGGCGCGGCGCGTCCGCAGCTTGTCGATCTGGCGCAGTCGCTGGGCGTTGCAGACCGGGTCCATTTTGTCGGTCGGCTGTCGGAAACCGAAAAGCACGCGGCGATTGCGCGCAGCCATGCCTTGGTGTTGCCGTCGAGCGGTGAGGGCTTTGGCATCGTCTATCTCGAAGCCATGGCGCATCGCAGGCCGTGTCTTGCGGCCAGCGTTGGTGGCGCGCCGGAAGTCGTGCTCGATGGGGAAACCGGGGTTGTCGTTGAACCGACGGTGCAGGCGGTCTGTGCGGGGATTTTGCGCTTGCGCGATCCGTCGCTGCGGCAGCGCTTGGGCGACGCCGGGTATCAGCGACTGTATGACCACTTCACGTATGCGGCCTTTGCCCGGCATGCCGAGCCGTTTTTTGCGCGCCTTTACTGAACGATTCGACGGCAAAACGGCGCAAACGACCGGCTGGCGCTAGGAGCGTCGCCGCGGCTTTGCTAGGGTGTCGAGCAGGTGGTGTCAGTGGACTTCGCAAGTGGGATGCGGCGATGCGTGTTGGCGGGTTGTCTGTCGCTGCTCGCGCATTTGCTACCGGCGATTCTTTTGTCGTCGCTGTCGCTGTTGGAAAAACTGCTGCCGCCGCCGCCGATTACCTGGGACATTGTGCCAGCCAAGCGCAAGACGCCCCCGCCGCTTATTGCGCCTGAAGCGGTCGCCGCCAAGCCGCTTGTGCCAGATCCCCCGGAGCCTGCGCAAAAACAGCAGCTTTCGCGACGGGGGGAACCGGGCGGCAAGATAGGCAAGCCAACACCGCCCAAGACACCACCGCTCGCGAGTCTGCATGGCGTAGGCGCAGCGTCGATCGAGCAGGACGTGGGACTGCGGCTGGTGCTGCGCATGGCAGAGGTTGCACGCTCGCCGCATCGTCAGTCGGTGGCCGGTCTGCTCGGGGCGTTTCCAGATAGTCGGTTGCTGGTGGCGGGCAGTGCGCTTTCGTCAGGCGACGAGCTGGCGCAGGAACTGTTCAGTTTGTCGGATGTGCTGGTGATTGCGACGACCGATCCGACGGGATACCGGCGCAGCGCGACGGCACTTTTGGCGATGGGAAAGAAACTGCGTCCGCTGTTTGACAAGCTGACGGCGCGACGGGTACCGACCTGGGACGATCGCGAGCTTTTGTTCGATGCGCCCGACCTGCTGGCGTTTTTGCCGCGTCCCGAGCCGTTGCCAAGCCCGCCGTCGGATGGCCAAAACCCCGACGCTTCTGTCGGGCCGGAACCGCCCAGCTTGACCGCCCAGCTCCCGGCGCTGCGCAGGGCACTGCCGAAACAGGGGCCACCGCTTGTCGTCGAGATATTCAATGTGCAAGGCCGGCTGCGGCTGCGTGGCGGCATCCCGACGCCGCGGCACATTCAGCTGGCGCTGTCTTCGGACATGGACCCGCAGGTCCACGGGCGATTGGTGGTTTCATCAGCGGAAGAAGCGACCCAGCTTCGCGCGGCGATTTTGCAAGTGGGCGACAAGCTGCGCAGCGATTGGCGCTTCAAGCTGATGGGCATCTCGACGGTGCTCGATCATTTGCAGATCGAAGTCAAAGCCAGCGAGCTTTTGGTCGAAGGGTTTGTGACCGGCGCAGCGCTGCGTTCCCTGCTGGGTGTCGCAACCACGGCGCTGCAAGTGCTGCCGTCGGGAGCGCCGCCACCGCCGCCTGATTTTTCACTGCCGCCTGCCGTCGATGCAGGGGTCGATGCACAGTGATCTTCTCCCGACTGTGCTTAATCGGTGATGAGCCCGGCGCGCGGATCGTCTTTCCAGGCAGTCAGCGATGGAGCCACGCGATCTTTTTCACTCAGAAGTGGGCCGTTTTTCACCGCATCGGCATACAGCTTGGCGACTTGCTGGTCGCACAGGGACCAGTCGAGATCGTCGGCGAGCGGCGAAATTCCTGCCTCGGCGTTTGGATTCCACGCCGCGGTGCAGAAATATTCGATCACTGTCTCCTCGGGGAGCAGCGTGCCGTGGGCAAAACCGGGCGGAACCCAAATCCACTCGGCGAAGTCGCGGTCCGTCGCTGCTGGCATGTCGTAGCCAATGATTTTTCCAAACCACGGCGACGACAGCCGCAGATCGAGCGCAAAATCGATCAGCCGTCCGCAAAGAGGCCGCACCAGCTTGCCCATTTTCGGCTGCCACTGAAAATGCAGACCACGCAGCGTTCCTCGTCGAGAGAAGGCTTCGTTGCACTGCACAATCGGCTGGGCCGCAAAGTGCGCAAGATCCGGATGCGCGGCGATGTCGGTGGTCCGAAAGTGTTCGCTGAAATAGCCGCGCTCGTCGCAAAAGCGCGCAAAGCGCACCACTTTGACGTCCGGAATCGGAAGCTGGGTCACCGACAGAATCTTCATCGTGGCGGCCTAGCTCAGCGCGAGCACTTTTTTGAGGTACTGCCCAGTGTATGAACTTGGCACGCGCGCAATGTCTTCGGGCGTGCCGCATGCGACGACGGAGCCACCGCCTTCGCCGCCTTCTGGGCCCATGTCGACGACATAATCGGCGGTTTTGATCACATCGAGGTTGTGCTCGATCACGATGACCGTGTTGCCCGAATCGACGAGCCGGTTTAGCACCTCGAGCAGCTGTTTGATGTCTTCAAAGTGAAGGCCCGTCGTCGGTTCATCGAGGATGTAGACCGTGCGGCCCGATCCCTTTTTCGCCAGCTCTTTGCTGAGCTTGATCCGCTGCGCTTCACCACCCGACAGCGTCGTCGCTGCCTGCCCGAGCGCGATATAACCAAGCCCAACGTCGCGCAGGGTTTCCAGCTTTTGGCGCACTTTCGGGATGTGGCCCAAAAACTCGCAGGCCTGCGTCACCGTCATGTCGAGCACGTCGGCAATCGAGGCGCCTTTGTATTTTACTTCGAGGGTCTCGCGGTTATAGCGCCGCCCGCCGCACTCTTCGCAGACGACGTAGACATCGGGCAAAAAGTGCATCTCGATGCGCAGGATGCCGTCGCCCTGACACGACTCGCAGCGCCCGCCTTTGACGTTGAAGCTGTAGCGTCCGGCTTTGTAGCCGCGCGATTTGCTGTCGGGCAGCGCCGCGAACAGATCGCGAATGTGGGTAAAGACGCCCGTGTACGTCGCTGGATTGGATCGCGGCGTGCGTCCGATCGGCAGCTGATCGATGTCTATCACGCGGTCGACGTGGTGAAGTCCCTCGATGCCTTCGTGCTGACCGACCTGGCACTTGGAATGGTTGAGCTTTTGCTTCAGTGCCGCGAGGAGGGTATCGATCACCAGCGTCGATTTGCCGGAACCAGAAACGCCGGTCACGCAGGTGAAAACACCGACGGGAAAACGAACCGTGACGTCGCGCAGGTTGTGCTCTTTGCCATTTTTTAGCACCAGGTAGCGGTTCTGCGACTGACGACGGCTGCGCGGGACTTCGATTTTTTTGCGGCCCGATAGATAGGCGCCAGTCAGTGAAGCCGTCGACGACATGATCTCATCGACCCGACCTGCGGCGACGACCCGACCGCCGAGCACGCCAGCGCGAGGGCCCATGTCGATGATGTGGTCGGCGGCACGGATGGTGTCTTCGTCATGCTCGACGACGATGACGGTATTTCCCATGTCGCGCAGACGGAACAGCGTTTCCAGCAGCCGCTGGTTGTCACGCTGATGCAGGCCAATCGAAGGTTCGTCGAGAACGTAGAGAACTCCGACGAGAGAACTGCCAATTTGACTCGCGAGACGAATCCGCTGACCTTCGCCGCCCGAAAGCGTCGCTGCTGTGCGATCCAGCGTCAGATAGTCGAGACCGACGTTGACCAAAAAACCGAGCCGATCGCGCACTTCTTTGAGAATTCGCTCGGCGATTTCGGCTTGTCGCTGGCTGAGCCGTAGCTCGGTGAAAAAACGGTGTGCGTCGCGAATCGGCTTGGCGGTCAGCTCGTGAATGGGCAGGTTGCCGACGCGGACAAAGCGCGCTTCTTTGCGCAGCCGGGTGCCTTGGCACTCCTCGCACGGCGACTTGTTCATGTACGGCGAAAACTCTTCATACGCCGCTTCAAAGCTGTCCGATCCGGCGGGAGCGGTGCCTTCTTCTCGACGACGACGTTCGTATTCCGAAAGCCGCCGCTCAAGATTTGCGATCACACCCTCGAACTCTTTTTTGTAGGTGTGGCGTCGGCCATTTTTTTCAAACCAGAACTCGACCTCGTCGCCTTTGCTGCCGTAAAGCACGATGTCGCGCACGTTCTGCGGCAGATCGGACCACGGCACCGCCATGTCAAAACCGTAGTGCTGCGCGAGCGCTTCGATGATCTGCTGAAAAAACGGCCCGTTGCGCTTTTCCCACGGCTCGATCGCGCCTTCACGCAGCGCCAGATCCGTGTTGGGGACGATAAGCTCGGGGTCGAAAAACATCTTGGCGCCGATGCCGTCGCAGGCTGGACAAGCGCCCGATGGATTGTTGAAGCTAAACAGCCGCGGCGTGATTTCGGGGTAGCTGACGCCGCAGTTGATACAGGCAAAGCGTTCGGAAAAAATGATGTCGCCGTTTTCGTCGGTGATGCCCACGCCGTCGGGCAGCGCATCGTCCCCGAGCATGACTGGCGATACCTTGACGATGCCTTCGGCAAGCTGAAGCGACAGCTCCACCGCTTCGGTGAGCCGCTGCCGCACGTCGCTTTTGACCACCAGTCTGTCGACGTAGACTTCGATGGTGTGCGCCTTGTTTTTGTCGATCTTGATGGTGTCTTCCGATAGATCGAACAGCTCGCCGTCGACGCTGACCCGCCGCAGGCCTTGGCGTCGCAGCGAATCGAGCTCTTTTTTGAACTCACCTTTGCGGCTGCGCACAATCGGCGCCAAAACCGAAAAGCGCGTGCCCTGCGGCAGCCGCAGCACCCGATCGACCATCTGCTGCACCGTCTGCGCCGCGATGGGCAGGTTGCAGCTATGACAGTGCACGGTGCCAATTCGCGCGTACAAAAGCCGCAGATAGTCGTAAATTTCCGTGATCGTACCGACGGTGGAGCGCGGATTTTTGCTGGTCGATTTCTGTTCGATCGAGATCGCTGGTGACAGGCCATCAATCGAGTCGAGATCCGGCTTGCCCATCTGCTCGAGGAACTGGCGCGCATACGTCGAGAGCGATTCGACATAGCGGCGCTGTCCTTCCGCGTAGATGGTATCGAAGGCCAGCGACGACTTACCCGAGCCCGACAGCCCCGTGAGCACCACCAGCTTGTCGCGTGGTAGTTCGACGTCGATGTTCTTCAGGTTGTGCTCGCGGGCCCCTTTGATGACGATCTTGTCCATTCGTTTGCCTTGCCAGCCGCGGCAGCAAGCCCTGCACTAGCAGGGGGACATGACTGCGCACATAGCAGGCTTGGTCATAACACAAGCGCAGCTTTTGCCACAACCTAGGACATGTCGGTTTTTTTCTCCGACGACCGTGGCGCGGTCCTGTTTGCTTGTGACAAGTCGCGCGTGGGGATTTGGCTTGCTCGGAAAACCGGCTATCGTGCCGGGATGGAGAGCCGACTGCGATCTGGTTGGGAAAACGACATCTCGATGGGGGTTCGCGCCGCTGTGCCGCGGTTTTTTTCGACGGGAGCTGTCGGCTGCATCGCTGGGTTGTCGCTTTGTCTTTGGGGCTGCGCGTCAAGCGATGTTCCGTTAGACGATGACAAAACCGGCGGGGATCACAGAACCGCTGCGGGTAGCGATCTGGGCAGTGGAGGGGATCTTGCGGACGATGGATCGGATCTCAACGTCGTGCCCGGTGACACCGTGCTGCGCGTCCACTATCCCCGGAACGACGCGCGCTACAGCAAGCTGAGCATCCGCGGCAGCGGGTCCGGGCTTTCCTGGACGAGCGGCAAAGCCATGACCAAAGTCCGCGACGGGCTTTATCAGGCGCGGTTAAAAGGGGTCAGCTCGACGCTGGAATGGAAGCCGCTTCTCGACGACGCGACGTGGTCACGCGGCAAAAATTTTGTCGTCGAGCCGGGCCAGACAGTCGATATCTATCCGCACTTTGTCACCAGCAAGGGTCGTTATCTGCGTGTCACTGGCGTGCGATCGACGGTGCTGGGCAATACCCGCGCGGCGTGGCTGTATCTGCCGCCGAGCTTTGATGAAAATCCCGAGGCTCGCTATCCGATCTTGTGCATGCATGACGGACAGAACCTGTTCGATCCGCGCTATGCGTTTGGCGGACGGACCTGGCAGGTGTCGCAGACGCTGGATGCCGGGATTGATGCGCTCGATCCGTCGGACAGCTTGCCGGAAGTGGTGGTGATTGGACCGGAAAATACCGATCGCCGTCTGTACGAATACACCCCGACCAAAAGCAGCGATCCGACCTATCGAGACAGCGGTGGCGGCGATCAATACCTCAAGTTTGTCGTCGAAGAGCTGCTTCCCTTGATGAATGGACTGACGTCCCCGGTGGTGCTAAGTGGACGGCTCGTGAGCGATCCGGCCAAAACGACACTCGCGGGATCGTCGCTTGGCGGGCTTATCACTGCCTACGCTGGCGTCAAAAAGCCCGACGTGTTCGGTCGGATTGGGATTTTTTCTCCGTCGACGTGGTGGGATGGTCGCTACATCCTTTCGGCGGTCAAAGCCAGCGTCGGCAAGCCAAGCCGCGTCTACGTGGACAGCGGCGATGGCGGTGGGGAAGGCGGCGACGACTGGATGAACACCGCGGAACTGGCCAAGACCTATCGTGACATTGGCTTTCGCGACGGCGCGAATCTGCAATACGTCTTGGAACCGATGGCGACCCACAATGAAGACGCCTGGGCGCGGCGTCTGCCTGCGGCACTCCGCTTTCTGCTAGCGGGTCTTTAAGAGCACAAACACCGAGGAGGGCTATGCGGATTCACGCCTTACCGATCTTCATCGCGGCAATTTGTATCTTGGCGATCGCGTATCGCTTCTACTCGGCGTTTATTGCGGCCAAGGTCTTTGCGCTCGACGGCAAAAACCAGACGCCAGCGCACGCCAGGCGGGATGGGAAAGACTACATTCCGACGAGTCGTTGGGTGCTGTTCGGTCATCACTTCGCCGCGATCACAGGGGCGGGGCCGCTGATTGGGCCGGTGCTCGCCGCGCAGTTTGGTTTTTTGCCGGGTCTTTTGTGGATCTTGGTGGGCGTGACGCTGGCTGGGGCGGTGCATGACTTTGTGACGCTGTCAGCGAGCGTTCGTTCCGGTGGCAAGTCGCTGGCGGCGATGGCGCGACAAGAGCTGGGCTCACGGGCTGGATCGGTGGCAACGCTGGCGATCTTTTTTACCGTCACAGTCGCGATTTCGGCGATGAGCTTTGCGGTGGTGAAGATCCTCGAAGGCAGCCCGTGGGCGACGTTCACCATCGGGATGACGATCCCGATCGCACTATTGATGGGTTCGATCATGCGCGGCGAAAGCCACGGTCTTCGGCTGCGCGCGGCATCGCTGCTTGGCGTCGGGCTGCTGCTTTTTGCGGTGGTTTATGGCGACACGATTGCGCACTCGCGGCTGGCACCGTACTTGTCGCTGTCGTTTGGCACGCTGGTCGCGTGTGTGGCGGCGTATGGACTGCTTGCGTCGGTGCTGCCGGTCTGGCTGCTGCTTGTCCCACGCGATTACCTGTCTTCGTACATGAAGCTGGGGACGCTGTCGGTGCTGATCGTGGCGATCATGGTCGTAAACCCCGAGCTAAAGCTGGAAGCGTTCACCCAGTTTGTCTACGGCGGCGGCCCGATCATCAAAGGCAAGGTCTTCCCGTTTGTGTTTATCACCGTCGCGTGCGGCGCGATAAGTGGCTTTCACTCGCTGATCGCATCGGGGACGACACCGAAACTTATCGATCAGGAAACCGACTGTCGACCGATCGGCTACGGCGCGATGCTGCTCGAAGGGCTGGTGGGGATCACGTCGCTCGTCGCGGCGGCGTGTCTGCATCCGGCGGATTACTTTGCGATCAACGTGCCCGAAGCGGCGTTTCAAAAGCTGGGGATGACCCCGGTCGAGATCGATCTGATGTCGCAGCTCGTCGGTGAGAAACTGCGCGGTCGCACCGGCGGTTCGGTCAGTTTGGCCGCCGGCATCGCCCAGATTTTTGCGCAGCTGCCGGGAGCGCGGACGCTGCTAGGCTACTTTTACCACTTCATCGTCATGTTCGAGGCGGTGTTTATTTTGACCACCGTCGACGCGGGAACGCGAGTCGCGCGCTTTCTGATGCAGGACATCTTGGGGCGTGTCGATGATCGCTTCTCTCGACATGACTTCGTGCCGGGGGTGTGGCTGGCCTCGATCCTGGTCGTGATGTTCTGGGGTGGTTTTCTGTATACCGGGACGATTTCGACGCTGTGGCCGCTGCTCGGGATTTCAAATCAGCTCTTGGCAACGACGGCACTGGCGGTGGGCACGGCGGTCATTTTGCGGCTGCATCCGACGCGGCGGCACTACGCTTTGGTGACGGCGATTCCGATGCTCGCGGTGGGGGCAACGACGCTGACCGCGGGCTGGCAGTCGATCTGGAACAACTTCAGCCGCGATCCGAGCCGGGTCAAAGCCATCGTCAACAGTGGTTGCACGGCGATCTTGATGGGCTCGTGTCTTTTGGTGCTGTTTACGTTGGGGGGTCGGGCACTCTCACAAAACAGTGCGGAAAGGGCCTCATCTAGCGAAGATGACAAGCCAACTTAGATAACGGACCAAACCGTTCCTGTTGAACCTGCGGGAAATATTTGGTGAAATGACAAGCTAATAGCTGCGCGCCCTTTACCTTGAGGACCAACTACACTCCCATGGCACGAGGATCTTACGATGGCGCGGCAAAATCTCGACTTTGGAGCAGGAGAACCTGTACCGATGCTCGCTAGCCCCATCAGGATTACGGCATGTGCTCTGTTGATGGCCCTTTTGGCCATCGTCCACCCCCAAACAGCGTCGGCGCAGGTGGCGCCCCGCATCACGATTGACTCGAACCCCCCGGGGGCCACGATCTTCGTCGATGGGGCGCTACAGTCCGAGCGCACCGGTCCCGCGACCAAGGTGCGAATCAACAAAGGCCAGCACAAGCTGCGCCTGGAGCTTGAAGGATATAGGCCGTTTGAGCAGACGGTGACGATCGGCGCGGCGACGAAGTTCGCGTTCCAGCTCGACAAAGCGCCGGCTCGGCTCGATATCAAATATCCGGCGACGAACGATGCGGCGCGTGGCGCTGAGATTTTCGTCGACGGTCAGCCGGCTGGCACGGTGCCGCAGCTCGTCGATCTGCCGGCGGGGCGACACCTTGTCGAAGTTCGCAAGCCGGGCATGAAGGTCTACACCGAAAAC
>DAORGN010000101.1:0-16882 GCA_035340095.1 Pseudomonadota bacterium | reverse complement strand
CCGTCTTTGAAGTACGTTTCATACAGCTCGCAGAAGTGCTTGATCGAACGCGATAGTCGATCAAACTTCAGCACGATCAAGACATCCGCAGAGCCTTGCAGAGCCCGCAGTGCGTCGGCGAGCCCTGGCCGAACGTCCTTCCCTCCCGACATCACGTCCTGACACAGCTTCACCAGCTTGATTCCCATCATCGCGCAGTAGCTCTCAATGGCACTCCGCTGCGCATCCAGAGACATTCCTTCCGCCGCTTGCATGTCCGTGGAAACCCGCACGTATCCTACCGCTCTGCGCGGACTCTGCTCATTCCCTCCGTAATGTCCCTGGGAGTCTCTGTTTCCGATTCCTACGTGGACCCCTTTCGCACTCCTCATGACCACTCCTTCCGTCCCACATGTGGGCGATTAGGAGTTAAGACATAATTGGATTATGCGTCCCCTACCGCAACAAAGAATGGGCGGGAGGAGAAGACGGCGGATGGGGCTTGGATGAGGTTTCCGTCGGCTTGTGTGAGGAAAATTCCTATCCCAGAAGTGAAGTCAGAAGCCACCGCAAGATCGGGACGCCCATCGCCATTGAAATCGCCTGAGCGAATGAACTTCTGATATCCATCGAACGGTTGATTGACTGGCTGCGCAAACTGCGGCCACGGAAAGTAGTGAAACATGCCATCCACGCGCAGTCTCTGGGTGGTGGGCGTGACAAGCTCGATGGGAACGGATGCTTTGGTGCGACTGCTTGCGGGAAAAAGCGAATTAAGCTGTGTGTCCGATTGGAGCACCAGCGAAGTGGCCGGTTGTCCATCGACAAATAGCTGCATGTTGGGCACGAAGTTTTTCCCGGTCACCGTCACGTTGACTTCTGTGTCAAACGGAGCCGCCGAAGGTGTGATGGACTCGACGCGCAGTGCGGGTTCACAGTCTCTGGTTGCGGTGTTGCAGACCTCGGTGTCTGGATTGCAGATGGATGGTGTCACAACACAACTTTCAGGATTCCCTTTCGCCAGTCCGCCAAAGAGGGAGTCGCAGCTCACAGACGAAAACAGAGTGAATGACAGAAGAAGCAAGCGGACAAATGTTCCGTGGTGCATGGATGTTTCCTGTTCATGTGCGATGTGAAAGGAGTGCCATTCGAGCCCCCTTGGTCGTGGACGAAGATGGCTTTTCTAGTGTTGCAACTGAAGGGCGCTGAGCGGTCTCTGCTTGGGCTTTCCCGGCCAGGCCAGCAGGATTCCACTGCCAACCAGTACAGCACCGCCCACTCCGACCAGACTCGATCCCGCAGCCGTTGTGTCGTACAGATTGTCGCAGTACCGCGCGATTCCTGTCGGTTCTGACACGCACTTCCCATCGATTGAAAGCGCTGAAACACCAAATCCCATCAGAACTGCGCCTACGCCCATGCCGATGCTGCCCGCAATGAGCCGCCAGCGCGGACGTGGCTCGCGTTCTAACGGAACGTCACGCGGAAGGATGATCACCTGCCGCTTCTGCTCTGCTACTTGTTCTTCTGCCTGTAGCGTAAGCTGCACCGGGGTCTCGGCACCTTCGCGGACAGTCACACGCTCGCTCTGCAGTCTGTGACTTGGCAAGCTGGCAGATACGCTGACCGTTCCTGTCCAGATCACGCTGCGCAGAGGAGATTGTCCTCGGTAAACACCATCAATCTTGATCGCTGCATTGGCTGGCTCTGTCGTAATGATCAGCGTGCCTTTGGTTCGTGAAAGCGCTTTGGTTGCAAGCTCCGTGATCATGCGCCGCAGCTTGTCTGTCACCTGTAGCGCGCTACAGCCGATGCAGGATTCAGTCTGCTGTGCGGACTCCTGTGACACGCTGCGATCGATGATCTTCCCTTCGATTCGGTAGTCGATCGGACTGGTCGGCTGTGCGCCTGCAAGCTGGACAACAGACACCGCGACCGCATAGTCACTCTCGTGGACTGCGGCTTGCGAAAGCAGACATGGAATCGTCTGCGCACAGTCATTGGGAATCTGTGCATGTTTCGGGGGCGTTAGTACGGCCAGTCGCTGTTTCGAAAGCGAGCGCACAGTCGTAATCGCCAGCTCATCCGCGAGCGCTGAGGGGATCCCTTCGTACTTTTCCAGCAGCAGCGCATGGGGCGGAACCGTCATGCTGACCGCTTGCACCTCGAAGTTGAAACGAACTTCCAAGGCTCGCCCCTCTCGCACCGTGATTGTCGTCTGAAGTGTCTTCCCATCCTGTGTTGCGGTGATGTCATGGCTGCCTGCTGATAGTGACAGAGGAGAAGAGAGGGGCAGCGTGAGGACTGGCTTCTGATCCACGGAAACTTGAACACCGCGCGCTCCCAAAATCTCTACTTCGCCACTGTTGCGGAGGGCTGCGCTCTGTCCATCTGTTTCCTGCGCAGACAGCGGCTGTGCTGCACAAAGGAATGCGAAAAGGGAGTACGCCACCGCGACGGCTGCGCGATGTGGGCGAGATACCGGAGACATCATGGACAGCTTCCTGCGCGGACCGTTTGATTTGCTTGAACGGAGACCGTCTGTGGCTTCCCATTGATGGTGAGCTGATGACTGCCGGGTGGCATCCACAGCGACAGCAGCTCGCATGATTTTCCGTTCATCTTGGGTACCATCACGATTCCGAGCTTGGGAACCAGTCGTACCACCGCAGCTTGCGCGGCGGTTTTTTCATCCGCTTTCCCGACGACTTTCGGACTCAGCTTCATTGCAAGCTCGAACTCTGTCATTGCTTCTGCGGTGTGTCCCTGTGCTTCGTGTGCGCGACCAAGCAGAACCGACAGCTCAAACGAAAGCTCTGCACAACCCGGTGTCTTGGCCGACCGCGTACATGTCCGGCGCGCTTTGCTAAGAAGCTGTTCCGCTGCGGCAAAATCCTTGGTGTCAAGCGCGTGACGACCGCGTCTTGCAAGCTCTGCAATCGGCGTTCCCTTGTCCGGAGCAGGGGCCGAAGCGGGGTTCTGTGTGACAACCGGTGATGACGCGCCAGCAGCAGGAACCGCGCTATGCTCCGGATCGGACGGAAGACCAGGCTTGGGTCCAGATGTTGTCACATTCAGTGCGCTGCTCGACGCTGGGACTTTGAGAAGTCGCAAAAGAAGTGCGCTCGCGCGTGCGCGAATCACCGCATTCCCATCATCGGACAGAAGCCGCAAAACCGGCTGTCCTGCAGGTTTCCCATCAACGATGGGAAGCTCTGCTGCCACTTCTGCCGCTTGTGATCGGACAGCGCTGGATGGATCGCGCGCTGCTTTTAACAAGAGAGGAACGCTGACCGAAGGGGGGAGCTGTGCGAGTCCTTCTACGACGGAAATTCGCTGCTCAATCGGTACTGTCGTTGAAAGTTGTGCCGCCAAGTTCGGCGCTACAACTTGTTCGCCAAAACGAAGAAGGAGTCCGTAAGCGATTCCTGCGCTCGCATCATTCCGGCTGAGCGCCTGCCGGAGAACGGGAATCGAGAGCCGATCACTTGTCTGTGCGAGGCGTCGCGCCGCTGCGAATCGAAGCGGCCAGTTTTCATCGGTCAGGGCCAGTTTCCACAGCTCTCTGTCCCCATCTTCGCGATCGATGATTTGACGACGCTGCTCTGCGTCTACTTTTTGATACAGCGTGGCAAGCTGCGCTCTCTGGGTTTCGTCTCCCAGTCGCTGAAGACCAATTCGTGCGAGCAGTTGTTCGCGCATGTCTTGGCTACGCAGCACCGCTTCCAGCCAGTTCCGAACTTGTATGACCAGATCGTTTTGTTTGAGCTGCACAAGCAGAGAGCTGAGCTTTACAAGAGCCGTGAGTGCTTCGGCTCGCACTTCCGCGGCTTCATCGGACAGGCCATCATGCAGCGCTGCCAGCGACGCTGCGTCTGTGCGTTTTCCTAGCGCATGAATCGCACTTTTTCGAACGCTTGCGACTTTGTCTTTTGCCAATCGCAACAGCAGGTTTTCTGCCTGCGTTGACTTGTCTTCGCTGAGCACTCCCGCCGCGTCCGCGCGCAGTGCAAAATCATCATCATCACTGGCAAGTCGCGCCCAAGTCAGACTCTGATCAGACAGCGCGGTTGGTTCTCTCGCCGCGATGTCTACAATCGCAATCGCCGCTTGATGACGCAGCGCAAGCGATGGTTCGGTCGTCAGAATCGGCAGCAGAATCCGAATGTCGCTGCTTTGTCCAGCCAGTGCCAGACCTTCCATCGCGATTTGGCGTGACGCTGGCGTCGCACTACGGTCGGCAGCAACTCGACGGAAAAGCTGTATTCCTACCGGATTTTCCGGGGATGTCATCAGCCGGGCTGCAAAGAGCTGATTGGCGCCTGGCTGTTCGGCAATTTCACGCAGGAATCGGGTTCCTTCCTCATCATGGACAACGGCCAGCCGCGCCGCAGCGAGCATTTTGTGTTCATGACGTCCCGGTCGATTCAATTTTTGCCGCAGCAGACTCTTGGCTTGGTCGTCTCCACCTCGCACCAGCCGACCCAGCAGACGGATCGCTTGTTCTTCGGATATCGCCGGGTTTTGCGCCAGGCTCAGCATGATCTCGATCGCTTTGGGATTCCCTTGTTCGCTCAGCCAGTACGCGGCCTTTTGGCGAACTGCGGGGTCCGAACTATCCAGCGATTCGACGAGCTGTTTCTGCCCTTTTGAATCACCCAGTTGGGAAAGCGCTGCTGCGACGGCAACATGCAAGTTGGCAGCGACTTTCTGTTCACTGATCCGCAGTAGTTTGGGAATCGCTAGCCGGTCTCCTAGCTCACCCAGCGCGGCTGCGGCTTGCGCAGCGATCTCGCTGTTTTCATCTACCAGAAACGGCGTAAGTTTCGGACCCAGACTTAGATCATGGGTCCATCCCAGCTCGCTCAGCACCGAAGCACGCAGCTCCGGATTCGGATCTTTTAGCTCACTTACCAGGAACTCTGTAGCGCGCAGCCGGGCGTCTGCCAGTTCTTGCGGCGTGACCTTCACGACTTCCGGATTGTTGCGGCTGGATACGTATCGATTCCCAACGTAAATTCCGATTCCTGCCAAAACCAGAACGGTCGTCGTCGCGATGACCGAATGAAGGAAGACTTTCTGTTTCGCTTCCTTTGACAGACCGCGGAATCCACTCTGAACCAAGCGGGCCGCATCTTTTCCTAAGACAACTCTCTCTCCGCGCTGAATCAGGAGCAGATCGATCTCTTTGCCAAGCTCTGAGATGACTTCCTTCATCGACGGATAGCGAGACTCCTTTTGCTTGGCGAGGAGCCGCATCACAATCGTTTCCAGCGCGTTTGTGATCTTCAGTTTGGGATTGCTGCGCAGAAGGGGAGGTGGCATTGCGGTGACGTGCTTAAACATCAAGCTCGTCGGCGTTGTCCCCTCAAACGGAACCTTGCCGGTCAGCATTTCATACAAAATGCAGCCCAGCGCATATTGGTCCGCGCGTGAATCAATGTCCCCGGCGCAGGCTTGTTCCGGCGACATATAGAGCGGCGTTCCTAGCACCGATCCCACTTCGGTGAGCCGCCCGCTGTGATCGCTGTGGTCATTTGGCGGCTTGTGCGCTTGCGCTGCCAAGACTTCGATTTGTTCTTGGCGAAGACTTTGGTTGGAACGCAGCGCGATACCAAAGTCGACGATTTTCACAAACTCTTTTTGACCCGGCTGCTCGACGAGAAAAATGTTCTCCGGCTTCAAATCCCGATGAACAATTCCGTGATCGTGGACGGCTTGGAGTCCGGTGGCGATTCCTTGTGCAATTTGGCAGGCGCGCAGCGGTTCGATTGCGCCCTGCGAAATGACTTTCGCCAGCGTCGGACCGCTGAGCAGCTCCATGACCAGATAGGTGCGTCCATCGGACAACAGCCCAAAGTCGGCAATGTAGACCGTGTTTGGGTGATGCACCAGCGACGCCATCTTGGCTTCTTCGAGGAATCGGCGCTGGGCGATCGGGTCCTGCGGCTGCAGCAGAATTTTTACCGCCAGCGGCGTGTCCAGGTGAACGTGCTTGGCTTTGTAGACCACGCCCATGCCACCTTGGCTGAGCCTCGACTCAATGAGATATCGCTCGCCGAGAATGGCACCGATCACCGGATCTTGATCGGCGTCACTGCCGTCGCGCAAAGACGGGTCGCTCTTGCTTTCGCTGATGGTGATCTCTGGCGCGCTACAGCTATGCCACTCACCGACGGGAACTTGCATCCCGCAGCGCAGACAGCGCTTGGTGAGTGACGTACCAAGAGGCGATGTGATCACGAAAGCTTCCCCCGAAGGGCCAATTATACATCAGCCAATTCATCTGAATTTGCCGTCGGTTCGCCACCTGGCTGTTGATTGGCTAAATGGTCGTGCCAGCGCGGGATTCGTCGGGTCGAGTGGCTGCGCTTTGACCAACAACCTACATCGCGATGGTATGTTCGCGGCTCCAATCTGGAGGTATGCCATGGACCCGTTGCGAAGCATGGAATCGGAGCGCTCTCGACGGAAACTTCGATCTTCTGGGCAAAGAACGCGGTCGGCGATCGCTGTCTTGTGGCTTTGCACCAGCGCGTCGGTGGTCGGTTGTAACGCGGTGCGCGAAGTCGACACCGATGCCGACGATCCGAGCGATCCGGTTCATCCTGGCGATCCGACCAAGATCGTCGACAACGCGCTGGGTTGTCGTGGCAAAGCCTGCTCGGCGGCAGTTCCGTGTGCAAGCGGGCAGCGCTGTCTGGAAGGCGTCTGCGTGACTGCGGGCGAAAGTTGTGAAAATGACAGCGCGTGCCAAGACGACTCGCGCTGCTTCCGGGGCACTTGCTTGCCGTGGGATGCGTGCAAAAAGCTCGGTTCATTTGACCCCGAATGCAAAGGCGCGGCTTTTACCCCCGAACAGTTCAAGGCCCCCGTCATCGCTTGCAAGCTGAACAGTTTTCAGTCGCTGTCGGTGCCAATCGTGGCCGACCTCGACAAAGACGGAAAACCCGAAGTGCTGACGGTCGCGAACGGCGTCGGCATCATCGCGATGAGCGGCCAAGACTGCAAAGAGCTGTGGCGCAAGACGATCTCGCTTCAGACCTCGCACCAGGGCAATCTCGCGGTCGCTGATCTGGATGGCGATGGCTTTGGGGAAGTTGTGGCGGTCGATGCGGCAAACCGCGTCATTGTGCTCGACTACAAAGGCAACTTGCTGGCGACATCGCCGACGCCGACGCAGGAACAAAACACAACGGGGCAAAACTGGAGCGCTCCGGCGATTGCAGATGTAGATGGAGTCGCCCCACCTGAAATCATTGCAGGCGCCCAGGTCAGCCGTTTTGTCAAAGGTTCGCCGTCGCGTATCGATGTGCTTTGGACCAAAGCGAACAAGACACCGTATTGGGGGTCTTTGCCAATTGCCGCGGACCTCGACGGTGATGGTCGCCCAGAAGTGATCACCAGCGACAAGGTGTATGACGGCTTGACGGGCGCTGACAAAACCCCGCCGGCCCTTTCGAGCAAGCCGTTTTATCCTGCCGTCGCGGACTTCAACGGCGACAAAAAACCCGACTTGCTGCTGGTGATGTCCGATCGCGGCAGCCAGATGGTGAGCGTCTACGATTACACCGCGCAAAAGACCATCTTTGGTCCCTATCGCGTCGCGGAAGGCGGGTGGGGCGGACCCGCAGTCATTGCTGATTTCGACGGCGACAAAGTCCCCGATTTCGGACTGGCGTCGGCGAGCCGCTACTACACCTATGCCTTCAAGTGCGCAAACAATCCCAAACCGGCGGACTGCACGGGGACGGATCCGGGCGTGTTGTGGTCCAAACAGACCCGCGATGCGTCGTCGGGCGGCACAGGGTCATCGGTGTTTGACTTCAACGGCGATGGCACTGCCGAAGTCGTATACCGCGACGAGTGTTGGCTGCGCGTCTACAACGGCAAAGACGGCAAAACGCTGTTTGCAGCCAACATCACCAGCAACACCTGCCTGGAACTGCCCGTCATCGCCGACGTCGACAACGACGGGCACGCCGACATCGTCGTCACCAGCGATTCGTATGGCGCTTGCGGCAGCACAAACCCTCCTGAACCCGATACCGGCACGCCGTGGACCGGGCTGACCCAAGGGATGTTTGTCCTAAAAGACCCGATGAACCGCTGGATGCCGTCGCGGCCCATCTGGAATCAGCACGCCTATCACATCACCAATGTGAACGACGATCTCTCGGTGCCGACGCGAGAACCGGACAACTGGCTGAGCTACAACAACTACCGACAGAACGTCCAAGGCGGCGGCGCGGGAACCGGATCACTTCCTGATCCGACGGGGCGGACGGTGCCGGCGCTCGATTCGACCGATTGCAGCAAGCTGTGGCGTCTGCGCGGAGAGGTCTGCAACCGCGGAGCATCCCCGGCATCGGCACCCCTCTACGCCAGTTTCTATGAAGGCCATCCCGACCGTGGCGGCAAGCTGATCTGCACCGCGCAGACGACGATGCCAACCGCTCCCGGTGCCTGCCAGCCCGTGACCTGCGACTGGCCAAATCCCCCAGGTCGCGGCGTTGATCTGTACTTGCGCGTCGGTGATGACGGCAAAGGCGGCAGGCTTGGGGGTCAGTGCAAAAACGGAAACGACCTCGCGCATCAGCCCGGCGCAACATGCAGCGGCATTCCTGGGTAGCTGATTGGGCGAATCCATTACGGCGGCGTGGGCGCGACTGGCACCAGCTTTTGGGCGGTCAATAGAAGCTGCGGGGCCATCGCGTCGACCAGCGCTTCGGCTTCGGCAAGCCGCTGACTGACCCGCGCGATGTCCAGTTCCCCTTGTCCCAGTACGTCGGTCAGGCTAGCAAACGTCATGTACGTGCCGCTGTGGTAGTTGGTCGGCTCGATCTTGAGCGCGATCGGGCTTTGGATCTGACGCAGCGCGGCTTGGGCTGCATCCCACAGCTTCTTGCGCTGTGCTTTGTGCGCATCCTCCACTTTCAGCTTCAGACACAGCTTCGACTCTTCCATTTGCAGATAGATGCGCAGCTTGGCGTCGGGATGCAGGCGGGTCCATTTCCAGTTGCAGACGATCACTCCGCCGCGTGGATTGGCTTCGTAGCTGATCCCGGCGTTTTTCATCGACGGAATTTGGTCGCGACACTGGGCAAAAAAGCCGTAGTAGTCGGGCGATTCCCACTGTGCAACGGTGCGTCTGGCAAATCGGGTCGTGCGAGCCCGCAAGCGGTCCAGGGCTTCCCGATACGCGGTGATCAGATCGCGAACTTCGCGACGCTGCGAAAGCTCGCCGTCGGAAAGCAGCGGTTTGGGGTCAGAAAGCCACTGCCCAAGCCGCGCCGCATCGACATACACAAAGGGCGGACTTTGTGCAGCAGCGGCTGGACCGGGCGTCGTTGCCCATTTGCCGAGCCTATCTTCTGTCACCGTAATCTGCGTAAGTCCCAAGATCAGGTAAACAAGCCGCGCTTTGGGTTTTTGCGCGACGTATTGAATCTGACGCTGAAACTGTGCTTCGCCCAGCTCGGAATCAATCTTTAGCTCGACAAGCACCTGCTCGATGTTGCCGTTTGGATCGTGCACCGTGAAGCCGAGGTCAAACAGCCGTTTTTCCGCTTCCCATTCAAAGTCCGTTGCCCGCAGCCCCGGTATGCCAAGCAGCCGTTCCAGCAGCCGACTGCGCAGAAGCAGCGCCGACAGAACCACTTGGTGCAGCCGCTCACTTTGGGCTTTGTGGTCAAACAGCAGATCAATGGCCGCCATGTCTTCCCCCAGCTGCGCATGCCTTCGGCGCAGCAACATGTGATCTTACCGCAGTTTGGCCGCACGCTGGGGGCGCAGAAAACGGGGGCAGACCATGCAAAAATGGGCGCGGTGATCGATCCCGAGTCGCGACCGCAAAAAGTAGAAACCGTGCGAAAGCTCGTGCAAGCCGGGCAGTTTTCGCCGCAGCTTTATGCATTTCTGCTGGATGAACTGCTCGTCTGTGTTGATGCCAAAGCGAGCGATTACCGCGAGTGGCTCGGCTTTGCCAGCTTGTGTGCGGTGCGGCTCGATCGGCCCGTTTGCGCGGCGCTGTGTACGGCACTCGCGAGCGGACCGCAAGCGGCGCTGTCCCTGCTTCCGGAAGATGGTGCGTCCCGGCAGCGGGCGTATCTTTTGGCGGCGCAGGCGAAATCGGCGGGCGTCGATTCGGCGCGGCTCGTAAGCGAAGCGGCGGAACAGGCGCAAAAGGCTGGTCTCAACGTATCGGCGGCGCTGTTTTTGGGGCAGGTCGGCAAGCGGTCGGCGGCCAAAGAGCTGTGGCTGCGACTCCTTGGGGGTTCTCTTCCCCCGTATGAGCGGGCGCTTGTGCATGCCCAGCTTGCGCTTCTGTTTCTGCGCAGTGATTCCGCCAGCGACGCGGCGGACGGCAAGCGTCATGCGGTGCTGTGCGGGCAGATTCTGGACGAAATCGCCGACGACTACGAAAGCCAAAACCAGCGGGCGCTGGCGCTCGACTGCTACCGGGTGCTTTCGCAGCTTGGCGAAGCGAGCGGCGCGTTTGAAAACGTCACCGAAGGCTATTTGGGGATGCTCCGCATTTTCAAAAGCGAGCGCTTGGTCGGCGAGGCGCTTTGGGTCTACGACGAGCTGTTGCGGATCGCGACCGATGCAGGGGAACACGAGCTGTGCGCCGAGCAGTGTCGGGATGCTGCGGCGTTTTTGTATCGCTGCGGCCTGCCCACATCCGCCCAGCGCTATTTGCTCAGCGCGGCGGACGCTCTTGCGCGGGTCGCCGATGTTCGTCTGCGTGCCGGGGCGGTCCGACTCGCGGAACATGCACTGCTTTCGGCGGCGGATCTTTTGTCGACGCTTTCTGCGCCGGACCGTCTGCATCGCGTGCTGGAACAGCTTGCGGCGCTGCGCAGCGATGTGGCCGAAAGATCGCGCTACCAGCGGCTGGCCGAGCTGATCGGCACAGCGGGCGCACCGGCCCGATCCGATTCGGGCAAACCCGCGGCAAAGTCCGTCGAAACGCTGCCTGGATCTGCGTCACAGCGCGCCGCGCTACCGGCGGTCTGGTCGCTGGACTTGCTGGAATGGGAAGCAAATGCGTCGCCGGAACTGGTCTGTCTGCGACTTTTGCTTGATGCAAGTCGGCCAGAACTGACACGCCGCCATGCATTGCTGGCGCTTCTGCTGCTGGACGGCGCCGATCCGACGCAAAAAAGCGAAGCGGTCCAGATTCGCTTGGTCGGCAGCTTGGGAAGTCTGCGCGCTTACGAAGCGATTGCACCACTTGCGCGGCTTTACCACACGTCACGGGCGACGCAGCCGGGTGGGTCGGCGCTGCGGGTCGCTATCCTGGATGTGCTGCCGCGGCTGCCGTTTCCGCGCTCGCTCCAGCTTGTCGTGGAGGCGCTGCAAGACCCGGCACTTGCCGTGCGAAGTCAGGCACAAGCAAGCTTGGCCCGGCTTGGGACCGTCGAACTGCTGGGGCCGCTGGGTCAGATCCTCGTCGATGCGTCCGATTTGGGGGTCAAGCTGGCGATTGTGTCGGCGCTGGGACGGATTGCCGATCCGCGGGCGGTCGAGCGGCTGCTGCAAGTGTTTCTGCAATCAGACGATCCGCTGCGGCGCGAGGCCCGTCGGGGGCTTGTCAGTCTGCGCGATGCCTCGCTGCGTCCGCTGTATGCGCGAGCCCTTTTGTCGGTGTCCGCCGACCGCGCGCAGGATCTGAACATCCTTATTTCAGAGCTTTTTCCTTCGGGGCTTTAGCGCGGGGTGTTGCCGCGAGCGACGTGGGCGCAGGCAGTGGCGCGCGCAGCGGGGCAGCGAGTGGAGCGACGCGGGTTCCCGGTCCGCCGACTGCCGTCTTGCTGGCATTTTTCACACAGCGAAGAAACGGACGCAGCTTGATAAGGTCGGCACGCGCGGGGTCAATGTCGGCTTCCGCGCTCGGTTCCGCGTACAGCGTCAGGTCTGACGATGCATCGACGACATACGCACCGTAATCGATCAGGGCTTGCGCCAGCGTCTTTCCGGCTGGGCTCAGTCCCATGGTGTCGAGATCCGTTTTGTGTAGCGACAGGGCGACAAGCTGACCCATCGGGACGGTGCCGTGGTACGTGGTCTCGGCGCCGTTGTCTTGCTGCACCGCCGGCCACACCGGGCCCAGCTTCAAGTGGGTTCGCGGCAGTGCCACAGCGAGCGCATGACGAATTCCGCTGGCAAGCTCGGGGCGACGAATGAGTCCGCCGATTGCGCTGCCGCCGTAGGCTCGTTCACCGCCTTCGCCGACGCCTGCGCTTGACAAGTCGATCCGCGAATAGCCTTCGACGCTGATGCCAGTTGTGCGGCGCTTGGCGTGCCACATCTCGTGAACGTAGCGGTGCTGCGGATCAACGATGTGAAGATGCGCGTCGCTGTCGCTTGTGCGCGGCTGCGCCGGCTCGGCACCGGAAGGAACGGGGATGGTGGCGACGACTTTGCTTTTGATGGTGATCTTGACCAGTGGGTCGGTCGTCGCAGCAACGTAAACGGGGTGGCTCCACTGCGCTGCGTTTATGTCCGTACCGATCTTTTCGTCGCGCAGCATCTTGCTGCAGGCCGCGTCGGGGCTTTCCAATTCCGCCGCGCTGCCGAGCGGTAGATTCCACGGCGAATCAACGGCAAATGGCCACTGGGCGGCGTCGCGGGAACCACTTCCATCTGCACGAATCGAACTGGGCCAAGCGGCAAGAACCAGTGATAGCGTGCAGGCGACGGGAATTGCGGATTTGTGGGGCTTCACAAGCGGTAGATTGGCAAAAAGTCAGGTGGCTAGTCACCACCGTCGATTCCATCTGGCTTCATGTTGGTCGTGACGAGCCCGAGTAGCTCGGACGACAGCGCGACGATTTGCCGCGTTTCGTAGCCGTTCATCTTCAGCTCGCGGAAGATCGACTTCGCGAGGATCTTGATGGCACGGTCTCTTTCTCCCAGCGATGCCTGGACCATCTGCTGCTCCTTGGACTTTGTGGCGGATGAACTTGGGGCGACTTCGGCGGGGGGCCGTGGGTCACTTTGGGCGCTGTCTCTTGCATGGGGCGCGCCAGGTTTGTCTGCCATCGTGATTCCTCTTTTGCCCAGGAGTTATCGTCGCTGTGCTGAATTGGTGCTGATTGCTTATGGTTCAACCATCGAGTGAATTTCGCGTATCTGCCTGCGCAGAGTGCTGCGCACATTCCCGCGCACTGCGAAATCCATTACACGCCCCTTTGACTGCGCGACGCACGACGATGGATGAATCCTCGACGCCTTCACTTTTCACACATACCAAGCCGATCTGACAAGCGAGCCCTCTTTTCCGACAGCATCGCGCGGATTTTGCCAAAATGGACCCAGCATGCGCAAAAGCAACTGGCTGGTCGGAATGTGCGTGGCAGCGATCGGGCTGCTGCGCGCCGATCTTCCGTCGGCACAGCCGGTTCTTTTGCCACATAGCGTGGGCCAAACCGAACAGGCGCGATTCCTGCGCAGCTTTGGCTTGCCACCGACGGACTGGAGCCAGCCCGATTTCGACGATGCGTCGTGGCCGCGGCTTGTGCAGGCGGGCGAAAGAAGTGCTTCACGGGAACCGGGGGCGGTGCTGGTTCCCTCGCTGTGGACGACGGAATTGCCGCCTTCGACGGCGACTGCGGCGCCCGGCTTTCCACCTGCCAGCGAATCGGCGGCTCCCCTGGCTAGCGGGCCGATCTTGGATGAACCGGCGACGCCTGGGAATGAACCCGATGTACCGGTGCGCGACAGTGCGACAGATGTTGGGGTGATGTCGTCGCCTCCGGTTGCGGTTGTCGACGTTGCGGGCGCAGCGCTGCGAGCCGGTCTGGCCAGTACGCTGCCTGCTGCACCGCTTTTGGCTTCGCCGACGCTGGGCAAACGATCGGGGGGATCGGCGCGCGATCTCGCCGAGCCACTTTTGCCGGCGTGCGGCGGCAGTCTGTTTGTGCGCCGCAAGTTCGATTTTCCGGGGGCACCGACCGCGGCGGGCCTTTCCGGCAGCATCGGCACGCTGCTTTTGCGTTTGCGCTACAGCGACGGCTTTGTCGCCTATGTAAATGGTGCCGAAGTGCTGCGCAGCAGGCTGCCGGAACCGCCGCCGGGTGATCTGCCGCTGTTTGCCATGGATCGCGGGCCGTCTGACCCGGAGCGTTACTATCTTCCGATCTCGGCGCTGCCGCTGCGGGCCCAAGGCAACGTCCTTGCGATCGAGGCGCATCCCAAGTCGCCGCTGCGCTGCCCGCAGATCGAAGCAGAGCTTCTGGCGCTATCAGGGCCGCGGCTTCTGCGAGGACCGTACATCGAAAAAATGAGCGAGACGACGCTCGACTTGACCGTTGAAACCGAGCTGCCGTCGCGGGTGCTTCTGCGCTATGGCCGTGGCGACAAGCTGTCGAGTCGCGATCGCGAAGCGGAGTCCGTCGGACCTTTGCAAAACGTGCACAGGCTGCACATCGTCGGACTGCGACCCGGAACGCTGCATCACTATCAAGTGGCGCTGCTTGGTGAAGGCTCGCGACGAGCGGATCTGCCGATGCAGACGTTTCATACGCCGCCGGGCGCAGGAATGCCGCTGAAAGTCGTGGTCTATGGCGACAGTCGATCCGGCCATCCGGTGCATGCGCAGGTGATGCAGGCGATCTTGGCCGAAGATCCGGATCTGGTCTTGCACACGGGGGATCTCGTCGAGCGCGGCACCGAGGAAGGCGACTGGGATCGTTTTTTTGCGGTGACTGCGCCGCTGCTTTCCCGGGTGCCGGTCTATGTCTCGCCGGGAAATCACGACTACGCGATCCGCAAACAAGGGGCACTGCGGCTGTTTGGGCTGTTTGCGACCCAGTTTGCGCCCCAAAATGTGCAGCCCAAGACCGATACGCTGTTGCCTTCGCGGGTTCTGGCAACGACGGTGGCACCTGCGGCGCCGCTTGGCGATCTAAGCACCGGGCCGCGCGGCTATTACAGCTTCGATACGTCCGGCATCCACTTCGTCTGCATCGACAGCAACCAGGCGGGCAAAGCCGAGCAGCATCACTGGCTGGAAGCCGATCTCGCGCAAGCGACGGCGCAGATCCCGAAACCGCGGGCGATCATCGCGTGGCTGCACGAAGGCCCCTTTTCGGCGGGTTGGCATGGCGATTACCCGACGGCGATCAAGCACATTGTGCCGATTTTGACCAAATACCAGACGTCGCTTCTGGTGTCGGGGCATGACCACGACTACGAACGCGGACAGCGGCTTGGGCTCGATTATGTGGTGACGGGGGGCGGTGGGGCCGAGCTGCGTCCTTTGCGCTGCGATCCTCGACGGAGACGCTGCAAAAATCAGCCGCAGTTTTTCGCCAATGAACACCACTATCTGAAACTGGACATTCAGCCTGGGGCGCTGCGGATTTGTCCTCGACGGCCCGACGGCACACCGCTGGAAGAATGTCAGGTGCTGCGGCTGCGCAGATAACTGCGTGAACATTTTGCCCACTTCCGAGGAGGAACGCAGGGAATGCGTGCCCAAATTTTTCGCGGCTTTCCAGTTATCGTAGATTGAGTATCAGGGCGGCGCGCACGGAGCGAACGGAAAACGCCGGTGCTGCTCGGGGGCCAAGATGGGTAAGGACCGACGGATTCGCTGGCTGCACCTGTCCGACTTTCATCAGGGCGTAAATCGGCTCGATCAAAAGACCGAGGTTCCCGAGCTGCTGCGGCGGTTACAGAGCGACCTGGAGACGCTGCACCGCGACGGGCCGATCGATCTGGTGCTGTTTACCGGCGATCTGACGCAGAGCGGCGAAGCCAAGCAGTTTGAGTCGCTGGGGACATTTCTCGATCTGCTGCTCGGGCGGCTGCGTGAGCTGGGATCGGAAGCGGTGCTGTTTGCGGTGCCGGGCAATCACGACTTGGTGCGCCCCGACGGATCGGACATGGCCGCGGTGGTGTTCGATGCGTGGGAAAAACATCCCAAGGTGCAGGAAGCATTTTGGGATCCCGACGCGAAGAACTACGCCCAGTATCACAAGCCGATCTCGACAGCGTTTGCGAACTATCGATCGTTTGCCAAGTCATGGCTGCGCAAACATCCGCTGCCGTCGTGGATCGAAGTCCGCGCGCAGGGACTTCTGCCGGGGGACTTTGCCGCGACGATCGATCGCAATGGCGCAAAGCTGATGATTGCGGGGTTAAATTCCGCTTTTTTGCAGCTTGGCGACGGATATTACAAAGGCCGACTGGAACTAAGTCCACGGCAGCTTGGCCAAGTCGCGGGACCGCGATGGGAAGAAACACACGATGCAGCGCTTTTGCTTTCGCACCATCCGCCCGACTGGCTGAATCCGCGTAGTTTGGTCGATTACAAGTCGCTGATGATTCAGCGAGAGCGATTTGCCGCGCACCTTTATGGGCATATGCACGAACCGCAAGTGCTTCAGCATAGTGAAGGCGGAGGTAGCGAACGATTTCGCATTCAAGCGGCATCGCTGTGGAGCCGCGATCGATATGGCAAAGATGCACACGAGACCCGGCTGCATGGCTACAGCATTGGACAGATCGACCTGGACGATGGGCTTATGCGATTGTGGCCGCGGGAATATGTGGAAAAAGCCGATGGCGAGTGGCGTTTCGAGCCCGACAATCGTCGCTACTATCTGCACGGCGATGGGCAGCTACAGCGTCCGATTCCGGTAAAACGGCTGCGTCCACCACCCGTCGTCGTTCCGGTATCGGGGGGCAGTCCAGGCAGTGATCCGGCGGTGCGAGCGTTGGCATCTGATCCGACGCTTGCGCGGGACAGTGGATCGGACGCGGGGCTTACGGCGATATCGCTAGAACACTACGTTCCGCGGGAACGGCTGGAACGTCCGCTGCGCCGTTATCTGCGGGGAGAAACGCATCTCCGAGCCGGGCGCCGGCCCGGACCTCGCCGGGCTCACCACCA
>DAORGN010000100.1:2394-16897 GCA_035340095.1 Pseudomonadota bacterium | reverse complement strand
GGCAAATCCAGACGGCAGGCGCAGCTTCACTTCCAAAAAGCGGTGGTTGAAGCTGCGGATTTCGACGGAAAAATGGCGGCCCAGGACTTCTCCCTTGGCGCCTCCAAAGCCGGTCATGCTGTTCATGCGGCGTCCTTCTCTTGCGCAAACCAGCGTAGTGTACGCGCAAGCCCCTCGGGGAAGCGAACCTCTGGCGAATACCCGAGGAGAGAGCGGGCCCGTGCAATGTCCGCAAACGAGTGACGGACCTCGCCTTCGCGCGCCGGCAAAAATTCCGGGTTGAGCGATCGACCACACAGCTTTTCTAGCTCGGCGACAAGGTCGAGCAGCGTCACCTGTTCGCCGCAGCCGATGTTCATGACCTGGCCGGCTACGCGACGTTCATCGCAGGTCCACGCCAGGCGAATGGCGCTTACGATGTTGTCGACGAAAACGAAGTCGCGTGACTGTTTGCCGTCGCCGAAAATCTTGGGTCGCTTGTTTTCCAAGGCGGCGCGGACAAAATTGGGCACCACCGCCGCGTACTGCGACGAGGGATCTTGGCGCGGCCCAAAGACGTTGAAAAAACGCAAGCTCACCGTCGGAACACCGTAGATTTGGCTGTAGACCGATCCGTGATGTTCACTCGCGAGCTTCGCCGCCGCATAGGGCGACATCGGGGCCACTTCGTCGCTTTCGCGTTTCGGTTCCGTCGGGTTTAGGTCGCCGTAAGCCGCACACGAGGCCGCAATCACCACCCGCCTGACCTTGCCTTGCCGCCTGGCCGCGTCGAGCACTTGCAGCGTTCCGCCGGAATTTATCCGATCGCACCAAATCGGCTGGGCAACCGACCAAGTGACCGCCGGCATCGCCGCCAAATGGGCGACGTATTCGACGCCGTGCATCACGCGATCGAGCAGCGGTCCGTCCAAGATATCGCCCCGCCACAGCGAAACCTGCCGAGGGTGGCTGTCCAACAGCTTGCCGATGTTGGAAAAGCGTCCGCTGCTCAGATTGTCGAGAATGCGCACTTCGTCGCCGCGCTGCAGAAGCGCGTGCACCAGGTTGCTGCCGATGAAGCCGCAGCCTCCCGTGACCAGATAAATCGACATCGCACGCAGATAACCCAAAGAGCGTCGCGGACGCAACAGCAAGCGCCGCAGTTTGGCCATGTTTTGGTCAAATTTGGTCACTTTCGGGCGGTTTCGGCCTGGAAACGTTGACAGCGGGCTGGCTGGCTCTGGCACTCTGCTAGCCATGATGTCCGCTTGGCGGAACTTTCTTTTTGCGCTGGCCATGCTGTGTGGGCTGGGCTTGTCCCCGTCGCATGCGCAGGAATCTGGCCGCGCTTTGGTTCGGTCGGTGCCTCTGCCGCCGGGCAGCTCGGCACCGCCTCTTTTGCCGGATGAATACTCGCGGCTCGGATCGGGACGGCTGTCTATGGCGGCCAAGACCCAGATGTTTCGTTTCCTGGGTGTGCTGCCGGGTTCCGCGTCCCAAGACGAGGCGGGGCGGCTGCGGCTTTTGGTACAAACGACGGACGGTGGGAAGTCGCTGCGGGCGGCGGGGCTGAACGTGACGCCGCTGAGCCAAACCATTGCACAAGTTTCCGTCGACAAATCCGCGCTGCGCACGCTGCTAGAAAATCCGCAAGTGCGACGCATCGACGGGCCGCACCGATGGAGGCCGCTGCTCGATCAGTCGCGGGCGCTGATTGGGGGGCAGGCGCTGACCGACAAATTTGGCCTGACCGGCAAAGGCGTGATGGTGGGCATCGTCGACACCGGGGTGGACTTTCGGCACGCCGACTTGCGCGACAAGGCCGGCCAGACCCGGATTGCCTATCTGATCAGTCGATCCGAGCGCCGCGACGGACGCCACCCCGAATTTCCCGATTACGACGGCATGCAGATCGTCACCGCACAGGACATAAACGCCGTCTTCGACGCGGAAGCCAAAGGCATGCAGCCCGCGTTTGCGATTCGCGAAACGGACATCAACGGTCACGGCACCCACGTTGCTGGAATCGCGGCTTCGTCTGGACTTGCGACGACGGCCAAGTTTGCCGCCGGTCGTTACGTCGGCATCGCTCCGGAATCGACGCTGTGCATCGCCAAGGCGACTGCCGATGAAGTGTCGTTTGAAGACGCCGACATCTTGCTGGGGGTGCGTTTTTGCCTGGATCGGGCTGACGCGGACAAGCTGCCGCTGGTCGTCAACTTGAGCCTGGGTTCAGACGGTGGCTCGCACGATGGCAGCAGCCTCATCGAAGTGGCGCTCGACGAAATGTTTGCGCAGCGTCCGGGGCGGATTTTGGTCGCGGCAGCGGGCAACTCGGGCGACCTCGACATTCATTCCAGCTCGTCGCTGTTTCATGGGACACACGACATTACGATTCACATCGACCACGCCGACATTCCGGTGCAGGAAAGTACGACCTCGCTGGAGCTGTACTATGACGCTGCGGCGCCTCCGCTGCGCGACGGAACGGCGAATCTGACGCTGACGCTGCGTTCCCCAAGTGGCCGCCGCTTTGAAGTGCCGATGGGTCAGTCGCTACAGGCGAGCTTTCCCGACGAAGGCGAAGCGGTAATCGATGCGAGCGATGTGGCGGAAACCGGCCTGCGCGGCGTGCTTGTGTCGATTTTTAAGCCCGCGGGCCAAGGCTATCCGAAAGCCGGCGACTGGCACCTGGAAATCCAGGGACAGACGCGACGGTACGACCTGTGGAAAGTGTTTTCGAGCGACGACCTCGATGTGTCGCTGCGCGGGCACTTGGATCCGGATGGCTATTTGGCGATTCCGGCGTCGGCTCGGTCGGTGATTTCCGTCGGTGCCCAGCGGTCGCGGCTTTCGTGGACGCGCGCCGACGGCAAGTTGGCCAGTTTTGATCGCGAGCTAAACCGGGTGGCGACGTTTTCTTCGGGCGGACCGCTGCGCGACGGTCGTTTTGCCCCCGATGTACTGGCGCCGGGTGAGTTTATCGTGTCGGCGCTGTCGAGCGGCACAATCCAAAGTGATCCGCGGTCGTCGTTTGCGCTGCCCCACGATTCCGGTCTGCTGATTGCCGACGATGGGCTGCATGGTGTGCTGCGCGGAACGTCGCAGGCTGCGCCGCACGCTGCCGGAGCAGTGGCGCTTTTGCTTCAGTTTTCGCCGGGACTTTTGACAAACGATGTGCGCGAACTTTTGCGAACCACGTCGCTGCTGCCAAACTTTCAGGGGTTCGGGCCGCGCCATGGCTTTGGCCAGATCCGCCTGGAAAACGCACTGGCCCGTCTGCAAAATGCGCCGCGGTATTCTTTGAGCGCGCTCGATTCCGACGTGGGCGTAAACCGTGACATCGCAGCGCCGGGCGTCGATACGGTGACGGTGACGGTGACGCCACGGGATGTGCTGGGTCAGCCGCTCGGGCCGGGGCTTCCGGTCATGATTTCTGCCGACCATGGCGAGTGGCTCGATTCGGTGCGCGACGAAGGTCATGGCCGTTATGAACGCACGCTGCTTTCGACGGGACCGCGCGGCAGTCAGGCCAAAATCGAAGTGCGCGTCGACGGAATTTTGCTCAATCAGCAGCCCGTCGTCTATTTCGTTGGTGAGCGCAGCGAAATCGGTCAGCCGTTTGTGATCGGGGCCTGCTCGATGGGTCCGCGTCCCAGCTCTCCCGTCGCTGTCTTCGTCGTACTGCTGCTGCCGCTGCTTGGGCTTTGGCGTCGCCGGTTCGGGGCTGTGCTCGGTTCCGCGTGTCTTGTGCTTGGCTTTGTCGGCTGTTCGGACGGACGGGATTCGGTCGGTTCGGTGAAGTTTTCGTCCCGTGACAAAGGCGGCGACTTTTTCTGGGCGGTCCACGACGATCTCTTGCATCCGCACTTGGTGATCCATCTGCAGACACAGAAGGCCGATTTGTTCGAAGGCGCAGAGCTCGTCGCGCAGTCGTCGATTTGCAGCGGTCGGCAGAGCCACAAGACGCCCAAGGGCAGCTACAGCGTGCTCGAAAAAGTGCCGCTGTATGTGTCCGGACGGTACGGCGACTACGTGACGGAAATGGGCGAAGTCTTGCTCAGCAATGTCGACAACCACGACCAGACTCCGCCGCCGGGGACGACGTTTCGCGGCACACCGATGCCGTACTTTATGCGGATTTTCGGCGGGATTGGCCTGCACGCCGGGCCGCTCGTCGGGCATCCTGATTCCCATGGCTGCGTGCGTTTTCCGCAGCGCTTTGCGCAGCGACTGTTCGACGCTGTGCCGCTTGGCACCAAGGTGGATGTCGTCGACTAAACGCTACGCCGCGTCGGTTCGCAAATCGACATAGCGCTGGATTTTTTCGCGCATCGCCGGATCGGGCTTTTCAAACACCAGCAGTCGCCACAGTCGTTTTTCGTTTGGCGTATTGGGCGCGACGACTTCTGCGGCGGCACGGGCAAAAACGATCAGATTGCCATCCCACTCGTCGGCAAACAGACGCGCCAGCTCTTCGGTCGGGGGGGGCAGCGTCAAGCGAATCCGCAGCGGTTCCCGCAACAGCTCATCAGGCAGCGGCGATCGCAGCCGCAGACCGGTATCGCTGACGGCCAGCGCCAGCCGAAAACAGCGCAGGGCACCGTTTCGGACGGCAATCTCGACGGGGACACACAGCGGCGCAAGCTCCATGACTTTGTGCTTTTGGCACAGCCTTTGGCACCCTGCAAGCCCGTCGTCTCGCGGCAGACCAGTTTGGCTGTCCGCCGCCGCCGACTCGCAGCTATCATGGCGACTACCTGTGGAGATGAGGAACCGATGATCTCAAAAGCGCGCGGCCTGCTTCTGTCGGGTTTGTCGATCCTGTGGGGCGGTTCGCTGCTGGGGAGCTTTGCGGTGCTGCCAGCGGCGGAACCGGGGGTTGGACGGGTGCCATTGCCCCTGCGGCTTTTGTCGTCGGCAACGCTGGTGTTGGCAAGCTGGGTGATTCGCGGCGGCAAGCGCAAAGGGCCCGCGAAACAGTTTGGCCACCAAATCGCCAAAGGCATGACCTGGGGTTTCATCGGGGATGTCTGCATGCTCGTCTCAGTGCCGCTTGGCATGCTGACGTTTGGCATCGGCCACATCGAGTATTCGCGCGGGATGTGGCGGCTTGGCAACGAAGAAGGTGTGGGCAGAGGGCGGCGGCTTTTGGCGTGGGCGGCCTGGATGGCGATTGGCATCGCGGGCTATGTCTTCGTGGTTCATATGGGGCCCAAAGGCGGCACAATGCTGGCGTGGGCGGCGCTGCCTTACACGCTGCTTTTGTCGACGACGGCGGGCTTGGCAAGCGGGCTCTTTTTGCACAAAGCGCGTTACTTTCCGCTCGCGCTCGGGGCGGCGCTGTTTTTGGCGTCGGACCTGCTCATCGCGATGCGAATGTTTCATCCCGATCTGTTTGCGCAGATTCCGGACTGGATTCGGGGCGACTTGGTGTGGCTTTTGTACGGTCCCGGCCAAGCGCTGATTGTGTCGAGCGTCCTTTGGGCGAGCGAAGAGGAACAGCCATGAGCAGCAAGCTTCCCCATCTCCCCACGCGGTTTCAGCAGATGTTTGGCGTCGCAGCGACGGCGCGTGCGACGGCGCCTGGTCGTGTGAACTTGATCGGCGAACACACCGATTACAACGACGGACTGGTGCTGCCAACGGCGATTCCGCAGCGTACCGAGGTCAGTCTGGCGCTTGCGGACGATGGCGTGGTGTCGGTCTATAGCGATGCGACAAGCGGCGATGGGCCGGCCTCGTCGTATCGACTGGGCGAAGAGTCTCGTCACGGCGACTGGCTCGACTACGTGCGCGGTGTGACGTGGGTGCTTCGGCAAGAAGGGCTTCTGACGCGACTTTCTGGGCTGCGGCTGGCGATTTCGTCACAAGTGCCGGTGGGTAGCGGTCTGTCGTCGAGCGCGGCGCTGCTGGTCAGTCTTTTGCGGGGGCTGCGAATCGCGCTGGCGCTGCCGATTTCTGAAATCGATCTGGCTCGGCTGGCGCGTCGTGCCGAAGTCGAGCTGGTCGGGGCGCCCGTCGGAATCATGGATCAGCTTGCCTGTGCGCTGTGTGGTCCGGGGGCGGCGCTTTTGCTCGATACCCAATCGCTGCAGATGGACACGGTGCCGATTCCATCGTCGCTGGAGCTTGTGGTGATTCACTCGGGGATTGTGCACAGCCACGCGGCGGGCGACTACAAGACCCGGCGGCGCGAGTGTCAACTGGCGGCACAACAGCTCGGGGTGACGTCGCTGCGGCAGCTTGGTGAAGCGGATCTGCCGCGCATCATGGAACTGCCCGATCCGCTGGGTCGACGGGTGCGCCATGTGGTGACGGAAAATGCACGGGTTCAGACAGCCGCGGTGGCGCTTGCGGCGGGCGATGGGGAAACGCTCGGACGGCTGTTTGCGGCGTCGCATGCGTCGATGCGCGATGACTACGAGGTGTCGGTTCCTGCGGTGGATCAGCTGGTCGAAATCGGCGCGGCAGATCCGGCGATTTGGGGGGCTCGGCTGACCGGCGGTGGTTTTGGCGGATCGGTGGTGATGCTGGCGCGCGAAGGAGAGGGCCGCGCCGCCGCCATTCGCATCGCCGAAAAGTACCGCAGCCATGTTGGACACAATCCAACAGTGCTGGTGCCGTAACCGCCCATCTTGCGTGGTTAGCAGTCGGCCCAGGTTTGGGCCGCGCCGACATCGACCGTGAGCGGAACCGACAGCGTCTCGGCTTTTTCCATCGTGTCTTTGAGCAGCGTGCAGACGGCGTCTTTGCGGTCAAGAGGCGCTTCCAGCACCAGCTCATCGTGAACCGTGAGCAGCATTTTCGTCGTCGGCTCTTTTTCACCGAGCACCCGCTGCACATCGATCATCGCTTGTTTGAGAATGTCCGCCGCGGTGCCTTGAATCGGTGTGTTTTTTGCCATCCGCTCGGCATAGCCGCGGGCTGGGAAGTTTTTGCTCGTCAAGTCCGGCAGCGGTCGGAATCGCCCACGCAGCGTGCGTGCGCCACCATCCTGCCGTGCGCGCTTGACCAGTTCATCCATGAAGCTGCGAACCCCGTGATAGCGCGCGAAATATTCTTCGATGTAGCGCTTGGCCAGCTTGCGTTCGATGCCCAGCCGCGTCGCCAAACCATAGTCGGTGAGCCCGTAGACGATGCCGTAGTTTATCATCTTGGCGGCCCGTCGCTTGTCGGGGTGTTTGCCTTCCTCTTGGCCGAACATTTCGATGGCGGTGCGGGTGTGAACGTCTTCACCGGAACGGAAACTGTCGACGAGCAGCGGGTCCGCCGACAGATGCGCCAGCACCCGCAGCTCAATCTGGGAATAGTCCGCCGCAATCAGCAGATGTCCGGGCGCCGCCACGAACGCCGCGCGGATTTTTTGGCCCAGTTCACTGCGCACCGGAATGTTTTGCAGGTTCGGGTCCGTCGACGAAAGCCGTCCAGTGGCCGCGACCACCTGCTGATACGACGTGTGCAGTCGCCCGGTTGTCTTGCTGACCAAAAGCGGCAGCGCGTCGATGTACGTGCCCTTGAGCTTTTGCAAGCTGCGGTATTCCAGAATCTGCTGTGCGACGGGAAAATCCGCAGCCAGCGCTTCCAGCACTTCCGCATCGACCGACAGTCCGGTCTTGCCTTTGGTCTTTTTTACCGGCGGCAGACCGAGTTTTTCAAACAGCAGCTCAGCCAGTTGCTTGGGGGAATTGAGGTTCACTTGCGTGCCCGACACCCGCTCAATCTCGGCTTCTAGCTGATCGAGCCGGGTCGCAACTTCCGACGACAACTTGGCCAGCACCGCGGTATCGAGCGCAATCCCATGGCCTTCAATCGTCGCAAGCACCGTCGACAGCGGCAGCTCCAGTGTCTGCAACAGCAGCTGGGACGCCGCATCGAGCGTAGACCGCAGAAAACCACCGAGCAGAAGCGTCGCCCGCGCCTCGCCCCCGACCAGCTCTGCCGCACGCGGAATTTCGACTGCATCGAGCAGCAGCGCGTGCTTGCCCGACTGACAAACCGCTTTGCGCAGAATCAGCTTGGGGTAATCCGGCGGCAGGTGTTTTGCCGCCAAGTCGGAAAGCGCGTGCGCTTCCCCCGCGTCGAGCAGATACGAACACAGCGCCGGGTCGGTGACAATTCCACCCAGCGAAATCCCAAGTCCCGACAGCGCTTGCTGGGTTTCCTTGGCTCCGTAGACCGCTTTGGCGATTTTTTCATCCCGCAAAAGCGGCCCGATTTTGCCAAGCACCGCGTCGCGGCTCGGCTGCGACTGGGCCCCCAGGTAGCGGTGTGCAAACGGAATGTAGATGGGCGGTGCCGACGCGGTACACAGCGCCAGTCCACACAGCGGCGACAGACGGGCATTGTGACCACTGTGGCCGTCTTCACACCACGCCGGAACCACAGCAACAAGCGGCGACGGGCCAAGTTTTGCCACAAGCTCGTCGATGGCTCGTACAAGACCGGCTTCATCCGTGATGATCTGAATCGCTCCCGCTGTGTGCTGGATCGCGTCGGTGAGCGGGAAGCTCGGCTGCGTGCTGGGGGCGCTTGGTTTCGGTGCGTCTGCCGAATGTTCCGTGGCTGCGGTCGTGGCTTTTTCAGGTGTGGCGATGACGGGCGCTGGCTTTGCCGGGCTTGCGGCGGTCCCCGATTCGATCGCTTGCGCCGCTGCCGACAGATCCGGCATGCCCGGCATGCCACCGGGCGCCACCAGTCGACGATACAGCGTCGTAAATTCCAGCTCTTTCAAAAGCCGCAGCAAAAGGACTGGATCGACAGTCTGTCGACACAGCGCCGACACCTGCGGCAGACCGTCGAGTTTTTCGTCGAGCGCGACCAGCTCGCGAACCAGGCGAAGCTGCGCTTCATGCTCTTTGATCGCGGCGATGATCTTGTCTTTGCCGCGCACCGTGATTTCGTCGCAGCGGCGAATCAGTTCGTCGAGCGAACCAAACGTCTGGATCAGCTGCGCCGCCGTTTTGGGGCCGACGCCGGGGATGCCGGGCAGGTTGTCGCTCGCGTCGCCCATCAGCGCCAGCACATCGCCGAGCTGATCCGGGCCCACGCCCCACTTTTCAATCACTTCCGCGACGCCAAACAGCTTGCCGCGGCCTTCTTCCTTCATCGTGTCGAGCAGCGTGATGTGGCCATCGCGACAGAGCTGCATCAGGTCTTTGTCCGACGACACAATCACGACTTGTTCACCCGCTTGCTCGGCCCGGCGCGAAAGCGTCGCAATCACATCGTCGGCCTCGGCATCGCGCGCTTGCAGACAGACCACGCCCATCGCTTCGGTCAGCTGCGACGCCAAATCAAACTGTGGCTTCAGCTCGGCGGGGCATTCTTCGCGGTTCGCTTTGTACGCCGGGAAGCGTTCCGCCCGCTTGTCCTTGCCGCCAGCATCGAACACCACCGCCAGATGCGTCGGTTTGTGTTCACCAATCAGCCGCAGCAGCATCGACGCAAAACCACGCACTGCACCCGTCGGCACGCCTTTTGACGACACCATCATCGGCATCGCATGAAAGGCACGAAACAGAAAGTTAGAACCGTCCACCAGATAAAGCGAAGACATGGCGCGCAGACTAGCAGAAGCGCGTGACTATTTCGGGACGGAAGGACAGTCGGCAAACGTTTTGTGCGAAAGGTTGTTGCCGTTTTTGCATTCCGCAAGTGGATGTCCGCCTCTGCCATCGTCGTTTGTCACAAACCACAGATCATACGGCGGCAAGAGCGGGTTTTTCCATTCACAAGACACCGCAACACAATCGCCCGCAGCGACGGGACGATCAGTGTCTGCGGTGCAGAGTGATCGGGCGCTGCGTAGGCGTGGATCGCCCAAATAAAACGTCGATGGGAATCCTTTGGGAATCGTCTGCGCACCGCGGTTGCACACCACCCCGGACAAGCGCAAAAGCGTTGCACAGTCCCCAACATCGGGTGGAAATTCGATTCTTCCCGTCGAGTCCGGCTGAGATTCCTTTCCTGCTTTGCTCTGTGGCAGGTTCTGCCGGTACGTGTTGTGGGCTTTCCAGCTTTCGGTTTCCCGCAGCGGAATCTGCCGGTTGTCGAGGATGTTCGTGATGTGATAGGAATGCTGATTCCACAATGGCCTTGCCGTCGCCCAGCGGTCTTTCGGATCTTCCAGCACACGAATGCCAGACGTGGCGCCAGGGTGCGTGATTCCTAGCTCTGTTTTCCATTTTCCGGTTCGACACGCATCGTTTTGACTGGCATCCGATGCAACGACAATTTCGGCGTGACCATCCCCATCGACATCGGCAATCACCGGCAGATCAAGCACGGTTCCCGATGTAATCGGTGCTGCAAACAGCTTTTTGCCACTGCGTCCAGAAAACACCCGCAGCCAACATTCATCGCGATAGACCACTTCCGCTTCGCCATCGCCGTTGAAGTCAAACACCGACGATCCGGTACTTCCCGACGACAAATCTTGTGTTTCGCTTTGCCACAGAACGCCGTCATCGCTTCCTTGACACTTGGCGGGAAGCGGTGACATCGCACAGTCTGGACTGTAGACATAGTAATAAGAAGCACCTGCCGTGCCGATTTCTGGACGACCATCTCCGTCGAAATCAGCGATGGTGGGGGCGCCTCCCCAGCCGTTCTGTGCATGTTGCGGAGCCAGAATCAGACGATTCGCTTGGTAGTCGATGATCGATACGTTTTGGTCGTCCATTTTCGAGCTGACCAGTGCGATGTCCGGCTTCCCATCTGCATTGAAATCGGCAATCGCTGCGTATCCTCCACCCAGATTTTTCATCACCGAAGGCGTCTTGTCCGCACCGGTGATTCCATCAAACACATGGTGTCCGGTGATGACTTCGGACTTGCCGTCTCCGTCGAGATCAGCGACAGCAGGAATCGTTCCCCACGCGCCTTCTTCGATCAGATTTTTGTTCCACAAAAGCTGAAGCTGCGGCTTGGGACTGCTTGTGTAGCGGAATGCTGCCGCACCAACAATGATCTCTGGCGGTCCTTCCCCGTCGAGGTTGGCAAACGCAATCGCATAATCGCGCACGCACAAAAGTCCAGCCCCAATTTCCGATCGACTGGTCAGGACGGAACCTGTGCTGTCAAACACGGTGACTCCGCTTGCCACGGCCACCACTTCGGCTTTGCCGTCCCCGTCGAGATCCGCGGCTCCCACGTTGCTACAGCCGGGCCCTGGGGTTGGCTTGTCAAAACGAACCGAACAGTCCTTTCCACTGAGCGCAACCAGGTGCGTAGTCCCCGCATAACCAGCCGCAAAGACAATCTCTGTTTCGCCATCTCCGTCGAGATCAATGACAACGGGGGTTCCCAGCACATCTTTGTATGCTGGCGGCATGGCACCTTTTGGCGGCCACTGACACTTGACAACTGGGCTTTGGAAATCGTCGATTGGGAATCCCGCGCCACTGCAACTGTCGTCGCTGCGACCACGCGGCGTCATCCCCCACGGAATGCAGGCGCAGCGCTCTGTTTGCAAGTCGGGAGGACACGCGCACGCCGTGTCATTTTCGCAGTCATTGTCGCTTGTGCAGTCGCCATAGTCGGGATGGCAGCGGTGCGAAATACAGCGGCGTCCGGTTTTGCAGTCGCTGTCGTGTTCGCAGGGACGACCGGGGCCGGGGCCTTCCTCAACATCGTCGATGTCACGCGCGGCGGCGCAGCCGAGCTGCACACAGCTGACACCCAAGATCAGTACAAGCCATCTGTTTCGCAGTCGCCGTCTCGCACTCATGCGGTTTCGTACAACGGCATCTTGGGGCAGTCAACAGGTGCCTTGTGCATGCAGTCATCACTTGACAGCGCACCGCAAGGCGCGGAACGGTCTGCCTGTGCCGCACTCGCTTTCGATCTTGCAGGAACAAATTTCTCGTCGCTGTGCTGCGACATCCGCTGCGCATCCGTTCTGGCCCTGCGCATCCGGTTGTGATGACTGTTGTCGTTCGCTTGCCGCAGTCCCCAGTCTGCACCACGTCGAGTGGGATGCGCTGTGGTCAGCGATTGTGGCGCTCCCAGCGGATCAGCTTGCGCAGGTGAGCCGTGAAATGGACGCGCTGTGTGAAAAGGAATCCGCTGGTCTTTGTGGATCGCTTGTCTGTCCGCTGCTCGATCAAACGCAAGGAATCTGCCGGGTCTATCCGGCGCGTCCGTTGGCCTGCCGAACCTATGGCTTTTATGTCGATGGGGCCGACGGAAAATACTGTGGAAAAGTGACCGCTGCGCTTCAGCAGAATCCGGACGCGGAAGTGGTGTTCGGCAACGAACCTTCGGTCCTCAAAGACGCCGAGCGAGCGTTTGGGAAGACGCGGACGCTGACGGAGTTTTGGCGGCAGCGTGCGGAGTAACAGCCATTTTACTCTTTGGGATGTTCCGCGGGAATCACATCGGCGGGATTGGGAATCGGCGTTCCGTTTGGCGTCGAGGACAGCGAAACAGAGTCACAGCCAGCGATAAGCTGCATCGCTTCCGCTTCGCGCAGCTGGCTTATCGACAGCGTCAGAATTTTCGACACATCGTGATGCACATAGATGCGACCGCTGGGGTTTACAAGCACGGTCAGATCCTGCGTGGTAGACGTGCCCAGGCGATGATCGATGTCATCGCCATAGCTCGTCGACAAGCGGTGATATCCGGGCGCCGCCAGGTAACAGAAATACGATGGTCCTTGCGTCATTCCGACGAGCTTTCCGCCATCATGCACGACCGCCGGAACCAACAGCGCGACCCGCTGCGGACGGATCACGCAAATCTGTCCGGTTCCTTTTGGACCGCTTGGCAAAAGCAGGGGCGGCGAGTGAATTTGAATCGCGTAGCTTGTACACGCGGTGAAAAAAAGCGGTGCAAGCTGCGCACAACGTGACCATCGACGCTTCATCGAAAACCCCAGTGAAAAATCACTGGAGTCGTACACTGACCGCAGACGCAGCGTCAATGGCTGCGCCGGTTTCCGTCGTGGCGTTCCGTCGTGTCCCGATCAGAAGTTGATCTGGTTTGCATCCAAGATGTCGCTCTTTGGATCGGTAACAATCGTCTTGCTAGCGGGGGCCGGTCGGCTGTGTTCCACCCAGTCGATCAGATAGGAAAACGCGCGCTCGACATACGGCTGCATCGGGGTGAGCTTGTCTTTTGCTCCTTCATCACCGGGAATTCCGTTGCAGTCATAATCGAGCGTTCCGTCGGCATGCGCATCGACGTGATTGCCATGTTGCACCACATACAAGCGGTGCAGCGCCGCGTTTCCGCTGGTCTCGACCGCTTTGGCGTAAGCGATTCCATGACCCGGAAGACCGATCAGCGCATCTTTGTCACCATGCAAGCTGACAAGCGGAACAGAAAAGGTTCCGCTGTTCGCATTCCGCAGGGCATAGCTTACGCTTTCATCGGTCCATCCGGCGTCTTTTTCCGTCGCCAAGTAGTCATACAGAGGAGGGTGTCCGCTGCCGCTGGAAAACATGCTGTATGCCGCACTTTCCTTTGCATCATGTCCCATCAAGTCGGCACGAAAATAGTACGCGGTCAGGTTGTAGTATCCGACTCCTTTCCATGCTGGGAATTTCGCTTTCAGGACATCAAACATGATGTTGTAGGTGCCCCACAGAATCGACGATGGACTGCCAAACCCTGCCTTTCCCATCGCAGCTTCCGCACCGGCAAACGGAGGATTCGTTCCATAGCCAGCAGGCGTCGACACCGTACCTGGATCGTACAGATATCCCATCGCGAGCGCGGCGCGTTCGTTGCTGGACACCAAATGCACCGCGGCGGCGTATTCTGCCGGGGACACTTTCCCATCACGGTTTGCGTCGAGCACAACCGCACCCGGAAAGTACACGCCGGCCCAGTCGAGTCCTCCTGCAAAACGGCGGTTCTGTCCTTGTGAAATCCTCTCATCGTCGAGTTCGAGCGCGCGCCGGACTTGATAGCCTCCGTTTGAAAGACCGACTGCATAGGTGTATGCAGGGGCTTTCCCAAGCGCAGCTTGCAGACGAGTGGAAGCCCACAACGCCAGATCATGCATCATCATTCCCCAGGATGCGGTGATGTGATTTTTCCCAAGCAGCGTGGCATTCCCATCGGCCCCTCCGTTGGTCATTCCTTTGTTGCCCGCAACGTAAGCGTATCCCTTTTGGACAAGCCACGCGGCCAGCACGGCATCACTTGCCAGCTCGCTGCGCGTTCCGGGGGTTCCTGCCACCACGAGCGATCCGTTCCAGTTCTTGGGTACCTTCAGGACGATTTCCTGCACGCGGACGTGGGCTCCGTCTTGCACCGAAAGGGTTCCGGTGATCTCTGTTCCGGCGACTTGTACCGTCGGTGTAAGCTTTGCACTGTGCAGGATGCTCGATTGCAGTTTGGCAAGCTTGGCCTGTTCCGTTTTCGGCAGCGCTTGGTATTCCGCTGATCCAGACACAATCGAATAATAGGTGGTATGGGACAGTCCCCCATCGCCTTCACCCAGATAGTCGACTCGCACCGATTCGGTCAGTCCGCCTTTGAGTTCATCCAGTGAAATGACAAACGGCGGCGG